>NZ_JBCPDP010000018.1:0-65075 GCF_040915385.1 Coprococcus sp. RTP21204st1_G4_RTP21204_210225 | reverse complement strand
CGATTGCTCCATCATTATACAGCTTAAGCAACAAGATGGATAATTCCTTACTGGCTGTAAGGGATATTAACCATAAACATATTGTAGTAGATGGGAGAATTTATATGACATTTTATCAGGAGTTGCAGTTAAATCAGGCAGGTTCTAAAAACCTGTTGAAAAAGAGTGAAACACTAAAAGAAAAATTATATCATATGTGGGTATATCTGGTGAAGATAGCTGTTACATTGGCATTTTGTTTTTTCTTTGTTAGTATTTTCAGCATCCTATTTGGAAATGAGAACAGCATTGTAGGTGTAGTGGTCTTATTATGTCTCATGGTGTTTAGAAATGCGGATCTGGGGATCCACACCGGACAATCTACGATGCTTTTGGCTTTGTTCTTTGTAATTATGACTGTATGTCCGCATTTAGCAAATCAGTTTTCACCGGTATTGGGAATGCTGTTAAATATTGCGGCACTGGCTGTGTTGATTCTGTTCGGATGCCATAATCCATTCATGTTTAATCAATCTACATTGGTTCTTGGGTATCTGCTGCTATATGGTTATGATGTTACGGGAAAAAGCTATCAGATGCGATTAGTCGGAATGGCTTTAGGTGCAGCACTTACCTGCTTCGTATTCTATCGAAATCATAAAAACAGAACTTATAAAAGAAATCTGAAAGATCTGATACAAGAATTTGATATCACTTCTTCCAGAACAAAATGGCAGATATGTCAGATTTTATGCGTACCGATTGTCCTTTGCATTGCAGAACTTTGTAATATGCCACGTGCAATGTGGGCTGGTATTGCGGCCATGTCCGCGATTTTGCCGTTTATGGAAGATATGCACTACAGAGTCCGTAAAAGGATTGTCGGAAATATTGCAGGTGTTATATGTTTTACAGTATTATATTTTCTGCTTCCTTCGTCAATCTATGCATATATAGGAATTCTTGGTGGAATCGGTGTAGGACTTTCAGCACAATATGGCTGGCAGGCAGTATTTAACACATTTGGTGCTTTAGCCATTGCTACAGAGACTTATGGACTACAAGGAGCGGTTAGTCTTAGAGTGATTCAAAATGTTTTTGGTGTTGTGTTTGCTTTAGCATTTTGTGTTATATTTTATTGGTTTATGTCTAAAAAAAGGAAAGTGAAGTGATTGTACATGCAGAGTGAAGTGAATCAGGAAGAAAATTTGAATAGAATTATTACGGTTCCTAATCTTCTTTCTTTTTTTCGGCTTTGTCTGATTCCGGTAATTATATGGAGTTATTGTGTAAAGAAAAATCCTCTGTTAGCTGGTGAAATCTTATTGCTGTCTGGTCTTACGGATCTTGCTGATGGATATATCGCAAGAAGATTCCATAGGATTAGTAATTTAGGAAAAATACTTGATCCGGTGGCTGATAAGCTGACACAGGCAGCGATGTTAATCTGTCTGTTTACTCGTTTTCCGCATATGCTTCTGCTAATCGTTATAATGGCAGGTAAGGAACTCTATATGGCAGTTAGTGGATGTCTTGTGATACGAAAAACAGGAAAAGTACATGGTGCGGACTGGCATGGAAAGATAGTAACCTTTTTATTATATGGAACTGCAGCGGTGCATATTATATGGTTCCACATTACACCGATGGTATCAGATCTGTTGATTGGTTTGTGCGCTATAATGATGGTCATATCGGTCGTTCTGTATATTATCCAGAATACCAAGACTCTTAAGGGAGAGACTGTATAAGCAATTTTATATTGCAATGACTAGAAAAATATTTAGGAGAAGACAGATTATTTGTATGAGAGGTCTAGAATATACAATATCAGGATTTGGAAAATTTCTTATTGTGATAGCAGTAAGTATTCTGGGAATTTCTTTATATAGAAAAATATAATAAAGGAAGTCAAAAAATAATGTTTTGGTGTACAGAACAGGATTTTTTGATTTTAGAAAGAAACACTTATCAAATTAGAATGCAGGCGTGTAAATGAGAAAATACATAATAAAAGCAAGTGAAAGAATAGGGGTAGAGAGTACATCCAGGGATGGAAAGAGGGCACAAGTTGTAAGTTATAGTACTTGTGAAAATTTTATAATCAGATTTTGTGATGGGAAAGAAATGAAGTTAAAAAATTGGAGATACTTTATTGAGGGAAACTTCAACTATGAAAAACATTTTAAAGCTCCAAGAAATAGAGAAGAGCGAATTGGCGAGAAAAAGGTAATGAATAATGGATTGACTGCTGAGGTTATTGAATACAGGGGGAGTCATGATATGGATATTTTGTTTGAAGATGGAGGAAAAAGAACGGGAGTATCCTGGCGGGATTTTTGTATCGGTAGTATTGCACATCCTACAATTCCTGGAGGAAATGTATCACAAAATGAATTGGTATTAAGATTTTATTTAGAGTCATTGGGGTTTGTTCGAATTCCACAACGTTCAAAGCGTTCTGACAGAGTTGGTTTAGAAGGGAAAGAGCTTGATTTATATAATGATAAGCTGAAAATAGCGATTGAGTATGATGGTGAATATTCTCATACTAAAAATAAAGATGATGAAGGAAAGAATAAAATAGTTGAAAAGTTGGGAATAAAACTTTATCGTTTTAGAGAACCGGGATGCTCTGGTGTTAGTGGAAGAAACTATATTTTAGAGGATAGTAGATTTATGTCAGCTTCATTGGAATGTTGCCTGAAAAGTTTTGTCAGAGATGTTCTCAAAAAGGATGATAAGTTTATAAACTTTGAGAAAGATAAACGTACAATAAAGGAATATGTATCAAATAGTAAACGTGCAACGATTCATTTATATGAAAAGAAAAAAATGAATAATGGTATGGTTGCAGAAATCATTAAAATGTCTAGTTGTCGAAATATCACTGTACAGTTCGAGGATGGAGAAATTGTATATCATAAATGTTATCAAAGTTTTGTTAAAGGAAATATTTCACATCCCAAAGATACAAGTCTGGCAAAAAAGAATCAAAGATTAAATTTACGAAAACAAATGAAGAACGGGATGATGGCAGAAGTGATTGAATATAATTTGAGTAATGATATCAAAGTGAAGTTTGATAATGGAGAAATAGTAAAAACAAGATGGAAAAGATTTAGTACAGGTAGTGTAGCAGTGCCTTCCTGTTATGCAAGAAATCATATAGGGGATAAAAAAATTCAAAACAGAGGTAATGAGGAGGCGGAGATTATTGAAGTAAAAGATGCAAATCATATCACCGTTAAATTTAAAGATGGCACTATTGTGAAAGATAGAAAATATGAGGATTTTATTCACGGAGCTATAGGTAAACCTGGGATTCCGCAACTGAGGCGTACTTTGAAAAATGAACGGTTATGGACAGAGAAGATAATGAGAAATGGAATGAAAGCTAAAATAGTTAGATATGGTTCTGCAAATGATATTGATATTAAGTTTTCAAATGGAACAATAGTTATGCATAAAACATATGCAAATTTCTGCTCTGGAAGTGTGGCATGTAAATAATGAGGAAAACAATTCGCAAATGTGCTCACTTGAGTCAGGAAGTGTTGATGAGAATATAGAAACAATGAAAGCGTATATGTGTAAGCAACGAGGAATGCACCTTGGTTCGAAGATTTCCAGAGAAGAAATTACAAAAAAAGTAAATCAGAGCAAATATGAAAAATACTGCTATATAACCAATAGGCTCAGAAGGGAACAATTCCCTCTGGGTCTTTTTAAATATTCCTCGAAAATTGAGAATTACATATGTTCAATTCTTTGTATTAGGTATATATTTTGAAAAGTTATCCGGTTATACTGACAATATCAAAAGGGAGAACTGTCAGAATGAGGTGAGCAGATGGATACAGCACAGAGAATAAGGTTAATTCGGATGATTGAAAAAATAGAGAAGAACCCAGAATTCAGTAGTAAAATCGGTGTGAGAAATACAGCTGAGTTTGTATCAAGTAAACAATCAAAAAAATGAATGATTCAAATCATAACAGGAGTCAGAAGGAGTAGAATATGTTATCGTTACTATTTACTATATGCATGATCTGGTTTATTGGAAAATTTTTTATATTTGGTGTAAAAGCATCCTGGGGAATCTTAAAGTTGCTCTGTACAGTTGTATTTTTTCCGGTGATTTTGATAGGAATGGTTGTTGGTGGACTGATTTATATTGCATTTCCATTGTTGATCATCGGCGGAATCATTGCACTTATATCATCTAACTCATAAAAATACGAGGAGGGAAGAAATTATGGGATATGATATAGAAAAAGAGAAACGAGAAGCGATTGAAGCAGGACAACGAGCGTTAAGTAGTCTTCGGACAGCAAAAGAAAACCTGAACAGTGCAAAAAATTGGGGACTGGTGGATATGTTTGGCGGTGGATTCTTTTCTACGATGTTGAAAAACTCCAAGATGGATCAGGCCAGACAAAATATGGAACAGGCGAAATATGATCTTCGTAATTTCAGTAGGGAATTAAATGATGTGAACATGGCTTGTAATCTGAACATCAATACTGGAGATTTCTTATCCTTTGCAGATTATTTTTTTGATGGATTTGTTGTGGATTGGATGGTGCAGGATCGAATCAATAATGCCAGACATCAGGTGGAAGAAGCTATCCGTAGAACGGAATACATCATAAACCAGTTACAGTATATGTAAAGGAAAGAGGCAGTGGACCATAAATAGGTTCGCTGCCTTGTTTTTCATACTTATTTCTGTTTCTTTTTTTCTTCTCTGAGCAATTCGATGTTTAGTCCCTGCTCTCCGGCTGTTTTATCAACCCAGAGATTCAGGGAATCTATTGCCAAAGAAATTTCATCCAGTTTGTTACTGATAAAAGCAAAATCCTTGATCTCATCATCGCTGATCTTACCGTCACGGGCAATCTGGATCAGACGTGTGGTAAGAGGATTAATCTCATTCAGACTGGCAATGGTTTCCAGGATTATATTGGATAAATCAGAAACTTCGACCTCCGGGACATAACGATGACCGATTTCGCATTTATGAGAGCAGTAATAATTGCAGAGATCCGGGCGCTTGTAAGCATCAGCCATCTGGATGATATCGTAAGGTGTGGGTTCCTGCATTTCATATTCAAACTTTTCAATTTTAGAATCAGAAACAGCAGTCATTTTTTCACTGGCTTCTGATCTGGTGAGACCGGCTTTTTCCCGGCAAATCTGATAAATTGTCTTATTTTCTCTCGTAGATTGTTTCCCCATGAGAATAACCTCCCTGTATATCGCGAACATGAGGATTATCAGGCATTAAGTCCACATGCTGTGCGTGTATTTCCTTTATAGATTTTATTATACTTGAAGCATCAGTAAACAACAAGATTATAAATGGATAGGAAGCCAGAAAGACTACTGGTTGCTGAAAATCAGTATAAAGAATTCAAAAAGTCAGGGAAAAAACCAAGTGATTTTTGCAAGGAAAATCTTAGAATGTCTGACGTAAAATCATATGATTACGTGTTTAATTATTTTTCTAATTCCGGGATTCTTGTGGAAGCAATAAAAGAGTATCATAGAACAGCTAAGATTCCAAAAGGTGAATATACGCTGCTCGATTTGTTAAAATAAAAAAATTGCCTGGTTCAGAAAAATAAAAGATAATTCAAGATGCGGAAACCCTTAAAAAATCAAGGACTTCCGCACTTTTTTGTTTACAGAAAAATAATTTTGTAATCGCATACGCCAAATAGCAGAACACTAAGACGGAATCAATACACATGCACAATATCCGCTGGCAGGTTGAAAACAGTAGATGGTCAAAGTCTTGTCGATTTCCGGACTATAATCCTGCAGGATATGTTTATTGCCGTTTAATGCTACATCCGCATAAGTAACAAGCCATTTTTTATCCCCATTTTCAAAGACTTCATAAAAGGAATGATTCAACATTTCTGAAACGGGAACGCCCTCAACAACAGCCATTTCATCATTACAGTAACGGAATACAAAGTCTACACCATGTCCCTCCGCATCAAATACAAGTTCAATAATACAAAAAGCAAGTGGCATATCATTGAGAAAGCTACAGTTATCAAATAATTGAAGTGAGCTGTCTTCTGAAACCTCCGAATAGTTCTGCACATTTAAACCAAGTGACTTACGGATTTGTTTGTGCTGACTCAGATTACGTTTTCTTCCTTGAAAGACAGCACCATCAGTCATTGTATAAAGTCCTTCGTCGGATATATGAACAATTTGATTTTTTCGAAGAACAACGCCCTTTGAGATATTTAGAAAATCTTCTTCCGGCAAGTAGAGCATAAGTTCTTTTATCGGGATTGTAGTCGCAATGCTCTCTCCCGAGGAAAACGTAATGATTGTGTGAGGATTCTGTCTGGTAAGGTAAAAAATATCTGAAATTTTGATATTTTTTCGTTCGAAATATAGTGGAACATTATAACACATAGATATTAATTTTTTGACTTGCCTTTTGAGAGAGGAGAAAATTCTTTTTTCAAAGGGCTTTTTCTATTTATGCGGATATTCGTAACTACAAGACAAAGCCCAAATTTCATATACTCTAAGTACATTGAAAAATTTGCTTCCAAGTATAAATTATACTTGCCGACAAAAGAAGAACTGAAAGCGGAGATTGAAACTCAAAAGGCAATGTTTTATCTTCAGCAGCAGGACAAGCGAAGCAAATAGAGAATTAACTGTAAAAAGTTAGAGCTCCATTTGTGTGTTCCATGGGCGCGCTCTAGCAGGTGCAAGACTAGAATACAAAAAATAGATTTGCGAATGAAAAGTGTGCTATAGTTATAAAAGATAAATCAGAAGAAGTCAGGAGGAAGAATGCAATGAAAGACGAAAAATCTAAAATAACAGCAGTTGCCATTGAAAAAATGATTGATTTTTATCAGGGGAATTTGAGAGATATCGAACATTTCCTGAAAGTATGGGCGTATGCAAAGACGATAGGGGAGCAGGAAAGTGTGGATGAAAACACACAGGGAATTCTTGAACTTGCAGCTGTGGTGCATGATATATCCTGTCCACTTTGCCGTGAAAAATATGGAAACACAAATGGTAAAAATCAGGAACTTGAAAGTGAACCGCTGGTAAAGGAGTTTTTGGAAGGAATGCCTGTATCAGAACAGAAAGTGGAGCGTATTATCTGGCTGGTCACACATCATCATACATACACCAATATAGATGGGATTGATTATCAGATTTTAATAGAGGCAGATTTTCTTGTAAATGCAAGTGAGAGTAATTTTTCAAAAGTGTCGATTGAAAATGCGAAATCCCGTATTTTTAAGACGGCAGCGGGATGCAGATTGTTGGAATCAATATTTTTAAGAGAAGAATAATAAAAAGCATTATATTGGAGAATAATTTATGGCACAATCAAAACAGGATGAACTATACAAAGCACTGCAACAGAAAGGCTATCCGGACAGCCTTTGCAGGGAAATTGCTTATAAACAGATGAACACAGATTATACAGCAACAAGAATGCTCGGCTATCTGTACCGTGTATCAGATCCGCGACCGGAAGATGTGGTGGATGAGATGCTGGCAATTCTAAGCGACCGGAACGCAATTATCCAGAAAAAAGAATTGGAACATGCGCAGGCAACGATCAATAAGGTGTATCGCGAAGGTCTGTAAAAGGTGATCAGATTAAATATACGGATGAAAACAGGGGGAAAGAAATGCTGAACGTAATAGAAATCAAAGACTTTAATGCGCCGGAATTGGATATTTATGCCAGATGCACAGAAGCACGGCTTCTGAATAAAGATCACCCAGAAGATGGAATGTTCATTGCGGAAAGTCCGAAGGTGATCGGCAGAGCGTTGGATGCAGGTTATGAGCCATTGTCTGTTCTTGTTGAAAAGAAGCAGATGGAAGAGAATGAAGAAACAATCCAGATTATGAACAGATTTGATGACACGAAAGTATCGATTTTTACAGCGGATTTTGAGGTGCTGACTAAATTGACAGGCTTCAAACTGACCAGAGGAATGCTTTGCGCAATGAGACGGAAACCGCTTCGAAAATTTCAGGATCTGTGTGATGGGATAAACAGAATCGCGATTCTTGAAAATGTGCAGAATCCGACAAATGTAGGAGCAATTTTCCGGTCTGCAGCGGCTCTTAATATGGAGGCGGTACTTCTGAGTCCGGGATGCAGTGATCCGCTTTACAGACGGGCTTCCAGGGTGAGTATGGGAACCGTATTTCAGATTCCGTGGACATTTATCCGGGATAGCAATGAAATGCGGTGCAAGCGGGAAGTAATCTGGCCAAAACAGGCGATTGCAGAATTGAAAAAGCTTGGCTATAAAACGGCAGCACTTGCGCTGACTGATGATTCGGTCAGCATCGATGATTCGGAACTGATGAAGGAAGAAAAGTTGGCAGTTATTCTTGGAAATGAAGGTGAAGGACTGGAAAACGAGACAATAGCGCTATGTGATTATACGGTTAAAATTCCGATGACACATGGCGTTGATTCGCTGAATGTGGCAGCGGCGAGTGCGGTGGCATTCTGGCAGCTTGGGAAAATAATTCTGTAATGGTAACCGTATTGTATCAGATGACACGAAGGAGGAAAGAAATTTGACAGAACGTTTTCAGAAGATTGATGCAGCAATCGTAGAGTCGAATGCAAAAACGTAGAATTTACACCTTTGGAAGATATGATATTTTTACAGTACTGCTGTCAGAAGGAAATATAACCATAACATCATTGTGTGAAAGAGTAAATTCCACCGCCCAGTTTTGTAAATTGTTGAAAGAAATATATTGTTATATGATTACGTAAGTGATATACTTAAGCATAAGAGAACCGTGTAAAATTACAGTTTGCTTTTTACACGGTTTTCTTTATACTAGACGGTTAGTTAAAACTAACACGATGAAAGTATGAAAGATTATAGAATAACATATATTAGGTATTAGGCAATATAATCAATAAGCTATAGAACTAATACTATACCGCTGAAGATAATTATTTTTGCCAATGAATTTTTTCGAGCATATATGGAAGGAAAATATAATGCGAATAAATATTTTTGAAGGTATACTGATTCCGTTTGTTGGAACAACGCTAGGTGCAGCATGCGTGTTTTTTATGAGAAAAACACTTAGCAAGTTACTGCAACGTGCACTTGCAGGGTTTGCAGCAGGTATAATGGTTGCGGCTTCAATCTGGAGTCTTCTGATTCCGGCAATTAAACAATCTGAGAATATGGGAACTTTATCGTTTGTTCCTGCAGTTGTTGGGTTCTGGATTGGTATATTGTTTTTACTCGCACTTGATCATTTGATTCCGCATCTTCATGTTGGAAGTGATCAGGCAGAGGGACCGAAAAGCAAACTTGGCCGTACTACGATGATGGTGTTGGCAGTTACATTACATAACATCCCTGAAGGTATGGCAGTTGGTGTAATGTATGCTGGATTTCTTGCTGAAAATGCACAGATTACAGCAACAAGTGCACTTGCTTTATCACTTGGAATTGCTATCCAGAATTTTCCAGAAGGAGCGATTATATCCATGCCGCTTAGGGCAGAGGGTGAAAGTAAGAGAAAGGCATTTCTGGGAGGTGTACTTTCAGGAGTCGTTGAACCGATTGGAGCAGTAATGACGATTCTTGTCGCACAGCTGGTAATCCCGGCATTACCATATTTACTCAGCTTTGCAGCAGGAGCCATGTTATATGTCGTGGTTGAAGAACTAATTCCGGAAATGTCTCAGGGACAGAACTCGAATATCGGTACGCTTTTCTTTGCACTTGGATTTAGTTTGATGATGATCTTGGATGTGGCACTGGGGTAAGAGGAGAGGAATGATTCTTATGAGAATATTGATTTATGGTGCGGGTGTGATCGGCTCCTTGTATGCAGCTTTATTTGCAGAAGCCGGTTATGATACAAGTATTTATGCCAGAGGAAAAAGATTTGAGGCTTTAAGAAATAATGGATTGCTATATAAGAAAAATCAGGAAATAAATCCGAAAGAACTAAGCAGTTTTCAGAGATATTGAGGCATGCTCATATACCATACCAGAAAGTAACGGATATGCATCTATGGCAGCTTTGTCATCTTGCTATGGTGGTACCGATTGCGGATGCGTATTATGAATCAGACGATCCGGAGAAAGTGGAAAAAGAATGGAAAATTATGAGGAAAACAGCGGAAAGGCTGAAAAGAAATTTTAACTTTTTGCGAAAACAAAAGGGTAAACTGTCACCATGGAAAATGAATATTTTTCGCTTTTTGCCATTGTCATTTTTGACGATTATGCTGGCAGTTACATTTGGAAGTAGTTTTGGAGATAAATTTATGTATCAACATGCTATGAAGGCACCAGATGAAATGAGGGAATTGCATAAGCAGTTTTATGCTTATATGAAAAGAATGAAGAAATGCGGATGCAAGACGAAAAAGGTATTGTGATTGGAGAAAAAGCATGAAAAATGAAGAATATAAAAAAATGTCAATTAAAGAATTTACAAAAGCAGCAGGAAGATATGAAAGTAGCCATGCTGGTATTTACGAAATGTGCAAGAAAGATTATCCGGATATTCTGGAAGAATTAGAGAAGGAGTCATTTAGAGATTTATTAGATGCAGGTTGCGGACCTGCTCCGATGATTTCTTTATTAGCAGAAAAATATCCAGACCGACATTATACAGGACTGGATCTGACTCCGGCCATGATTGAACAGGCAAAAAAGAAAAATATTTCAAATGCAACATTTGTTGTAGGAGACTGTGAGAACTTTCCTTTTGAAAAGGATTCATTTGATGCAATTATTTGTTCTATGAGCTTCCATCATTATCCGAATCCACAGGCATTTTTTGACAGTGTGAAAAGATGTCTCCGCCCAAATGGAAGATTGATACTGAGAGATGTGACCAGTGACAATAAAGTATTAGTATGGCTAATGAATACATTGGAAATGCCGTTGGCAAATATATGCGGACATGGAGATGTCCAGGTGCCAACAAGAGATGTAGTCATAAAATGTTGTAAAAAAGCAGGATTAAAAGTAGAAAAATTTGAAATTCGTAAAGGTATGCGAATGCATTGTGTTGTGAGAAAAGCCTAAAGGAGACCAGCTATGAAATTTTATGAAAGTGGAGACAATCGTAAACCAGTGATTTTTTTATTTCCGGGTACCTGTTGCCTGTATAGCAGCTTTAACCATATACTGGATGGGTTACATTCTTATTTTTATACGGTAGCAGTTTCTTATGATGGATTTGATCCAAATGAGAAAACAGAATTTTGTTCAATGGAAGATGAATGTGAAAAAATCGAGCAGGAAATCAGGAAAAAGTATGGTGGCAGAATTAAAGCAGCATATGGGTGTTCCCTTGGAGGAAGTTTTGTATCCCTTTTGATTCAGCGGAAAAGAATTCATATAGATCATGGCATCATTGGGAGTAGTGATATGGATGAAGCGGGTTCATTTATGGCAAGAATCCAGTCATCGATAGTTGTGCCGATTATGTATAGAATGGTTCACACAGGTAAATTACCTAAATTTATGCAAAAGAAAATAAATGAAGCAGATAAATCAAAGAAAGAACTGGTTGCTGGATTTTTAAATATGTTCGGTATTGACCAGGGAGGAAGTCCGTGGATTACGAAACAGAGTATTTATAATCAGTTCTATTCTGATCTGGTTACGAAAGTCCAACATGGAATTGATGTGCCGGGAACAACAATCCACGTGTTTTACGCGACAAAGATGGGTAAAAAATACGAAAAGAGATATTGTACTTATTTCAAAAATCCGGACATCCGAAGACATAACATGCAGCATGAAGAACTGTTTTGCTGTCATAGTGCAGAGTGGGTGGAAGAAGTGAAAAAAGCAGTGGAAGGCGACAGACAATGAAAGAAAAAGTGAATGTGACAGGTGTGCCGGAAACAATGGTACAGACTCTGTATGCAAGAGCAAAAGAAACAAGAAAGAAAAATGCCAAAATAAATGACGAAATTGCAGTAGAACTTGTGAAAAAGCTTGATTATGACTTTTCCAAGGCAGATAAAGATAACGCCATGACTTATGGTGTGATTGCGAGAACAATTGTATTAGACCGGATGGTTGAGCAATATTTGGAGAAGTATGCAAATACAGTTGTTATAAATATTGCATGTGGACTGGATACCAGATGTTATCGAATGGAAGGAAAATATCTGCGTTGGTACAATGTGGATCTGCCGGAAGCAATGAAGATAAGGAAACAGTTTCTTACAGAAACAGGTCCGGTGTATCAGATTACAAAGTCTGCAATGGATGATTCCTACGTGGATGATATCGATTATCACGGAGAAAATGTTTTGGTGATAATCGAAGGACTTACTATGTATTTGTATGAGAAGGACATCAAAAAAATGTTTTCTATTATTGAAAAATCATTTCAGGAAGTAACCGTAATGGCCGAAACCATGTCACCTTTTGTTGTAAAACATGTGAAAGAAAAATCCATAGAGGGAAGCAATGCAAAATTCACATGGGGAGTTAAGAATGGAAAAGAGCTGCAAAGAATCATATCGGAATTTTCTGTTCAGCAGGAAGTCAGTCTGGTCGAAGGGATGAAAGAACTTATGCCGATTTATCATGTGATAGGTAAAATTCCAACTGTTCGAAATATCTCGAACAAAATAATAGTTATGGAAAAACATGGATGATATTATACGAGCAGGAGATGATACAGATGAAGAAAAGACATTTTGATGTGGGAACAGATGGATTTTATGCTGCATACTGGAAATGTGAATCAGATTCAGACTGTGCAATGATTGCCATGATCGGAGATGATTCAGAGGATTATCTAGCGCGTACATCTGTGAAATGGTTACATAAACTCGGTGTGAATGTGATGACAATGTCACCTGGAAAAAAGGATTATGGACATCATAATTATCCGCTGGAGCGTATAGAAAAAGCAATTGATTGGTTAAAAGCACATGGTAATCAGAAGATAGGAATTGTCGGGGCATCTACTACAGGAACACTTGCTTTAACTGCAGCTTCTTATTTTGAAGATATTACATTGACGATTGGTCTGACACCGAGTGACTTTATCTGGCAGGGATTTATGCAGGGCAAAAAAGATGGATGTAAAGAATGGCCGATTGAGGGAGAATCTCTTTTTTCTTACAAAGGAGAACCGCTTCCGTATATGCCATTTTGTTACAAACATCCGGATTACTGGCATGTGATTGAGAAAGAAACAAAGCGAACAGGTGATATGATTAATTCGAGAAAACTGTTTGATGATTCGGAAAAGGCTCACACAATCACAGAAGACGAGATGATCAAGATTGAAAAAATCAATGGAATATTATTGCTGATTGGTGCTGAAGATGATGTGTTATGGGATACAGCAAAATATATCCGCCGTATGAAGCAGCGTATGAAAGAACATCCACACACATGCAGATTGGAGTATGTTATTTATGAGCATGGAACCCATTTCGTTTTTCCAGAGAGTATGTTAAAGACGATGTTGCCAGTTGGTTCTGGAGTTTTCATGAAACTGGCATTTCAGGCAGCAAGAAAACATCCGAAAGAATGCCGTAGTACGCGTCTGGATATCGATCAGCGGGTGAGAAATGCTGTTGCAGAATGGAAGAGTAGAAAAAGAGACGGATAAAAAATAAAAAATGGACAGAAGGTGGAAATATGGTTTTTAAAACAACAGGAAACAAATCAGAACCAGTTGTTCTTTTCTTTCATGCAATGGGAGTGACTGGGGAAAGCAGCATGCCGGTTGCTGACAAATTGGCGGGAAAATTCTATTGTATTATGCCAACCTCAACAGTGTATTGCTCCGGACAGAGGTACTGCAGCAAAAGAGATGAGGTACAGCAAGTGGTACGATTTCTGGAGAAACAAGAAATCAAAGAGATAGAACTTGTAGTGGCATCTTCTATCGGTGCAGATCTTGCCATTGCATTTGTGACGAATGCCAAAATACCGGTTAAGCATATATTTTTTGATGGCGGACAGTTTGCACAGATTGGAAAGGTGACACGCAGGATTATGGTTCCATTCTTATATGTGGCAATGAAAAGCCTGTACTGGTCAAATGGAAAAACGCTGAAGAAAATTATGTGGTGTGACGATGACAAGATTAAGCCTTACTTTATAAAGGCAGGAAAGAACCTGACTTATAGAAATCTGAGAAGGCAGCTGACAGACAGTCTGGAAGATAAACCGTTTCCCAAATTGCCGGAAGAATTACAAAAACATACGTTCTGGGAATTCGGAAGTAAAGAAGAACATTTCAAATACAGGAGTGCAGTGATGCAGACTTATATATATGGTAACTTTCCGGTTTTTCAGGGATTTAACCATATGCAGTATCAGATCCGCGACCCGGAAGGGTTTGCCAGAATGTTGGAAACGATAATGGAGACTGATCGATTACCCAAATTGACATTTGCAATATGATATAAAGGAAAAAACTATGAAAAATGCTTATGAGCTTGCAGAAACTATATTGAAGTCCAGACTTGATAAGAATGGAGAATTAAAATCATCAGATTCTTTTTCAAGCATTGAATTATATGGTACATCAGCTTGCAAAAAAGCAGGATTAAAAGTAGAAAAATTTGAAATTCGTAAAGGTATGCGAATGCATTGTGTTGTGAGACAACCTATGGGAAAGGCGATAGGAAATGAAAGATAAGTATCTTAGGGAAACACGAATGGTTGATTTTTCTAATCCGGCAATTCAAAATCTTATTCAAAATATGAATTGGAAGGAAATGGGTGAATTTGAAAGGATTAAGGCAATATACAACTATGTAAGAGATGATATTTTATTTGGATATAATATTGATGATGGAATTTCAGCTTCAAAAGTACTTGCAGATGGTTATGGACAATGTAATACAAAAGGAACTTTATTTATGGCACTTTTACGTGCCTGCAATATTCCATGCAGAGTACATGGTTTTACGATTGATAAAAGATTGCAGAAAGGGGCTATGACAGGGTTTGTTTACCGTAATGCTCCAAAAAGTATTTTCCATAGCTGGGTAGAAATTAATTTTGAAAATCAGTGGTACGAACTGGAAGCTTTCATTTTGGATAAAACCTATATAAAGAAGTTACAGGAACGAAATCCGGAATGTAAAGGTGCATTTTGCGGTTATGGAGTAGCAGTCAAGGATTTCAGAAATCTCAGTATTGAATTTGATAGGAACAATACTTATATTCAGAGCGAGGGAATCAATCAGGATTTTGGTGTTTATGATTGTCCAGATGAACTGTTGAAGGAACATCATCAAGAAATTTCAGTCTTTAAAGCATTTGCTTATAGACATATTGGAAGACACCTCATGAATCGTAATGTCAGGAAGATTAGAGAACGATAGTTTTAAGCTTTTAGAATTAAAATTAAATTCGGAGGGTAATATGGCAGACAAAATACAAAATGCTTATGAAACATCAAAAAATATATATGACGATGTTCTTACGCAAAGAAATATTTTCAGCAAACTGTATATTAAGTTATTTTGGAGTGGCACTGATGATAATGATATAGCACGAAAAGTTTTATCATATGTTCCTGATGACTTTTTAGGAAATCTTCTTGATGTTCCGGTTGGAACTGCTGTATTTACGGAAAACAAATGGAGTTCTCTGAAAAATGCACATATTACTTGTATTGATTACAGCATGGATATGCTTGAACAAGCCAGAAAAAGACTTGGTAGTCATGCACATATCAAATGTATTCAGGGTGATGTGGGAAATCTGCAAATGGAGAATGAATCTGTTGATACTGTTGTCAGTATGAATGGTTTTCATGCATTTCCTGACAAGCAAAAAGCATTTCATGAAATATGGCGTGTTTTGAAACCAGGCGGCAATTTTATTGCCTGCTTTTATATCAGGGGAAAATCGAAACGGACAGACTGGCTGGTAAAAAATATTCTTGCAAAGAAAGGGTGGTTTTCTCCACCATTTCAGACGGAGAAAGAGCTGAGAGATATCCTTCAAAAACTATATAAAGAAACGGATATCCATGTTGACGGTTCTATGGTATATTTCCGTTGTGTGAAGTAATGCAATGATGCTGGATTTATAATAAAGTTTCAGATAATAAGTCTGGAACTTTATTTTTGTCTAAATGGATTATTGCTGTCCGTTCAGGTCTGGATAATGCTCGATTCTCATGTTAAGATAATAGAAAAGGTTAGATAAAACTAACACAAAGAAATACCACTATGTGAAAGGAGAAGAAATTTGAATATAAATGAAATTGCAAGACTTGGAAGTAATGTGAAGCCTGTGATTCAGAATGAGAATTGCTCTGTTCTTATGTTAAATGATGCGACAGGAGAGGGCGTTATGACGGTTTACCGAGTAATGCCAGGTGTGATGATTTGTTTTTCAGACATACACATGGAACAGTGCGCATCTGAATTTGAATTGAAGAATGACAGAAAAATATTCTGTATTGACCATTGCCGGGAGGGAAGAATTGAGATGGAGGTAAAGCCAGGCGTGTTCAGCATTATGCAGGAAAATGAACTTCGTCTGGATAACAGAGAGAATCATAAAGGGACAACTTATTATCCGCTGAAGCATTATCACGGAGTCAGTATTTTCATGGAAGTTGCGGAAGTTCAGAAGGTACTTGATGAATTGTATCATGGATTTTCCGTTTCCATTGAGAAACTTCGAAGCCGGTATTGTGCCGAAGAGAAACCTTATGTAATTCGAGGAGATAAGGAATTTGAGTCGATTCTTTCCGGATTTTACCAGAAAAACATGGCTCATCCAGAGCTTGCAAAAACGAAAGAATATTATCAGATAAAAGTCGTGGAATTATTGTTGTACTTAAACACGATGACCGTAGAAGACAGGAAGGAAGTCAGACCATATTATTACAAAACTCAGATGGAAAAAATCAAAGGGATTCATGCGCAGATCACAGGGAATCCTCAGACACGGTTTACCATCGAAGAACTTTCCTCTATGTATGAGATTCCACTGACAACTATGAAAAAATGCTTCAAAGATGTTTATGGAGATTCTATTTATTCTTATCAGAAGAGATACCGCATGAATCTGGCTGCAAATATGTTGTTACAGGATAAGGCGAAAGAAATACAGGAGATCGCCTCCTGTTTAGGATATGAAAATCCGGGAAAATTTTCATCTGCATTTCGAAGTGTGATGGGGTTATCACCTGTAGAGTACAGATTTCGGAAAGGGGAAATATTAGATGGGAAATAGGAAAACATCAGAAAAAAAAGACAGCTGGCTGAAAGTATTGCTTGGCTATACCGAAGGAAGCGGGCAAAGGCTTGGAATATCCGTTGTTTTATCTGTTATCAGTATTATCAGTGGACTCATGCCATATTATTGCATTTACCGTGGCATTGATTTGTATATAAGAAATCTGAACCAGGCTCCTATGCAGGAAATTTTAAAGTGGTGTCTATATGCCCTACTCTTTTACATTATAAAAATTGTAAGCTTTTCTGCATCCACATGGATTTCCCATATAGCAGCCTATCACATATTGGAGGGTCTAAGGATCCGCCTGACAGACCGGTTTCTGAAAGCACCGTTAGGAGATGTAGAAGGGCACAGTATTGGTGAAATCAAGAGCATTATGATAGAAAAAATCGAAAATATGGAACCTCCCATTGCCCATATGATTCCGGAAGGAAGCGGACATCTCCTGCTTCCGGTAATCAGCTTTATCGCTTTGTTTACATTGGACTGGAGAATTGCACTGGCTTCTCTTGTAACCGTTCCATTGTCCATGGTATTTATGACACTTACCATGATTATCAGCGGAAAAAGTTTCACTCAGTACGATGAATCTAATGCACATATGAACAGTACCATTGTAGAATACATAGAAGGAATCGAAGTCATTAAGTCATTTGGCAGGGCTGGAACCTCTTATGAGAAATATGCAAAAGCAATCCTGGATTACAAGAAATTTGTTGTGAAATGGCTGTCCTCCACCTGGATCACCATGAAAATGACATTCGCCCTGTTTCCATCGACACTGCTTGGAACTCTGCCTGTGGGGCTGTATCTGACGATGCATGGTCAGTTGACCATATCACAGCTTGTTTTGGTAATCATGTTGTCCATGTCCATGGTAACATCTTTTGCAAAGATAGAGGTATTTTCCGAAAATCTTCGTGAAATGCAGTACAACATTGAAAGCATACAGGATTTCCTTACGATGCAAGAATTGCCGGAGTCTTCTGTACGTGTAAATATCAGCAATTATGATGTGAAGCTGGAAAATGTGCATTTTTCCTATACTGGTGAGGAAAAGGATGAGGTGATGCATGGAATAGACCTGACAATGCCGGCAGGAAGTTTTACCGCATTGGTCGGATCAAGCGGCGGAGGTAAATCCACAGTAGCAAGGTTGATCTCAAGATTCTGGGATGTGACGTCAGGCAGCATTACTATAGGTGATGTAAATATTAAGGAAATTCCGCTGTCACAGCTTTCAGAAATGGTTAGTTTTGTAACACAGGATAATTTTCTGTTCAGGTGTTCCATTATGGAAAATATACGTCTTGGTAATCCGGCAGCATCGGATGAAGAGGTGCAGGAAGCGGCAAGAAAGGCATGCTGCCAGGAATTTATAGAGAAACTGCCACAGGGGTATGATACTCAGGCAGGGGAAGCAGGAAAACGCCTGTCCGGTGGAGAAAAGCAGAGAATTGCTATTGCCAGAATGGTATTAAAAAATGCACCGATCGTCATCCTTGACGAAGCGACTGCATTTACGGATCCGGAAAATGAGAACAAGATTCAGAAGAGTATTGAAGAACTGACAAAAGGCAAGACATTGCTGGTCATTGCACACAGACTTTCCACAATCACAGATGCAGACAAAATCGTTGTTTTGAAAAATGGCTGTATAGAAGAAGCAGGAACTCAGGAAGAACTGATTCAGAACTGTCCGCTTTATCAGAGAATGTGGCAGGCCCATGTGGGAGTAAGGCACTGGGCAGTTGAAAGCCAGAAAGAAGGTGAAGAATCATGTTTGGTACTGTAAAAAGAATCATTGACTGGTGTGGAAGCTTTAAAAAGAATCTGTATATCGGTTTTATTTTTTCCTTTTTTTCAGGCTGGTTTGCGGCAATGCCGGTCGTATGGGCTGCATATATGATCGGGAAGCTTGTAGAATGCGAAGGACAGGGAAAAGCTGTCTCAACGGTTTGGATTGGGAAAAGTATCGTGATTCTGCTGTTCTTCATTTTTCTGCGCTTTCTGTTTGATTATCTGAGAGCAAGATTTCAGGAGTCGATCAGTTATGAATTGATTGCCAGAGACAGACTTGCAGTAGGAGATGCACTGAAACGTGTATCTTTAGGATATTTCCAGAATATGAATACAGGTACGATTCTCAATTCCATCACGACAGGCCTTCATACGCTGGAAGGAATGGGAATCCGTATGATTGATAACTTTGTGGGAGGTTATCTGAATTTTATCTGCATCCTTTTGTGGCTCACCTGTATGAACTGGAGAGTGGGGCTGATTGCAGTGACGGGTGCTGCTGTTTCTCTGATATTTCTGCTTATCATTTCAAAGTACAGTACAAGAAATGCACCAATCCTAGCTGCGGCAAACAGAGATCTGACTGGAGCAACCCTGGAATATGCCAGAGGACTTTCTGTAGTAAAATCCTTTGGAAAAGCAGGAGCTTCTATGGATTCTATGAAAAAAGCATGCAGGGACAGCCGTGATATTAATCTGAAAATAGAATGGGGGTATATTCCTTATAATGCACTGCATCTGCTGGCGTTAAAGACAGCAAGTGTGTGTATCGTGATCGCTGCATTTTATCTGGGATTTTCTGGACAGCTGGATTTTACTTATATGATGATTATCATTCTGTTGTCATTCCATGTGTTTGGTTCTTTGGAGCCGATTGCAGACTGCGCCCATGTACTGGCTGTCATTGATGATGCCTTGGATCATTTGGATGCGTTGACAAAAGAGTCCTTCATTGATGCAGATGGACAGCAGATAGAGATTGCACACTATGATATCGAATTTCAGAATGTAGATTTTTCTTACGGGGAAGGGAAGGAAAGAAGACAGGTGCTTCATAATGTGAATCTGAAAATTCCGGAGTATTCAGTTACAGCAATCGTTGGTCCTTCCGGAAGCGGAAAATCTACAATCTGCAATCTGATTGCTCGATTTTATGATGCAGACAGTGGAAGTGTTCGTGTGGGAGGACATGATGTGAAAGAATTTACCTGTGACAGTCTGTTATCCAACATTTCCATGGTATTTCAGAATGTATATCTGTTTCATGATACAGTGAGGAATAATATTTGCTTTGGAAAACCGGATGCAACAGAAGCAGAAATGGTCGAAGTGGCAAAGAAAGCGTGCTGCCATGATTTTATTATGGCATTACCGGAAGGCTACGATACTGTCATCGGTGAAGGGGGTGGGAGCCTGTCCGGTGGAGAAAAACAGCGCATTTCCATCGCAAGAGCGATTCTGAAGGATGCACCGATTATTATACTTGACGAAGCGACAGCCAGTGTAGATCCGGAAAATGAACATTTGATCCAGGCAGCTATATCGGAACTTACAAAAGGAAAAACCATAGTAACAATCGCACACAGACTGGCGACGATTGAGCAGGCAGACCAGATTCTGGTGCTAGATAATGGGCAGATTGTTCAGAGAGGAACCCACAGAGAACTTGTGGTTATTCCTGGAAAATACAAGGATTTTGTAGATATAAGAAGCCAGTCGGAAGGCTGGAAAATTGGCTAAGGAGGAACGAAAAACATGGAAGAATCAAGAAAACTATCAGGAAAGGATCTTATTACAATAGGAATCTTCTCTGCAATTTATTTTATGCTCAATCTGGCAGCTATGTTTACTGGATTTGTGCCAGTGTTGTGGCTGCTGTTACCGGGCGTGACAGGAATTGTGACCGGAATCCCATTCCTGCTTATGGCATCTAAAGTGAGAAAATCAGGGGCAGTACTTATTATGGGAACAATTACTGCATTGCTTTATTTTGTGACTGGTCAGTTTACAGTATTGTTACTGATTACATTTGCCATTGCATGTATATTGTCAGAACTGTACAGAGCTGTGACAAAGTATGATAACAGTTTTACACATATGATGATATCGTTTGTGTTTTTTTGTTATGGAATGCTTGGCTCTCCACTGGCAATATGGGTGTATAAAGACAGTTTTCTGGCGCAGATTCAGCAAAATGGAATGTCTGCAGAATATGTCCGGTCTTTATCAGGATTGATTTCTACGCCAATGCTGATTATACTTTGTATCTCTCCAGTCATAGGAGGCGTGATTGGAGCGTTGATTGCTAAAGGTTTATTCCGTAAACATTTTAAGAAAGCAGGGATTGTCTGATGAATAAGAGAACAGTCATCAATCATCTTGATCCAAGAGCTGGGCTGTGGCTGCTTTTAATGGCAAATATTGGTATGTTCTGTCAGAAAAATTCTGAGCAGGGGAGTATGCTTTCAGGCATATTTCTCCTGCTTATGCTGGTGCATGGACTATATAAGGCGGCAGGTAAAGGTATCGTTTTACTTATTTCTTTCCACCTTTTACTAATGTATGTATTTCCGCAGTGCCCCGCATGGATGAATATGGTGTTTCCAGTTTTAGTTAATTATTCATTGCGTATGCTGCCGTGTGTTTTGGCAGGTTTGTTGTTGCTTCGAACATCGTCCATGCGGAAAATGATCGCTGCCATGTATACACTGCATCTACCACAAGGATTTATCATAGCAATGTCTACGACACTTCGATATTTTCCAGCTTTGAAAGAGGAGTTCGTACATATAAATGCTGCCATGAAACTTCAGAATATCTCATGGGCATCCCGCTTGGAGTGTACGGTAGTTCCATTGATTGTGTCTGCAGTCAATACATCGGATGAAATAGCAGCGGCGGCAGTGGCAAGAGGAATCGAGAATCCAGGAAAAAAGACCAGTGAAATAATACTTCACATGGGGATTTCAGACTGGTTGATAATGATTTTGGTAACATTTGGAATACTTATAGTGGTGATTGCAGGATAAAGAAAATGATAAAGTTTGAAAATGTAAATGTAACAATGCAAGGAAAAAGAATTCTGTCAGATGTAAATCTGGAGATACAGGATGGGGAGTTCGTATTGATATGCGGGGAAAGTGGATGTGGAAAAACCACAATGACAAAACTGATTAATGGATTGATTCCGCATTTTGTGAGGGATGTCAGCGTAGATGGAACGATTACGGTTTGCGGGAAAAATGTTGCAGAGATGCCTATGTATGAGATTGCAGAGCTTGTAGGGTCTGTTTTTCAGAATCCAAAAACTCAGTTTTTTTATACGAATTCTAATGCTGAGATGGCATTTGGCCTGGAAAACAGAGGCGTGGAACCGGAATATATACGAAAAAGAATTAAGAATACAATAAATGAATTAGATATAGAGAAGCTGGAAGACCGGGATGTATTTTCCATGTCAGGTGGTGAGAAACAGCTTCTTGCGTTTGCATCAGTATATGCCATGAATCCGCAGATTTATGTGCTGGATGAGCCGTCAGCGAATTTGGATATAGCAGCGATGGAAAAGCTGAGTGAAAGAATGAAGGTAATTAAGGAGAAGGGACATACTGTAGTTGTGGCAGAGCATCGTCTGGCATGGATCCAGAAATTCGCATACAGAATTATTTATATGAAAGAAGGACGTATAGAACAAGAATTTACATCAGATGAGTTTAAGGCTTTGTCTGATCTGAAACGAAAACAAATGGGGCTCAGAAGTATCGTTCCTGAACAGATACAGATTCCGGAGATTACAGGAAACTCAGAAGACGCAGTACTTCAGATTTGTAACCTTTCATGTAAGAGAAAGAAACAGATGATTTTTCAGAATATTAGCTTATCTGCAAGAGCGGGAGACATCATCGGTATCACAGGGAAAAACGGTGCCGGAAAATCTACTTTTTGCAATTGCTTGTGCGGTCTGCTTAAGCCCAAAGGCGGCGAGATTCTGTATCAAGGGAAAAAGCTGTCGGAAAAGGCCCGGACCAAACTGTTCGGGATGGTCATGCAGGAAGTCAATCATCAGTTGTTTTCAGATAGTGTGAAAAATGAATGTCTGCTTGCAAATGAAGAAGCCTCTGAACAAGAAATCAGGGAATTACTTGAAAAATTTGACTTGGAAGAGTATGCAGAATATCATCCGATGATATTATCTGGTGGACAGAGACAGAGGCTTGCTATTTGCCAGGCAGTTATGGGTGAAAAAAAGCTGCTTATTTTCGATGAACCTACCAGTGGGTTGGATTTTAGGCACATGTGTCAGGTGGAAAAATTGATGAAACAATTGTCAGAAGAAAAATATATTATTATAGTTGTAACACATGACTATGAGTTTTTGAATCGAGCTTGTAAGAGGTATATTAGAATAAATAGTTAACTTTTAGGAAAGGAAAACGGATTAAAGGAAGAAATTATCCATTCATGAACGGCTTGAGATTAATAAGAGGATTATTCAAGAAAAGCAGGGAAAAGATAAGCCGGAGAGAGGGGCTGATTTGAGTGTAAGGACGGTGTAGTATAAAATAGAATGGAGTCGGAGGTCACGGATAACAATGTGGCTCCCGGCTTTTTTGTTTTGAATGATTTGTGCTTCAAAGTTATGTGAAAAGCGTGACATCAGCGACTGTAGGTTACACATCCGAAACATTATGATTTATGTATGCGGCCAGTGCAAGACGGTGGTTTAGGAATGAAGCGTGTCTTAGAATATATGGAAATTCCATTTGAAACATGGGAATCTGTAGGACAGATGCGGATGGAATTTGACAAAGAAGGGGAAATGAAAACAGCGTGATATAAAATAGAAAAAAATTATCTTGAGACATCGGTATGCGCCGATGTCTTTTTGTTTTGGTAAAAATGCTGAATTATCTACCACGAAAGTATACAAAGCCTACAAAGATGTATCTTTGTTCAAAAAGACTATATATGGGCGACCTTTTACGGGCAATTTATATAGAATAGAGAAAAGTTATGAAAAATCATGGATATGAAAACAGCAGTTATATATTGTCTTGAAGAATTGATAAGGCAAAAGGATATTACCGTGAATGAGGCGGCGATACGTTCTGGTGTTCCGCCATCAACGCTGAAGAATATTTTGTATGGGCAGAGTAAGAATGTAGGCGTAGTTACAATCAAGAAATTGTGTGATGGATTAGAAATCACAATACCAGAATTTTTTGGAGATTCCATCTTTGCAGAGTTGGAACCGGAGTTATAGAAGTAAGAGATAATCTCATGGCAAAATTCTGCGGGATGGTTTTTTTATGAAATAAGGTTAGCTGTAACTAACAATGAGGGAGGATTATGTATAAGATAGCGATTTGTGATGATGATAAAAGATATAGAAAAACGATCAGAGAGATTATAGAGCATGAAAATAGTTTGCCTGAAAATGAAATCAGATTTTATGAATACGAATCAGGAAATGAACTTTTGAAACATACGGATATTCTCCACGAATTAGTCTTTATAGATATCCGTATGCCGGGGCTGGATGGAAACCAAACAGCATTAAAATTGAGAAATTATAACAAAGATGCAGTTTTAATCTTCTATTCCAGTTATTTTGAGCCGACAGTGGACAGTATAAATTTCGGACAGCCCTTTCGGTATATTATGAAGGACTTACACGATACCAGCTTACGCCGGGAAATTGCAGCTATTATGACTGAGGTAAAGAGACGCTTTCTGAATGACTATGCGGTAACGGTGACATCGGCGGGGAAGATAATACGCATACACGTGGAAAATATCTTATATGTTTCCAGAGCCAAAAGAGGATGTGAGATAACCATTGTGAAAGAGCAAGAAAAGGAGACAGTTCGGTGCAGAGAAGCGTTTGGAGAATTATGTGAACAGCTAAAAGATGCCTCAATTGAACTCTTAAACAAAAAAATTGTTCCTGGAATTTACTATGCAACGGATATTATTGAGGGAGACATTGTTTTAGGTGATTTACCGAAATTGAACATAGACTTAAATATAAGTGAATATGTGATGCAGGAGGAATCATTCGATGACGAATTTGAAGAAGGGACTATTTGAATTACATATAATTGGAGATCCGAGCAAGAAAAAAGTATTATTGATTCATGGTATGGGTTTTCAATGGAAATTCTGTTTTAAAAAAGTAATAGAAGAACTCAAGAGAAACTATTGCCTTATTCTGCCGGAACTGGGAGGCCATAATATGCAGGGCTTGGGCGGATTCTCGAATGTTTATGAATGTGCCGATGAAATCATTACATCTATACGGAATCATAGAATAGAGGAGCTGGATTGTATTTATGGTATTTCATTAGGGGCTAGCATTGCGATAGAAATCGCATTGAGAGATTGTATTAGGATAAATAAATTAATTCTCGATGGCGGGCAATTTGAATCCATGGGTATTATGAAAAAAATAGATGCATACTTTATGGCAAAGGAATTTCAAAAAGTAATTCAAAAGAAAAGAATGTGGTCATATGTTAGCAAACAAATGGGTTACAGAAATGGTAATGAAATAGAGGTACTTTATCCTTTGTGTTGCAAAAGAATACAATTTGATACATTATATGATGCGGCATTGGCAGCTTATGGATACGACATAAAAAAAAGAATGGAGAAATTACGAATGAAAGTTGTTATAATGTATGGTGAAAATGAGCTTTTTGCTGCAAAATCAGTTTCGCTTGTTAAAGAAAAATGCGTTTCTGAGTGCGAAGTTTATGCCTATGATAATATGGGGCATTCTGAGGTTTTAAGTTTGCATCCAGAGAAACTATGTGAAATTATTCGAAAATAAAAATCAATATCAAAGTTGAAGTTGCATTTTTATTGTTTCCTATATTATACTAATAAGGACAAGTAAGTTACAACTAATTGAAGGAATGGGGTATCAACATGAAAAATAGTTGGTATGGAGAAAATGTTGCTTCAGTAAAAAAACGCCAAGAATATAATTTAATTAATTATCAATGTAATGGAACTGGTATTCTTATGGCATATGCGTTGTTTCCAGGCATTGATTTGATTTTTATGGATTTTAACTGCTCAGATACTTTTCATGAGCCTATTCCTAATAAAAATATCATTGAAATCCGTCATTACCAAAAAGGACGCGTTGAGTTTGAGCTAAGAAATAATAAAGTTTTCCACATGAAAGAGGGAGAATTTTGCATCAATGCCCTTGCTAATATTCCTGCGGCCTATTCCTTTCCCTTTGGATATAGTGTAGGACTAAGCTGTGTGATTGATAAAGATTCTGTCGATGTGGAAACACAACAGATTTTTTCGTACTACAACATTGATGTTCTAAATCTCGGACGAGAATTGGAATTAGAAAAAAAGTGGTTTTTATGTCGTACACCACAGCGGTTGTTACATATCTTTGAAGAATTGTATGCTGCAAAAGGTGTTGAAGAGCGAGATTATTTCCGTATCAAATTATTGGAACTATTTTACCATATCAAACAGCTGCGGATTGAAGATCAGTATGAGGCAACGTATTATGCCAAAGAACAAATTGAAATCATCAAACGCATCCGCCAACAGCTCATAGAAAACCTCGACAAAAAAATATCCATAGAAGAACTTTTGCGAAAGGAGCCAATGAGCAAGGTCACATTTCAAGCTATTTTCAAACAGATTTATAGCGATACGCCCTATGCACATATCAAAAAGTATAAAATGAATCTTGCGGCTGTTTATTTGCAGGAAACAGATCAATCAATCACGCAAATAGCCGGTGAACTTGGATATTCAAATATTAGTAAATTTGCGCGAGCCTTTCAAGAAGTGTTTGGAATGCTTCCAAAGGATTACCGTAAAGCAAAAAAAGTGATTTAACTTTTGGGCTGTTTTCTTGATTTACTTTTCCCTTTGGAGTAGTTAGAGACTGCAAACCGGTGTAAAATGACAGCGTAGTTAGATATTGCTAACTACACTGTCATTTTATTTTAAGGAGGTTTCAAAAATGGAACAAACGGTAAAGAAAAAAATTGGCGTTCGAGATATTATGACGATTGCCGCAATGATGGTCATCAATTTTGCAATTGCAATGGTGATTGGTATGGTTACATTGCCTTTCCCAGCAGTATATTTATACGGCTCTGCTGGTATTGATGCCTTTATTGGAGCAACATTTTATTTGGTTGCGGCAAATCGCATTAACAAACACGGATTGTTGTTTGCTTGGGCTACGGTTTATGGACTAATCCAAGGTGTTATGGGTTATATGTTCTTGGTTCCCTATTTCTTGATTGTAGCCCTCATTGCCGAGTTATGCATGGTTGGCAAGAATACATACCGAAGTGCAGTTCGCAACCGAATTGGCTGGATGGTCAACTCAATCGGAAATTTTGTAGGCTGTGCCGTACCGCTGTGGTGGTCTTGGGACAGCTATCAGGAAATGGCAGCAAGTAGTGGCTTTGATGCAAATACTTTGAATATGCAGTTTTCTATGGTAACTTCTCCAGCACTGATGCTTCTGGGTGTTGTCATTACTGCGGTTCTTGCAATTCTTGGTACATTGTTTGGCCAGCGCCTGCTCAGAAAGCATTTCCAAAAAGCTGGCATTGTAGGATGATGGCCGGAGAAAAAAAGCAAAGGCGGATTGACCGGATTGACGGGCGCACAGTTCTTTTTCTGACTCTGTGCGCCTGCCTTGTGACTTTCTTGACGACAAGCTTTTGGGGACATGGGATTTTTACCTTTTGCATTTTTTTAATTCTGTGCTGGTTTGGCTTGTATAAACAGGCGTTGGGGTGCTTTGCGGTCTATTTGGTGGCGATTGTATGGCTGATGATCGAGACAAAGTATCAAATCAGCATCCCCTCTCCGCTGTTACTCAGTATGATTTACAAGCTGTTACTGCCCGCTATGCCAGCCTATCTTCTGGCGAAAATCCCGTCCGGGAAGCTGACAGCCAGCTTGAGGAAAATGCCGATCCCCACCCGTATCATGCTTGTTTTGATCGTCATGCTCCGCTTTGCTCCGACTGTGCTGCATGAATTTGGAGAAGTCAGGGAAGCCATGAAAATCCGTGGCTTCTTAAAATCGGTTGGCAATGTTTTGAGGCATCCAATGGACACATTGGAATACGCCATTGTTCCGATGGTGTTCCGCTCCTTAAAGATCGCGGACGAGTTAGCCGCTTCTGCCATTGTCAGGGGAATTGAAAGCCCCTACAAGAAAGAAAGCTACTATGTCAGCCGGATCGCTGCGCTGGATTACTTTTTGATTGTTGTCAGCGTGGGAGCTGCCGTGTGCTGCTGTCTTTTATAGGAGGAATGGAATGGGAAAAGAAATTATGATCCGTGACCTGACCTTTTCCTATGGCGGGAACGGAAATCAACTGGAACATATATCGTTAGACATTGCCGCCGGGGAGGTCATTGTTATGACCGGCCCATCAGGAAGTGGGAAAAGCTCTTTGACGAGAGTGATTAACGGCCTGATCCCCTACTTTTACGAGGGGGAATTGAGCGGCGAGGTTTTTGTGGACGGAAAACCGCTGAAAAAGATTCCATCCTGGGAGCGCGGCAAAATCGCGGGAAATGTTTTTCAAGACCCCAGGAGCCAGTTTTTTGCCAATGAGGTAGCTGGTGAGATTGCTTTCGGCTGTGAGAACTATGGGTATTCCCATGAGGACATTCAGAACCATGTTCACCGGGCAGCGGCAGACATCAAAATTCAGGACATTCTGGATCACAGTCTGCACAGCCTGTCTTATGGGATGCGCCAGAAAGTTGCGATTGCATCGGCAGAGGCGATTGACCCGGAAATCTATGTCATGGATGAACCTTCTGCCAATCTGGATATTGCATCTACTTATCGCTTTGCGGACATTATCCGCGATTTGAAACAGCAGGGAAAAACCATTATCATAGCAGAACACCGGCTTTATTATCTGATGGATCTGGCAGACCGCTTCCTGTGTGTGCAGAAAGGAAAAATTGTGCGGGAATTTACCGCACCGCAGATGAAGGCTCTAACTAATCAGAAAATCCAGACATTGGGGCTTCGAACTCCTGACCTGCATCAGATTGAGTATATGGAAATCCCGTCTGCGGCAACCAGCGAGGTTGTCCTGGAAGTGAAAAAGCTAAACCACTCTTTTGGTGAAACAATTGTAGCTAAGGATATAGACTTTCAATGCCGTAAGGGAGAAGTGATTGCCCTGATCGGCCCCAACGGGACGGGCAAAAGCACCATAGGGCGAATCTTGGCAGGGCTTTTGAAAGAGAAATCCGGCGAAGTCGTTTTATTCGGAAAGCATTGCAGACCCAAAGACCGCTTGGGAAAGGTCTGGTACATTCCCCAAGATTTAGACAGCCAGCTTTTCGGTGAAAACTTGCTGGATGAACTGACCACTGGAGCAGAAGTCACTCCCGAACGAAAAAAAGAAGCCGAAGAAATTTTGGGAGCTTTGGAACTGACACCGTTTATTAAACAGCATCCTTCCACACTATCAGGCGGACAGAAGCAGAGACTGGCTCTTGGCGTAGCTTTGATGCACAAAGCACCAATTATTGTGCTGGACGAACCGACAAGCGGATTGGATGGTACGAATATGCGAAATGTCAGCAGGATGATCCGCAAACTGGCGAAGATGGGGCGCACCATTATCGTCATTACCCATGACGCGGAGTGTGCGCTTGCCTGCTGCGAGCGGGCAATACGCCTTGAAAACGGCTGCATTACCGATGATTTTCAAATCAGAGGATCAGAGCTTCTTTTAGAAAAAATTGGGTATAATCAGAGTTCCATAAGCGGTTTATAAAATCATAAAAAGTACCAACACCGGGAGTATTACCGGGTTCAAATCCGCTGAGAATGGCATAAAGAGGATTCATTTTAAGCTGGGCAGCCCATTCTGTCAGCGAAGTAACTTTAAAGTCAATGGAAAGCAGGTAAGAACGCTGCATACAGGAAGGAGTTCTTGGTGTTGGACCGAATTTAGAATATTTATCAGCCATAAAAGTATCGGTAAAAGATAAATCGAGATTCCAGAAACGCTCGATAATATCCCATGTAGAGCGGGCAAGAGCGTCAGGATCAGGATAATATTTACGAAAATTAGTAACAACAAAATGTTGGTAGTCGGCATGACTGCCACAGTTAACAGGTAACATAAAAAATCGCCTCCAATCGAAAAATATCTGCCGCCGCAAGCGACGGTTCTTATTGATCAATAGGCGCGGAGCGCCGCATTTTTCGATGAAGTTGTCAATTGTTTTTGGCAAAAAAAGTGGGTGATTTTAATAAAAAAGGAATCTGAAGGCCTTGTATTTACTGACTTAGAGATTCCGAGAGATTATTATAACCAAAAGGAGGGGTAGAAATGGCACAGCAAAATAAGAGTCAGTCGAAGGTTAAAACCGGACTGGCACGCTGCCTAGAATTGGCTTCAGGCCATAAAGGACTTGTGTTTCTATCAGGTGTTTTGGCTGCGCTGGCCGCAATTTGTTCTTTTGTACCTTATTTATCAATTTATTACATCATTCGGGAAATCCTGTTTGTTTACCCGGATATGTCGCTCTTGAATGTTTCTACAATCTCAACTTGGGGCTGGCTTGCCTTGGCTGGTATTTTGGGGAACATCGTATTTTACTTTTTTGCCCTATTGTGTTCACACATTGCAGCGTTTGGAACACTTTATGAATTGAAGGTAGCCTTTGCCGACCACATCATGCATATTCCCCTTGGGTATCATTTGACCTTGGGAAGCGGCAAGCTGAGAAAAATCATGGACGAAAACATTGAAAGCGTTGAGAAATTTATTGCTCACCAGCTCCCGGATTTTGTCGCCTCTTTGGTTGCGCCGCTTGTTCTGGTCATTATTCTTCTTGGGATTGACTGGCGGTATGGTATCGTTTGTCTGGTCGGTATTGTTCTGGCCTTCATCGTTCAGTTTGCGGGCTTCAACGGCGAAGCAAAGGGAAAAATGCACCGTTTTCAGACCGCCCAGGAGAACATGAACAGCGCCTCTGTGGAATATGTGCGCGGTATGCCGGAGATCAAAGCATTTAATCAGACCGCAGATTCTTTTAAGCGGTTGAGTAAATCCATTACGGACTATACCTCTTTCGTGCTGGAGTACGCATTGGGCTGGCAAAACTGTATGCCTGCATTTACCACAATCATCAATAATATTTATCTGTTTTTAATCCCGGTGGGTGTTTTGATTGGGATGCACACTACGGATTTCAGAGAGTATTCTTTGACATTCATTTTCTACCTGATTATTGTCCATGCGATTTCCGGTATCCTGAATAAGATTATGTATATCTCGGAGTCCTTTACGCAGATTGACGGCAGTGTAGAGCGCATGGATGAAATCTTGCGCATCCCGGTACTGCCGGAAAAGAATACCTCGGCTGATATACAAAACTATGACATTGCTTTTCAAGATGTCAGCTTTTCCTATGAAGCCGATTCCCAGGTCAAGGCCTTGGCTCACATCTCTTTCCTTGCGCCTCAGGGCAAGGTAACAGCTGTTGTCGGTCCTTCCGGTGGCGGTAAAAGTACCATAGCCAACCTGATCTCCCGATTTTATGATGTGACGGACGGAAGTATTCAAATCGGCGGCGTTGACATTCGGGATATTCCGTTGGATACGCTGATGGATAAGGTCAGCTTTGTATTTCAGGATACATTCCTCTTTAAGCAGAGCATCATGGATAACATCCGCATGGGAAATCCAGATGCTACAGAGGAACAGGTGATTGCGGCGGCAAAAGCGGCAAGATGCCACGAATTTATCGAGCAGCTTCCAAATGGTTATCAGACTGTGATTGGAAGCACTGGCGTTCATCTCTCCGGTGGTGAACGCCAGAGGATTGCCATTGCAAGAGCTATCGTAAAAGATGCTCCCATCATTGTGCTGGACGAGGCAACTGCATTCAGCGACCCGGAAAATGAGTACCTGATTCAAAAAGCCTTTGAAAAGCTAATCCAGAATAAAACGGTTGTAATGATTGCCCATCGTCTGTCCACGATTCGCAACGCTGACCAGATACTTGTCATGGAAAAAGGACACCTGATTGAATCCGGCACCCATGACGAGTTGCTGAAGATGGGTGGAAAATACGCGCAGATGTGGAGCAGCTATACGGAGTCGATCAACTGGAAAATTAGCACAGGAAAGGCGGTGTGATCTATGAGTAAGCTGAAAGAAAAGCTAATGCTGTCGGAGAAAGGCTACTCCGACCTGAAAAAAGCGATTACAGCCTGCACAATAACCAATATTGCGCTACTGCTTCCTTCAATGGTAGCCTGCTTGCTCTTTTGGGAGCTGCTGAAACCGTTTACAGGAGAAACAATTTCGTGGGTCGCACTGTGGAAGCTGCTGGGCTTGGGAGTGATTGCGGCTATCCTAGTATTTCTGGCCGCGAAAAACGATTACAGGAAAACCTATATTGCCTCCTATAAGGAGGCCAGCACGACCAGACTTCGGATTGCAGAACATCTTCGCAAGCTCCCCATGAGTTTCTTTAACACGAAAGATTTATCCGATATTACCACAAACATGATGGCTGATTGCAGCAGCATGGAATCCATGCTAAGCAGTACTATTCCGCCGCTGATTGCGAATATTATCTCCGTTACCCTGACCTGTATCTGTCTGGCATTTTTTGACTGGAGAATGGCCCTTGCGATTTTCTGCACGATGCCGGTTACATTCCTCATCATCTGGTGCGGACGCAAACTGCAACTCCGTCTGTTTGACAAACAGGTAGATGTGAAATTGGAGGCGTCCAGCCAGATTCAGGAATACCTGGAGGGTATCAAGATCATCAAATCCTGCGGTCTTAGTGGTTCCCGTTTCTCTACGCTGGATAAAGCACTCCAAGCCATGAGAAAAATCGCCATTAAGGTAGAACTGGCCTCCGGTGTTCTGGTTCAGGGAGCCAGCCTGATCCTGCAAGCGGGACTTGGCATCACTATTTTCATTGGAACAGTGCTGATAACCGGCGGTGAGATTGAGCTGCTTCCTTTGTTGGTACTGCTCATGTTCTCCACGAAGATTTACGGGCCGATCCTTGCCATTCTTTCGCAGTTGACTTCTCTGTTCCACTTGGGAACAGTCACCAACCGTATGCGTACTCTGCTGACCACACCAGCTATGGAGGGCGAGGATAAAGATGTATCCAAGTACGACATTGAACTGAAAAGTGTCACTTTCGGATATAACCGTGACGATGTTATCAAGGATGTGTCTTTCTCTATTCCTGCTGGCAGTATAACAGCCCTGGTAGGGCCTTCTGGAAGCGGAAAGAGTACGATTTCCAAATTGATTGCCCGCTTTTGGGATATAAGAAAGGGTCAGATTACCATTGGTGGTATGGATGTCAAAACCATTGAGCCAGAACACCTGATGCGCTGTATGTCCTTTGTATTTCAGGATGTGACCCTGTTCAACGATACTGTTTTTAATAATATCTGCGTAGGTAACATGAACGCTACCGAGGAACAGGTTATGGCGGCGGCAAAGGCCGCGTACTGTGACGAATTTATCCAGCGATTGCCGGACGGTTATCAGACTGTCCTCGGAGAAAACGGCAGTACTCTTTCCGGCGGTGAGCGTCAGCGGATTTCTATTGCCCGCGCGTTATTGAAAGATGCTCCGATTATTCTTCTTGATGAAGCCACCGCATCCCTTGATCCGGAAAATGAGATTTTAATCCAACGGGCTATTGCAAAGTTGGTGGAAGGAAAGACGGTCATTATGATTGCTCATCGGCTTCGTACGGTGGTGGATGCTGATCAGATTATCGTTTTGGAAGATGGCAAACTGGCCGAGCTGGGGACACATAAAGAATTGATGGAAAAGAAAGGGCTGTACGAAAAGTTGTATCATATTCAACAAGAAAGTCTAGGATGGGCTATTTAACTCTATCAGGAAGGTACAGGGCTATTTAGAAAGAATAAGACCTCCGTTTTGGCAGGAGGTTATGCTCCTGCTAAAACATGAGAGTAGTAATAAGCCAAATATAATTAACCTGAATTATTCATGGAGCAATTTCTAACCTAAAACTTGCACCATGAATTGAAAAAATGATCCATGCAGCCATAACTTCTCTCAATTCGTCAGAAAAAGGGCATAAAATCCCTATGACGAGTTTTGGAGCAATTATCAGGCTGTCAAGGTTCGTTGACAGTTGCTATTCCAGCTGTACACTCAGCTTACCTATGCATAGGAATTATCGGGTATTTTGACATGGCAAAATAAGTATGAAGATTATAAATATAGAGTGTATGGAATCAATCAAATTCATATGCTCTTTTTCTTTTTTGATTGAAATAAGTATGCGTGGACTACTTTTGGGTGCGAGTGTGATAGGGTAGCGCAAGAATAGATTAGATGGAAAGGAAGAGGCACCGTTAAGTAGGTACCTCTTCTTTTTAAAGAGCTAGCTCTTTTCCTGATACGGGAACTTGCATCTCTGGAGCATTAAGCAGTGATGTGAAATTCTGCCGAATGATATCAAGTGTCTTTTGCTTTTTCTGCAGCTCCTGTTTTTCTCGGATGGTAGCAGCCTGTTCAGATTCAAGATTTTCAATTTGCTTCTGGATTTTATTAGAACTTGGGATTTTGGTGACACCGAGATCCTGAAGCTCTTTTTTTAGTGAATCGTGGAGCTGGTATTCTGCCTGATGCTTGGTACGGTAATCTTTTGGATTTTTAGCAAATTTGCAATCCTCAATCACTTTTCGGCAGAGCCGGTAAGAATCGCAGTGTTTCTGAATGACTTTCTGCGTGTTCAGATCACTGTTGATTTGTGCTATTTTTTGGTCGGCAACTTTCACAGAAACTTCAATGTCAGATACATGCTGCTTGAAATCCTCATAATTCAACAGGTTATTTTCGGAAAGATAGTTAAAGGTGCGGGCTGCCTCTTTCAGATTATTGAGCTTTGCCCATCGTTCAAATCCTTCTCGATTGCCGGTCGTAACATAAGTGGAAATATTGATATACAGGCGAGCTTCTCTGGACAGATGCTTCGGAGTTTTCACTTTGTTACGATTTTTAGCTAGGCGGATGCGGATATTTTCTTCTGAATAATAGCTTCCGAGAGATTTCATATAAGTGAAATTCTTCTGCTCCGGTGCACGGAAGGACAGGTGTTTTCCTTGGCGGACTTCATATCCGGCTAACTGCATTTTTTGTAGAAATTCCTCATAGTTGATGGAAGTCCAGATTGCCTTATCAACTGCAACACGTAGTTTGGCTTTCCAACTCGTGCCACGATGATATTCCATGTTCTCTTTATAGCTTTTACCTTTTTCTCCGGTTGGCATACTGGTGGCAAGTCCATTTTCATGGCAGATACGATTACTGATCCGGCAGATTTTATGGTAGCTCCGCTTATTCGAAACATATTTGTGATGATTAACAAAACTTGCTGCATTAAAGATGATGTGGTTATGAATGTGGTTTTTGTCAACATGGGTACTAATCACGTATTCATATTTTCCTTTCAGTACTTCGTCTGCAAATTGTTGTCCTAAGCGATGGGCAGTTTCGGCATCAACTTCTCCAGGTTTAAATGACTGGATCAGATGAAATGCCAGGTTATCGCCTTTGTCCATTCCATTCTTTTTTGCCAGTTCTCTTGTCATAGAAAATTCAAGATCTGCAGTTTCCGGGGAACAGCCAAAACTGGAGACTAATAGTTTTTCATCTGTTTTATCTGGATTCGTGATGTAGTCCAGAGCTTTCTTGTCTGTTACTTTAATTGGGAAGATCTTAAGATACGCCATAATTCTTTCACCATCTCTTTCAATTCTTGCATTTCTTCCGGATACAGATCTCCGGTGCTGTTTACTTTTTTGGCAATCTGATTAATATTCACACCAATCTTATGCATTTCTTCATATTGTTTTTTTAATGGAGTGGTATCGGTGTTGACGATGTAACCGTCAATTGCCATTTTACGAAGATAAGCTCCCATGTTTTTTGTCTTTGATTCTATCATTTTTCTGCGGATAAGCTTACGTTCTTCTTCGGTGACATAGAAATGGATTTCTTTGTTTCTCTTTCTTTCAGCCATTGGCGGGTTCTCCTTTCTGAGAGGGCAGTTGTATCGTTGCTTTCAGCGTTTTTCAATTTAGGGCAGGGTACCCTAAATTGGGATTTTCCGGAAGTGTATCCTCACTTCCTGTCCTTGCTGTTTTACCCCTCTATTAGTTAAAGTCAGGAGAACCGGGAAAATGCAAAAGAATTTTGCAGGTAGTACGGGATACGAAAATGTGGTATAATTATGGGCAGGATATCAGAAGAATCAGGAGTTGAATAGATTGTGAAGAAAGAAGAAATTTTTGAATATGTGCAGAAACAGTATGGCACGATTCCGGAATATTTATGGAGTAAACTACCGGACAGTGCAGTACTCCGACATGAAAATGGAAAATGGTATGCAGTGATCATGACGGTTGAAAAATCGAAACTGGGATTAGATGGAAAAGAGCCGGTTGATATCATGGACGTAAAGTGTGATCCGGATATGACAAATATGATTATTCAAACTTATGGATTTTTACCTGGATACCATATGAACACGCAGCACTGGATCACGATTTTACTGGATGGTTCAGTCAGTGAAGCAAAGGTACTGGACTTTTTAGATATGAGTTATGATCTGATTGACGGAGCAGGCAGAAAAGAAGAAAATGTAAGTGGATTACAGTGATTTTTGAGCAAAAGGAAAACCGGGGATTTTACTCCTCGGTTTTCTGGCTGTTGTGCTTCAGTCTTCAATTTGAAAAATATCTTCTACAGGCACTTTCAGGTAATGTGCCAGCCGGATTGCAATCTCAAGAGAGGGATTACGTTCTCCACGTTCGATGCGGCCTATAGTCTGGCTGCAGGAACCTATGGCTTCAGCCAAATCTGCTTGAATGAGATTCCGTTCTTCACGAATATCTTTTAGTGTATTATTGATTGCCATTCAATCACTTCCTTTGCTTATTGTTATCAGCAGGATCATGAACCTGCTGTTGAAATCTAATGAAATCCCGGAATTTCTGCACCTTTGCATTTCCCGATTACTTTTCCAAAAATCTTAAAAGAGTCAGATTCCAAAACCTGGATAGGACGATATTTTTGATTTAACGAGATCAGATAAACACCATCTGGCTCATCGTGTAATTCCTTGATGTAAGTATTGCCGTTGAGATAGAAGATTCCAATTTCACCATTAGCAAGAGAATCTTTTTTTTGAATCCATGCAACATCGCCTGTATGATAAAGTGGCTCCATACTGTCACCGGAAATCCGTACACCAAAGTCAGTCTGCTCAGGAGCAAGGTGTCCTACGTCATAGGTTTCTTTTACAGAATCCTCCAGGTAATTTCCAGTACCAGCAGAAACTGGTTCCCAGGTAATTTCTACAGGATGATGGAATGGGATAATCTTTGCAGACAGTGGAGAAAACTTTTTAGAAGCTTTCAAAATATCAGCAAATTCAATCAATTTATTTCTACCTTCTTCATTCAATCCACTCATAATGTTATATGGGTTTTCTCCAAAGAAGGATTCATATATATCTTCGATATCAAGTAACTGGCAAAGTGTCAGGAAAACATGTAAAGCTGGTTCTCGTGCATTGGTCTCCCATTTGGAGATTGCTTTTGTAGTGACCTGAATACCTTCCTGAGAAAGCAGGTCTACCAGATCTGATTGAGAGTATCCTTTCTTTTTTCTATTTTCTGCTAATATTTCCCCGAAATCACGCATTTGTTCGCCTCATTTCTATTTGAATTTTCTATATGCATTATTATACCGTATGTTGGAAATAAAATCAACAATAATCTCCAAAATGGAGAAAACACAACCAAGATGTCACTTGACTATCTCCGAAATGTCGATATATACTAAACATACAGAGATTGATAAGACATTATGTTGAAGGAAACAGCTGGGAGGTGAAAAGTTTGAGTGAGCGTGTGATCCTGCATAGTGATATGAACTGTTTTTATGCCAGTGTAGAAATGCTACATCATCCGGAATTTGCCGGAATGCCTCTGGCAGTCGGTGGCGATCCGGAAGCCAGACATGGAATTGTACTGACAGCAAATTATATTGCCAAGAAAAAAGGAGTAAAAACCGGAATGGCATTATGGCAGGCGAAACAGGTTTGTCCGGGACTTATTTTTGTACCACCACGGATGGATTTGTATTTGAGATTTTCACAGATGGCAAGAGAAATCTATTCGGAGTATACGGACAAGATCGAGCCATATGGAATTGATGAAGCCTGGCTGGATGTATCGGACAGCAGAAATCTGAAAGGAAGCGGAATGACGATTGCAAGAGAAATCAGCCATCGGATTAAATACGAACTGGGTGTAACGGTAAGTATTGGAATTTCCTGGAATAAGATTTATGCGAAACTTGGTTCAGATTATAAAAAGCCGGATGCAATCACAGAGTTTAATCGAGAAAATTATAAAGACAGGATATGGCAGTTTCCAGCGTCAGATTTGCTTTATGTCGGAAGACAGACAAATAAGAAATTGCAAAAACTTGGAATCCGGACAATCGGGCAACTTGCGGAATCAGACGAAAAGTTGTTAGAGAGTCATTTTGGAAAAATAGGAAATGTATTATGGGCTTTCGCAAATGGCTGGGATGAAGATCCGGTTTGCAAGGAAGGATATGAAGCACCAGTAAAGTCGATAGGTAATAGCACTACAACACCGAGAGATCTGGAAAATGATCTGGATGTCTGGATCATTCAAATAGCATTGGCAGAAAGTGTAGCTGCACGATTGCGGAAACATGGATTTAAATGCAAAACAGTAGAAATTACAGTTCGAGATAATGGATTGTATAGTTTTTCCAGACAGATACATTTACGACAGCCAACGAATATTACAAATGAGATTGTAACTGCAGCATTTCAGCTATTTAAAGATAATTACAAATGGGAACATCCCATTAGAAGCCTGGGAATCCGAGCTTCGGATCTTGTGTTAGATGATATTCCCGTACAGTTGGATTTATTTGGAAATCAGGAGAAAAAGGAAAAGTTAGAGAAGCTGGATCGTACTGTAGATGAGATCAGACGACGGTTTGGTTATTTCAGTATACAGCGAGCGGCAATGTATCAGGATAAAGTCTTATCCCACTTAGACGCTGGTACGCACACGATCCATCCACACAGTTATTTTCATGGGTAATTGGAGGGATAGATTTGAAAAAAGCATTAACCAGAAAACAGAAAGAAAGTTATCAGTGTATTTTGAATTATACGAAGGAGCATGGATACCCGCCGACAGTTCGGGAATTTGGAAAACTGATCGGAGTAAGATCAACATCATCTGCTTTTTCCAGAATCAAGCAGTTGGAGCAAAATGGATATATCCGCAGAATCCCGGCATCACCAAGAGCAATCGAGATTTTATAGTGAGGTGTCGGCATGAACAAAGTATATGTAGATGTAGTGGCAGAGTTCCGGAAAGACGGACGGCTGGTTCCCATATTTTTTACATGGGAGGATGGAAGAAAATATAGTATTGACAGAATTTTGAAAATTGAGCGATGCGCCAGCAGAAAGGCAGGCGGTGTAGGAGTGATGTACACCTGTATGATACAGGGGCAGGAAAGCCACTTGTTTTACGAAGTGGATAAATGGTTTATGGAGAGAAAAACAGCATAAGGAGAGATTGGTATAGACGATATTATTTGGATTATTAACCGGCAGGGATAGTCACTTTCCCTTTATATTCCTGCAGGTTTTACATAAGAAGATGGATTTCGGTCAGCAAAGGCAGCTCCCACAATTCCTTTTGGATATCCGCTTCTGCAAGTTGTAGTAAGTAATTGCTTCCCATCAAAATCATGGGGAAAGCGAACTGGTCTGAAAGACCGCCAGTTAGTGTGATGATGATAAGGAGATTTTGAAACTGATGACAGACAGAGATTATGCAATTAAATCAATGAAAGAAATTACCTTCCAGATGGCAAGTCATGCACAGGATTATCTGGAAGTTACAATCGAAAGACATTATACTGATATTAAAGAACTGATGACAAGCTACCAGAAACTGATTTTAGAAAACCAGGTTGTATTAGAAGAACTGGATATGGAGTGCCAGGAGAAAATCAATGAAGATATGGCATATGCATTGAGTTATCTGAGCATTTATAACAATCAGCTGAATGTGCCAAAGATGCACCGGGAAATGAATAACCTGATGATCATTTATGGCTTGTCTGATATGATCTATCGTGGAATGACACTGGTGAAGTTCTATGCACCGAATGGTGTGATGCTCAGTGAAATCCTTCATTCCTGTTTTTGCAGTCATTATAATAAGACAGATGTGGAAGTACAGCAGGAGTTAGGAATAGGCAGGACTTCTTTTTATAAAATGAAGAAGCAGGCACTTGGATATTTAGGATTTTATTTTTATGAGATCGTGGTACCGCAGGCAAAGGATAAAAGATTTAAACCGTCACTGGGCGTTGAGGAAGAGTAGGTGAGTAATATGAGATATGAAGATTCGATGAAAGGTGTAGCTGATCAGATAATCAAAGAACAGCAGCGAGTCAGTAAAATTATAAACAATCCAGAAGAGTTCCATTGGCATGACGAATATGCAACGTTGAATTTCTTTCGGTTTATCTGCAAAAATATCGGTAACTTGAGAAATGGAGAAATTGAAAAAATGGTCACACGTTTAAAGAACATAGATCAGAAAGCAGTGGAAAACCATGTGAATGGTGCTGTTTGGGCATTTGATTATGATAAGATGTTCTGTGTATTGATGGAAAATGAAATTTGCCGAAAGGTGTGTGAAAAGAATAAATATAACAGTTGGATGAATCTGATTGGACAGTATTGTGTTTCAAGGACTTAAAGACGAAAAAAGTTGTTGGAGAGAAATAATTTTCAGCAACTCTGTCTTTAATGAATAGAGTTCATTTTTTTATTCAACTATTCCCATGATATATACAATATGTAAATTTGCAATTCAAATATCAGTTTATGCTAAGTAAAATAATAATAATTACTATTATTGACAGGAGAAATAATTATCATGTATAATACAGATATACAAGAAAAAAAGTGTTAGAAAAATTGCTAGGAACTTGGTAACAAAAATAAATCGACATTGAAAAGGGAAAATGACTATGATAAAATATGAATGTGAACCATGTGGATATATTTATGATCCGGCAGTAGGAGATCCAGACGCTGGTATCAATCCAGAAACTGCATTTGAGGATATTCCAGATGACTGGACATGCCCAATCTGTGGATTAGGAAAAGATGTTTTCGTTCCTGTAGAAGACTAAGCAGAAAATGCAGGTACGAAACTGCCAGACATTAAAAGATCCTAAGAGAACATACAAAAGAAATGGAGGTCAAATTATGACTTACGATTTAAACATTACCTTTGATGACAATTTAGTAACAGGAAATGAAACAATTGATACCCAGCATAAAGAATTGATCGACCGTATCCAGAACTTTGTAACTGCCTGTCAAAATGGCGACAGCAAAGTAAAAGCAATCAAAATGCTGGATTATCTGGATGAATATACTGGCTTTCATTTCAAAGAAGAGGAAAAGCTTCAGGAAAAATCCGGTTATCCAGAGCGTGAAAAACATTATGAAAAACATGAAGAGTTTAAAAAGACAATTCAGGAACTGTATGAATACCTTCAGGATTATGAAGGACCAACAGATCGGTTCAGTGAACTTGTACAGAAAAATGTAATCGACTGGCTGTTTGGACACATTAAAACATACGACCGCTCTGTGGCAGAATTTATCTTTATGAAACAAAATCCAGACCGATGCTAAAATAAACCAGGGAACGAGTTCATTCAGAATGTAGACAACGTGATGAAGTAAACTAGGGGCTGTCACAATGCAGCCCCTTTTCTGTTATAGCGATATTCTAGGTAATATATTGTGCTGGCATGACATATTATTTTACTACTACTATATGGGAAGAGCAAGCAGCTCTTCTTTTTTTGTCCTTTTTATCCAATTTTAAGTTGTAAAGTCTCTTTTCATGCCAACAGTATCGGAGGAAAATGAATGAGAGAGAAAACTATATATGAGAAGATTGCAGAAAAGTATAACACAATACCAGAAGAAGTACGCAGAGAAATGCAGATAGCCATAGATGAAGGATTTGATAATCCTGACCCGGCTGTGCAGGAAGAATGGAAGAAAATGACACTTAAAGGAGACAGGCCCACACCGGAAGAAGTAATCAATTACGCAGTAAAAAAATTAAAAGGAAATTAAAAATATGAAGAAAAGGATAATTGCAGTAATTTCAGGAACAGCAATCTTGATAATTGCTGTAGGAAGTATTTATGGGAAATTTGAATCCAGTCATAAAGAAGGCGAACCAGATGTAGTTGGAACTTTTTCTGTAAATCGGGATGAAAATATAACCGTGGTCGCAAATAGGGAAGATATTGAGGATAGAGAAGCGTTTGCAAGAAAACTTTTGCAGATGTACAAGGATGATTCTTTTCATTCGACAAAATTCTCCACAGACAGAGGATATGCGACGAGCATTGATATGAACATCTATTTATGGAAAGAGGATATTGAAGACGGGGAATCGGTAATGACAGCCGAATATAGACCTGTAGAATACGGAAAGGACTATGATGTTGTCAATAATCCTGATAAATTTCAACTATATATAGATGGAAAAGAGATTAAATAGTAATCTCCTGAAAGCAAGCTTTTTGTCAATTATTTCAAAGATAAATTAAAGGATAACAAAACATAGTTTTGACAATGACATTTTGAAAAATTTTATAGGAATGCTCTATTATCAAATTGACATAGGAATATGGTAGCGTATAATTAGAATTGAATACACTGAAAAAATGGAGGAATTACATGAAAGCACATAAATATTGGTCAGTAGGAGCTTTAATCACAATGATTGGAACTTTTTATACAGGATATAAAGGGTTAAAAGCAGCACACAAATACTTTGCATTTGGCTCTCTGATATGCATGATTATGGCAGTCTATTCTGGTCATAAAATGATTTCAGGCAATAAAAGAACAAGAAAACAGGTGGAAAATACAAAAGCGGAGGAATAGTAAATGCTAGAGTTAGGAATAAAAGCACCGGATTTTGAATTGCCGGATCAGAACGGAGAAGTGCATAAATTAAGTGATTATTTAGGTAAAAAAATAATTTTATATTTTTATCCAAAGGATAATACACCAGGATGTACGAAGCAGGCATGTGGCTTTTCTGAGCGTTATCCACAGTTTACTGAGAAGGGAGCTGTTATTCTCGGAGTAAGCAAGGACTCTGTAGCGTCTCACAAGAGATTTGAAGAAAAATACGGACTGGCATTTACGCTATTAGCAGATCCGGAGCGTAAAGTTATTGAAGCATATGATGTCTGGAAAGAAAAGAAAAATTATGGAAAAGTATCTATGGGTGTAGTAAGAACTACATATCTTATTGATGAGCAGGGAATCATTATAAAGGCAAATGATAAAGTCAAGGCGGCAGATGATCCTGAAAATATGCTTAAGGAATTGGCATAATGAAGATTATTTTATCACCTGCAAAAAAGATGATTGTAGATACCGATAACTTAGCACCGGTTGAACTGCCAGTCTATATTGATAAGACAGCAGAAGTATTAAACTGGATGAAAAGCAAATCAAAAGAAGAACTGAAAGCTATCTGGAAATGTAATGACAAGATTGCAGAGCAGAACTTTAACAGATTGGAAAATATGGATCTTTATAACAGGCTTACTCCGGCTGTTTTAGCATATGAAGGGATTGCATTTCAATATATGGCACCATCTGTGTTTGAAATCCAGCAGTTTGAGTATTTGCAAAATCATTTAAGAATCTTGTCTGCGTTTTATGGCATTTTAAAACCAATGGATGGTGTGACTCCTTATCGTCTTGAAATGCAGGCAAAGGTTGGAATTGGAGATGCAAAAAATCTGTATGAGTACTGGGGAGAATTGTTATACCGCTCAGTAATCGATGACAGTAGGATTATCATTAATCTTGCATCAAAAGAATACTCAAAATGTATAGAAAAGTATCTGACACCACAGGACAGATATATTACGATTGTATTTTGTGAGTTATCCGGAGATAAATTTGTAACAAAAGGTACCTATGCCAAGATGGCTCGTGGAGAAATGGTCAGATTTATGGCAGAAAATAATATTGAGAATCCGGTGGAAATTCAGAAATTTGACAGGATTGGATATTCCTTTAGGTCTGATTTATCATCAGATTCAGAATATGTTTTTGAACGCGAAATAGAATTATGATTTAGATTAAAGGTTCCAGAACTGGCCACTTTTACAATAATAATTATTATTATTGATAATAGAGTAAAAGTGATATATAATCCTTATTAAGAACTAGTCCTAATAAGGAGAGCTGATGACAAGTAGAAGAAATACCATTCAAAAAGATCTTGTAAGAAACGCTGTATGTGAAATGAAAAGACATGTTACGGCAAATGAAGTATATGCATTTGTAAAAGAATCCTGTCTTACAATCGGCAAAGGGACTGTATATAGAAATCTCGACATATTGGTAGAAGAAGGTGATTTAAGAAAAGTGGAAGTTCCGGATGGACCTAATCGGTTCGACCTTACATTAAAGAACCATTACCATGTGAGGTGTGTAAACTGCGGTGAGATTTCAGATGTGGATATGGATGAAATATTGGGCCTGCTAGAAAAAATTCATGATACACATGGAACGGACTTTTTAGAATATGACATATTATTTAAAGGTATTTGTCCGAAATGCCAGAAAAAGATAAAGGATGGGCAAATCTTTGCCACAATGTTAAGTGATGAATTAAGAAAATAATCATACAGCCATCTTCTCCACAAAGAAAAATAAATAACTGTCGATTCCAGTGTAGATAAATTTTCTTTTGCCTTCTTCATAAGGAACTTTTCTGTGTTCAAATTGACTTTTATGTCCCCATATTGTAAACTATGATTAGTTAACGCTAACCATATAAAAGCGTCATCTGGAGGTGTATCAGCTACGACAGAACTTCAATATTTAAAGCAATATAAGAAAAATCCGGGCAAGGAACCTTTTATTACTTATGTAGATTATCAGGCGGGTGATGCCCCCGCTGATATGTGGGTATATGATATTTTTCCGGGCGTACAGTTAATGGTGGTTGATTTTGCTATCGAAAGCTGTTTTCGTGGAAGTGGAAAAGAAAATGTTATTGAAATCAATCATTGCGAAAAGGGTAGATATGAGTGTGCTTTCGATAATAAGAGCTATATCTATTTAGGAGAGGGAGATATTGCGATTAACAGTCAACTGCATCCGCCGGTTGCTTCTTCTTTTCCTTTAAAATATTATTACGGCTCTACCATTTTGCTTTTTCCGGAAATCATGAAAAGGGGACACGAATTACAGGCTTTTCAAATCAGTGCAGAGAAAATAGTTGAAAAGTATTCTCTCAATACAGAATGCCATGTGTATCGCCGTAATGCGGAAATAGAGCATGTATATCAGGAGTTATATGCACATTTGGCACTTCCCCATCCATCGTTACCATTTTTGAGGTTAAAGGTATTGGAGCTGCTTTATCATTTTCAGTCAAAACAATCAGTTTTTGAAGAATACCGGGAGTATCTTTCGGGAGCAACTGTGGAGCGTATTAAGCATGTGAAAGAGCATTTGCTGCAGGATATGACGCAGAGAACAAATTTGAAGGAGTTAGCTTTGGAACATGATTTAAGCCTGACGCAGTTAAAGGATGGGTTCCGGCAGGTGTATGGAGAATCTCCTTATGCGTATTTGCGGAATTACAAGATGCATCAGGCTGCGCAGTTACTGCGTCAGACCGATCATAAAATCAGTGAGGTTGCATTGATGATGGGATATGAGAATCCAAGCAAGTTTTCAGAAGCCTTTTACGCCGTGATGGGATGCAAACCCAATGCCTATCGTAAGTCACAAAAATCAAGTGCTGCGGTATAACCAAAGTAAAATCAACAGGAACGAAAGATTCGGTGATGCTGTCTTTTGATAGCGTCACTTTTTTGGCTTTTTGGAGCATTTTTGCGTTTTGTCGGCCTTTTAGAGTAGAAGCAAAGATCGATAAATGCTACAATATATAAGAGTTAGCATAAACTAACCAAAATAATGAAAAGGTAGGTATCTATATGAAAACAAAACTTACGACAAAAGATTTAATTGCCGCAGGTGCTTTCGGCGCCATTTATCTTGTGGTTCTGACCGTCCTGTCATCGATGGTTCTGCCCATTGTTCCGGTTCTCTTTTTAGCAACTCCCCTGATTGCCGGTATCGTTCTGGGTACAGTATACATGCTGTATGCGGCAAAGGTTCCCAAGAAAGGTGCAATCCTGATATTGGCTGTGTTGGTGGGACTAATCACTTCTATGTCAACATTTTATCCGCTGCTGTTTTCCGTTATCTGGGGAATCCTTGCGGAAGTAATCGTATCCAGAAAAGAGAGAAGATCTGCCGGTATGCTGGCTGCAAGCTATGTCGTATTCAATATGACTTCAATGGGACCGTTTTTTGCAATTATTGTAGCAAAGGAAGCGTTTCTGGAGAATTGTGCAACCTATTATGGCGCGGATTATGCCGCAGCATTGGATGCCCTGACACCTGATTGGATTGTTGCGGTTCTGATCGCCTTTGCACTGATCGGCGGTCTGCTGGGAGGTCTCCTTGGAAAGCGCATTCTGAAAAAGCATTTTGAGAAAGCGGGAATCACTGCGTGATGGAGCGGAATAATCCGACTGGCATATTAGATCCGAGGAGCAAGCTGGCGGTGTTTGTCACAGCTTGCTTCTCCGTCTTTTCAGGCTTGTCGTACATACAGGAAATATCGTTGCTTGCGTTATGTGTGTTTACCACGCTTCTTTGCATGAAATGGAAACGGGCATTTTATACAGGCGTTCTTTTTCTTGCCATGCTGCTTTCAGATTTGTATATGGTGCCGCATCTAACCGGGGTATCAAGGAACATTATGACAGCTATCTGCCATGTTTTGCGTTTTATCCTCCCTCTGTTTGCGTCCTTTTATCTTATTACAAAGACAACGAAAATTGGAGAATATATATCCGCACTTACCAAAATGCACATGCCGTCCGAGGTTGTAATACCACTGGCGGTAATGTTCCGTTTTGTTCCCACGATTCAGGAGGAATGGCAAATGGTAAATCAGGCACTCCGCCTGAGGGGGCTGGCATGGAACTGGCGCAATGTTTTGACTCGACCTGTCCATATGTTGGAGTATATGATGGTTCCTTTTTTGATGCAATGCTCCGTTGTTGTGGATGAAATGTCCGCCGCTGTGATGGCAAGAGGATTTGACCGAGATACACGCCGCAGCAGCTACATAGAAGTAAAACTGTCCATTCTGGATTGGTGCATCATTACCGTATCGGCCGGAATATTGGCATGGAACCTGATTGTTTGAAAGGGGGGAGGACTATGATTACCTTCGATGATGTCAGCTTTGCCTATCAGGGCGGTATTCCGGACGGATCAGAACCACCGGCTCTCCGGCATATTCATTTTCATGCGGAACGCGGCGAATGTATCGTATTATGCGGAAAAAGCGGATGCGGGAAAACGACGATGCTGCGCATGGTCAATGGCCTTGTTCCTCATTTTTATCAGGGACGCCTGGAGGGAGACATTACTGTTGGAAACGTCCATGTAAAGGAAGCATCCCTTCCCCAGGTTGCCGCCGTGGCGGGCAGCGTGTTTCAGAATCCGAGGACACAGTTTTTTCATCTGGATACGACCGGAGAGATGGCGTTCAATATGGAAAATTTGAACATCCCGCATGAAAAAATGGTGGAACGCTTAAAGGAAACTGCCTGGAAGCTGGATATACAGACTTTGATGGACAGAGATATTTTTCAATTATCCGGTGGGGAAAAGCAGCAAATTGCATGTGGTTCCGTGTATGCCTCCATGCCTGAGGTCATCGTCATGGATGAACCGTCCTCGAATCTGGACATGGAAAGCATCCGAAAGCTGCAAGATCTGATTCGAACCATGAAGGACGAGGGAAAGACGATTCTGATCTCCGAACACCGTTTATGGTATCTGGAAGATATTGCAGACAGGTACGTTCTGTTGAAAGATGGACAAATAGAAAATGAATTTACATCGGATGAAATTCTGGCGCTGTCGCGTCAAAAACTTGAACAGTCGGGCTTAAGAGCAGTACGCCGCAAACAACTTTGGAATATGGGGACACGCACGATTAGGCAGGAAAAGGACATGGAAAAGGCGGCTTTTCTTGAAATAGAAGGGCTTCGGTTTTCGCGTCAAATGAGGCAAGTATTGGATATAAACAGACTGGCGATTCCCAAAGGTGCAATTGTAGCGGTCATTGGAGAAAATGGTGCGGGGAAATCAACATTTGCGCTTTGTCTTTGCGGTTTGCTGAAACATCATGGAACTGTGCGGATCAATGGAGAGCGAATATCAAACAAAAAGCTGCCGGAGCAGGCTTACCTGGTCATGCAGGAACCCGGCCATCAATTGTTCAGTGATTCGGTGCTAGGTGAACTGATGCTGAATAAAGGAACTGTTACAGAGACTGAAGCGGTAGCCATTTTGGAGAAAATGGGGCTGGCAGGATTGGAAAACCGCCATCCGGGTTCTTTGTCAGGCGGTCAGCAGCAGAGGCTCTCGCTTAGTGTGGCGTTATGTACAAATCGAGAAATTATGCTGTATGATGAACCCACAAGCGGTCAAGATGGAGATAATCTGATGAGAACTGCGGAAATGATCCGGGAAGCAAACGAAAATGCTTTTTGCAGTATGATGGTTACCCATGATCCGGAACTGATCCTGCGCTGCGCCACACATATTCTTCATATCCATTCTGGTGAGATAAAAAAATTTATTAAATTAGACGAAAGGGGGATACTCTATATGAAAAAGGTGTTTGGAGAAAACTCACAAACAGAAAAACCGCTAAAAACAGGAATCCCACGGTTGCTTGAGTTCTCCGGAAAATACAAAGGGCTTTTCAGCATGTCTCAGATTTTGGCAGGATTCAGTTCTCTGTTATTACTGGCACCTTTTCTGTGTATTTATTTTGCCACAAGAGAATTGCTCATCGGCATGTCGGGCGGCGGATATGGCACTGTGCATATGATGCAATGGGGGATATGGGCGCTTGTGTTTGAGTTGGCGGGGTTAGCAGTCAATTTCATTGCACTTCTTTGCTCTCATGTGGGGGCGTTTCATACGGAAAAGAATTTGAAAATGGCAGCGCTTCGCCATCTTTCTGAAATGCCGTTGGGCTATTTTGAAGAAAATCCCGGTGGAAAACTGCGGAAGATTATTGATGAAAACAGCGCCCAAGTAGAAAGCTATCTGGCGCATCAGATGCCCGATCTTGTGGGCGCACAAGTAGCGACGGTTGTCGGGCTTATTTTAATGCTTGCGATTGACTGGCGGATCGGTTTACCGTTGCTCCTGCTTCTGATTGTCAGCTTTACTTGCCAGATGACCATAATGGGTGAAAAAACCATGCGCTTTATGAAACGGTATCAGGACGCACAGGAAGAAATGAACCATGAGGCAGTAGAATTTGTACGGGGAATATCGGTTATCAAGGTTTTTGGACAATCCGCCTGGTCCATAAGAAAATTCCGGGACGCAATTACTGCATACCGTGACGACGCCCTTGCTTTTACAATGGCGTGTAAATCAGGATATGTCGGGTTTAATACAATAGTGAACGCTTCCTTTTTGGTACTTGTCCCGGCAGCGCTGATAGGAATGACGTTTTCAGGTGATACCGTTGCTTTTGCAGGAAAATTCCTGTTTTATCTGGTGTTCGCTCCGGCCTGCGCTTCCATGCTCAATAAAATTATGTATATGAGCAATTATAAAATGCAGGCGGTAGAATCTATGCGAAGAATCGATACCATTCTTTTGGCGAAACCACAAAAGCAGCCGATGCAGCCTGTAAAACCGCAGAACGGGGATATTTGTTTTGAACATGTGACATTTACTTATCCCACGGGAGAAACGCCTGCGATTTCCGATATTAACTTTAGTGCCCCGACAGGTACTACGACTGCGTTGGTAGGACACTCCGGCTCCGGAAAGACGACTATTGCCAGCTTGATCCCTCGTTTTTACGATACGCAAGAGGGAACCATCTTGATTGGAGGAACGCCGCTGGAGCAGATTGAGAGGGAATCTCTGATGAAGCAGGTTGCTTTCGTATTCCAGAATCCTAAATTACGGAAGGCAACGCTTGAGGATAATATCCGTGGCGGCTGCCACGATGCAGACCGGAATGCGATCCTTCGTGCGGCACATCTGGCACAGTGTGATGATATTTTGAAGAAGCTGCCGGATGGCCTTGACAGTGTGGTCGGGAAAAAAGGCGTGTACCTGTCCGGCGGCGAGGTACAACGGATTGCAATTGCCAGAGCGATACTAAAAAATGCGCCTATTCTTGTGTTGGATGAGGCCACAGCATTTGCCGATCCGGAAAACGAGACGCAGCTCCAGAAGGCTCTTGTGGAACTGCAAAAAGGGAAAACGGTTATTATGGTTGCGCATCGTTTGAGTACGGTACAAAATGCGGATCAGATTTTAGTAATGAAAGAAGGAAGCATTGTAGAGAGAGGAACACATGAAAAATTACTGGAACTGCAGGGGGAATATGCCCGTATGTGGGAGGACTACAATCAGTCTATTTCCTGGAAGCTTACAAAGGAGGTGCGGTCATGCTAAAAGAAATGCTTGCGCTCAGTGATAAGGGCGCACGGGATTTGAAAAAAGGTATCGCTGCGACAGCGGCGGCGCATCTCTGTGTCATGCTGCCTGTTTCCTTGCTGATGACTATGACAATGGCGTTGATTGATAAAACGGTCGGTCGTGGCGGCGCAGAATCAAATATTCCGTTTATCCTTTTATTATGTGCTTTTTTGACTGCGCTTATCTTTGTCACTCAGTGGGTTCAATACAACTTGACCTATAAGGTGGCATATGAGGAAAGCGCTGAGCGCCGGATGTCCCTTGCTGAAAAAATGCGCCGTCTGCCGTTGTCTTTCTTTGGTCAAAGAGATCTATCCGATTTGACAACAACGATGATGGGGGATTGCTCAAAATTGGAACGCATGTTTTCAAATGCGGTACCCGGCTTTTTGGGAACTGTCATCATGTTTATCATTATTTCCTGCGGATTGCTGGTGATTGACTGGCGTATGGGATTGTGTATTATCCTTCCGGTTCCAATTTCTGCACTTGTAGTGCTTGCCGCACGAAAAAAACAAATAAAGGCAGAAGAACGGAATCTGGATGCGCATCGAGCCGCATATGACAGTGTGCAGGAGTATTTAGATGTGATGAAAGAACTGCGCTCGGACGGACTTGAAAAAGCATATCTTGAGGATGTGGACAAAAAGTTAGAGCATGTTGTGTCTTGTGCGTTCCAAAATGAGCTGCCCCCAGGAATCGCCGTGACATTAGCACAATTTTTCTTACGGTTTGGGATTGTGGCGGTATTGCTTGCAGGTGGTCTGATGGTTGCGGATGGAAGCCTTTCAGTTACCATGTTTATTTTATATCTTGTTATGGCCGGGCGTGTATATGAGCCATTTGGTTCATCGTTCATGCTGATGGCGGAAATGATCTCATCTCTTGTCAGTATTAAACGGACAAAACAAATGGAGGCTATCAAGGAGCAGAGCGGGCTGCCTGTCTGCAATAATCAGGGATATGATATTGAATTTCAGGATGTTGTGTTTACCTATCATGCAGATTTGGAGGATACGGCTGTTTCTGGCAGACATGGCGAGCGTGTCCTGAATGGTGTTTCCTTTGTGGCAAAGCAGGGTGAGATTACTGCTCTGGTAGGCCCGTCAGGCGGCGGAAAATCTACCGTTTCCCGGCTGGCGGCAAGATTTTGGGATGCTGATTCCGGCAGGGTTTTATTAGGCGGTGTGGACGTTACTACAGTAGAGCCTGAAACGCTGTTCAAAAATTATTCGATTGTGTTCCAGGAAGTTACTTTGTTTGATCAATCCGTCATGGAAAATATCCGGCTGGGGCGGCAGAATGCCACCGATGAGGAAGTACTGGCGGCGGCAAGAGCCGCGCAATGCGAGGAGTTCGTATCACGGCTACCAGAAGGCTATCAAAGCAATATCGGAGAAAATGGGTGTATTCTTTCCGGCGGTGAGAGACAGCGTATTTCGATTGCTAGGGCAATCTTAAAGGATGCTCCTGTTGTAATATTGGACGAGGCCACTGCTTCTATGGATGCGGAAAATGAAACCCTTGTCCAGCAGGCGTTGTCAGAACTGCTGCAAGGAAAAACTGTGTTGGTGATTGCGCACCGCATGAGGACGATTGCAAATGCGGATAAAGTTGTTGTTTTGGATCATGGACAGGTCGTGGAAATGGGAACGCCAACAGAATTATTAGAAGAAAACGGGTTGTTCCAGCGATTGGTTGCAGCACAAGGCGGACACTTATAAAAATGCAGATATTTGCATGTGCGTTAAATACTCAGACAATTACTCGCAATTTGAATATCACATATTTAGCCAAAACAAAAGGCCCTCCCCTGCATGGGGAGGGCTTCGCTGTTCTTATGTTGCAATCTCCGGGATTTCCCCAACAAAGTTATACACAATCTTGACTTCCTGCACCTTCTGGCCATTCACCTTCTTAACCTCGCCAATCAGGATTTTGCTGATAAGCCGGTTCAGTACGGACACGTCCAGTTCCTCAATGGCGGCATAGTGCCGGATTTCCTTGATAAAGGTACGGACTTCGCTTTCCTGCGCATCTGCCCGGCTCTGTATCACCGCCAGATCATGCAGGCGCTTCTGGTTGGCTTCCTGCTCCTGTTCCAGCGCCACCGTCAGTTTCATAAATCGCTGTTCGGTCAGGATGCCTTTGGCTTTATCCGTGTACAGGCTTAAAAACATCCCGTCAATTTCCTGATTCTGGGCTTCCAGCCGTTTCCGTTCCTTCTCTGTCTGGGAAGCGTCCATCAGATACCGGCGCTCCATCCGGCTGCTGAGCCGCTGGTAAAACATATCCGCATCTTTCATGGCCTGCTCCGCCAATTCCTGTATATCCTTCAGCACTAGATTATACAAATCCCTTGCTTCAATCTTGTGGCTGGTACAGGCGTTCTTACTCAGCCGGTTGTAGGTCTGGCAGATATAGTATGCCTTGTCAATCGGTTCCCGCATCTCACCGGTAAAACGGTTCTTCCCGCTTCTGCCGACTTTTTCATACCGTACCTGCATGGACTTCCCGCAGGTGGCGCAGTAGACAAGCCCGTGGAACAGGTTATATTGATGAGCAGGGAATCATTATAAAGGCAAATGATAAAGTCAAGGCGGCAGATGATCCTGAAAATATGCTTAAGGAATTGGCATAATGAAGATTATTTTATCACCTGCAAAAAAGATGATTGTAGATACCGATAACTTGGCACCGGTTGAACTGCCTTTCTATATTGATAAGACAGCAGAAGTATTAAACTGGATGAAAAGCAAATCAAAAGAAGAACTGAAAGCTATCTGGAAATGTAATGACAAGATTGCAGAGCAGAACTTTAACAGATTGGAAAATATGGATCTTTATAACAGGCTTACTCCGGCTGTTTTAGCATATGAAGGGATTGCATTTCAATATATGGCACCATCTGTGTTTGAAATCCAACAGTTTGAGTATTTGCAAAATCATTTAAGAATCTTGTCTGCGTTTTATGGCATTTTAAAACCAATGGATGGTGTGACTCCTTATCGTCTTGAAATGCAGGCAAAGGTTGGAATTGGAGATGCAAAAAATCTGTATGAGTACTGGGGAGAATTGTTATACCGCTCAGTAATCGATGACAGTAGGATTATCATTAATCTTGCATCAAAAGAATACTCAAAATGTATAGAAAAGTATCTGACACCACAGGACAGATATATTACGATTGTATTTTGTGAGTTATCCGGAAATAAAATGGTAACAAAAGGTACCTATGCCAAGATGGCTCGTGGTGAAATGGTCAGATTCATAGCGGAAAATAATATTGAAAATCCGGTGGAGATTCAGAAATTTGACAGACTCGGATATTCGTTTAGGTCTGATTTATCTTCAGATTCAGAATATGTATTTGAACGTAAATAAAATAATAATAATGAGAATTATTACTATTTTTATTGACGACAAGATAATAGTGGTATATAATCCTTATTAAGAACTAATCCTAATAAGGAGGACGAATGACAAGTAGGAGAAATACCATTCAAAAAGATCTTGTAAGAAATACCGTATACGAAATGAGAAGACACGTTACGGCAAATGAAGTGTATGAATTTATAAAAGAAGCATATCCAACAATTGGAAAAGGAACTGTATATAGAAATCTTGATATATTGGTAGAGGAAGGTGCATTAAGAAAGGTTGAAGTTCCGGATGGACCGAACCGATTTGATTTTATATTGAAAAATCATTACCATGTAAGATGTATAAAGTGCGGTGAAATTTTTGATGTGGATATGGATCAAATACCGGATTTGCTGGAAAGAATTCATAACACTCATGGAATTGAATTTGTGGATTATGATATTTCATTTAAAGGCATTTGCCCGAAATGCAGGGAGAAGGTAAAGTAGAAATTACCAGATGACTTTATATGTCCTTTGTGCAAGCACCCGGCATCAGATTTTGAAAAAGTAGTAAAGAAAACGGAGGTAAAAGAGATGGCAGCAAACAAATATGCAGGAACACAGACAGAGAAGAATTTACAGGAGGCATTTGCAGGGGAATCACAGGCAAGAAATAAGTATACCTATTTTGCTTCTATAGCGAAAAAGGAAGGTTACGAGCAGATGTCAGCATTGTTTTTAAAGACTGCAGATAATGAGAAAGAACATGCAAAGATGTGGTTCAAGGAATTAGCAGGAATTGGTGATACAAAGGAAAACCTGGCGGCAGCGGCAGAAGGCGAAAATTATGAGTGGACAGATATGTATGATGGCTTTGCTAAAACAGCTGAGGAAGAAGGATTCCCTGAGCTTGCAGCAAAATTCAGGGCAGTAGGTGAGATTGAGAAGCACCATGAGGAAAGATATCGTGCACTTCTTAAGAATATTGAAACTTCACAGGTATTTGAAAAGAGCGAAGTTAAGGTATGGGAATGCCGTAACTGTGGACATATTGTGGTAGGAACTAAGGCGCCTGAAGTATGTCCGGTATGTAATCATCCACAGAGCTATTTTGAAGTACATGAAGAGAATTATTAAGGAGACAATTGAATTATAAATTTTACACATGGAAGGAGAAAAAGGCATGGAAGTAAGGTATTATATTTGTAAGCATTGTGGAAACATTGTTGAAAAGGTAAAGGATAAGGGTGTACCTGTAATTTGTTGCGGAGAACCTATGCAGGAATTAAAAGCCGGAGTGACAGATGCTGCTGTCGAGAAGCATGTACCTGTATATACGATAGAAGGCAGTCATGTTCATGTCGTGGTCGGAGAGACAAAACATCCAATGCTTGAAGAGCATTTCATTGAATGGATTACATTAAATACAAACCAGGGAATATACAGAAAACAGTTAAATCCAGGGCAGGAGCCGGTAGCAGATTTTTGTCTTTGCGATGGTGAACAGGTAGAAGAAGTATATGCATATTGTAACCTGCATGGATTATGGAAATGCTAAAAGCATTTATACATATTAAGGTTACAGAACAACACAAATACAACAGTAATATATGCTGTGTATTAATATATTTATAAGGAGGAACAAACTAATGAAATATGTATGTGACGTTTGCGGATGGGAATATGATGAAGAGGAAGGTTATCCTGAAGGTGGTATTGCACCAGGAACAAAGTGGGAGGATGTTCCGGAAGATTTTGAATGCCCATTATGTAATGTTGGAAAAGATCAGTTTTCAGAAGTTGAATAGAAGCCTAATCTTGTGTTAAATACGGATGGATAAACCAAAACCCTGGTGCGTGAGCAACAGGGTTTTTTATTGCGATATTTTGTGATGATATCACAGAAAATAATCTACCTTTTGCTTATAATGTAGTTAGAAACTAAGTAAGGAGGTAGTCTAAATGAGATTAAAAGATAAAGTTGCAATCATTACGGGTGGAAGCCGTGGTATAGGATTTGCTACAGCTGATAAATTCTTGAAGGAAGGTGCTTCAGTTGTGTTGGCAGCAAGTTCACAGGAATCGGCAGATGTTGCTGTAGATAAATTAAAAGAAAAATATCCCAATGCAATAGTTGCTGGAATTAGTCCAAATCTGGCAAGCATGGAGTCTGTCAGAAAGGCTTTTAAAGAGGCAACTGAAAAATATGGATGTGTCGACATACTGGTAAATAATGCAGGAATTTCAGAAAACACCTCATTTATGGATTATACAGAGGAGACTTTCGATAAAGTCATGGATCTAAATGTAAAAGGAGTATTTAATACTACTCGTGTAGCTGCAGAATGTATGGTGGCAAGAGGCAAGGGGGTCATTCTCTCAACTTCTTCCATGGTGAGTATTTCGGGACAGCCAAGTGGGTTTGCTTATCCGGCATCGAAGTTTGCAGTAAACGGATTGACTGTATCATTAGCAAGAGAACTAGGACCTAAAGGTATTCGTGTTAATGCTGTTGCACCTGGGATTACAGAAACTGATATGATGAAGGCCGTGCCAAAGGAAGTTATCGAACCTATGATTGAAAGAATTCCATTGCGTCGTCTTGGACAGCCAGAAGATATTGCCAATGCGTTTGTGTTTCTTGCTTCAGATGAGGCGAGTTATATTACAGGGGTTATATTAAGTGTAGATGGTATGGCAAGAAGTTAAGTTAATGAGGTATGGTGATGTAATCACGGAAAATAAATGAAATTAAGACTATAATAAATCTACAAAAAGAAAAAGATAAGGAGGACTGTAAAATGTCTGCTATTAATATCAATAAAAATAATTTTCAGAACGAAGTACTGAATTCCGATAAACCCGTTCTTTTAGATTTTTGGGCATCTTGGTGTGCACCTTGTCGCATGGTAGTACCTATTGTAGAGGAGATTGCAAGTGAGCGTAGAGATATTAAAGTTGGAAAGATTAATGTAGATGAAGAGCCTGAACTGGCAAATAAGTTCAGTATTATGAGCATTCCGACTTTAGTGGTTATGAAGAATGGGAAGATTGTACAGCAGGTTTCAGGGGCGAGACCTAAGAATGCGATTTTAGAAATGCTTTAGGGAGGTGTGCTAATGGGATTTTTTGATCTCTTTAAACAGTCGAATATTAATCAAGGCATAGAAGAATATAAAAGGACTGCTGGTGCAGTTCTGCTGGATGTACGTACACCGCAGGAATATCAGGAAGGACATATACCAGAAAGTAAAAATGTGCCGTTGCAGCAACTTGACAATATTGCTTCTGTAGCGAAGAATAAGGATATCCCACTGTTTGTATACTGTTATTCCGGTTCACGAAGCCGCCAGGCAACTGGGATACTGCAACGAATGGGATATTCTAAAGTAAATAATATCGGTGGCATTGCAGCTTACTCAGGAAAGGTGGAAAAATAAGATGAAGGTAATAATTGTAGGAGGTGTAGCCGGAGGAGCTACAGCCGCAGCAAGAATACGCAGACTGAATGAGCATGCAGAAATTACTGTGTTTGAAAGATCCGGATACATATCCTATGCAAATTGTGGACTTCCATATTATATTGGAGACGTGATCACAGACCCGGAAGAACTTACACTACAGACACCAGAGAGTTTTTTTAAACGCTTCCGTATTAACATGAAAATTCATCATGAAGTTATCTCCATACATCCGGAACGTAAAACGGTTTCAGTGAAAAATTTAGAGAATGGTGAGATATTTGAAGAAAAATATGATAAGCTGATCCTCTCTCCAGGTGCAAAGCCAACACAGCCGAGACTTCCCGGAGTAGGTATTGATAAACTTTTTACACTTCGTACTGTAGAAGACACTTTTCGGATAAAGGAATATATAAATAAGAATCATCCAAAATCGGCTGTATTGGCAGGTGGCGGTTTTATTGGTCTGGAACTGGCAGAAAATTTGAGGGAGCTTGGCATGGATGTTACGATTGTCCAGCGGCCTAAGCAGCTGATGAACCCTTTTGACCCGGATATGGCATCCATGATCCATAATGAAATGAGAAAGCATGGGATAAAACTGGTACTGGGTTATACAGTAGAAGGATTTAAAGAAAAAGACAACGGAGTGGAGGTCCTGTTGAAAGATAATCCATCCCTTCAGGCTGATATGGTAGTTCTGGCAATCGGAGTCACACCAGACACAGTATTAGCAAAAGAAGCCGGTCTGGAACTTGGCATCAAGGAAAGTATTGTAGTGAATGACAGAATGGAAACCTCTGTACCGGATATTTATGCTGCAGGTGATGCAGTTCAGGTAAAACATTATGTTACGGGTAATGATGTGCTGATTTCTTTGGCAGGACCAGCCAATAAGCAGGGCAGAATCATCGCTGATAATATTTGTGGCGGTGATAGTCGTTACCTGGGCAGTCAGGGAAGCTCCGTTATAAAAGTGTTTGATATGACAGCAGCCACTACAGGTATCAATGAAACCAATGCCAAAAAGTCAGGATTAGAGGTAGATACAGTAATTCTTTCTCCTATGAGTCATGCCGGTTACTATCCTGGTGGAAAAGTGATGACCATGAAGGTGGTTTTTGAAAAAGAGACCTATCGTTTGCTTGGCGCTCAGATTATTGGATATGAAGGAGTTGATAAACGTATTGATGTGCTGGCAACAGCAATTCATGCAGGGCTGAAGGCAACCCAGCTGAAGGATTTGGATCTCGCATATGCACCGCCTTATTCCTCTGCCAAGGATCCTGTAAATATGGCAGGATTCATGATAGACAATATAGCAAAAGGTACCTTAAAACAATGGCATCTGGAAGATATGGATAAGATTTCTAGAGATAAAAGTGTTGTGTTGCTGGATGTGAGAACTGTAGGTGAATTTAACAGGGGGCATATGGATGGATTCAAAAACATTCCTGTAGATGAACTAAGGGAACGTATCAATGAAATTGAGAAGGGAAAGCCTGTTTACCTGATATGCCAGAGTGGGCTACGCAGTTATATTGCAAGCCGTATTTTAGAAGGAAATGGATATGAAACATACAACTTTTCAGGTGGATTCCGCTTTTATGATGCAGTGGCTAATGACCATGCACTGATTGAAAGATCATATGCATGTGGTATGGATTATTAGAAATAAATAAAATATTTTTATAGTTTGATTGTAGTATAAAAAGATCCCCCATTTATTAGAATGACTTTCATAATTCTGATAAATGGAGGATTCTTTAGAGAAAAAAACGTTTTATGATCTTTGTAGTGTTTCCAGTCTTTTCGAATCAAGGATTGTTATTTTGCCGCGAGAGAGTTTGACGAGTCCTTCGCCTTGAAAGTATCGAAGCATTCGAGTGATAACTTCCCTGTGGGAACCAAGATGGTTTGCGATAGTTTCGTGAGTGATTTTCAGTTCATTTGTTCCTTCAATGGATGTTTCTTCTAAAAGAAATGAAGCAACACGCTTATCCAAACTCTTCCACATAATCTGTTCAATCAGCCACATGACATCAGAAAAACGGGTAGCCATTAACTCATTGGTATAGTTTGCGACAGGAGCAGATTCTTTCATGATGCCCTTATAGATTTCAGCAGGGATGATCCAAAGATCCGTATCTTTTTCTGCTTCAATGGTTACTTCAAATTGAATAGACCGCATGATACATGAGGCGGATAAAAGACACATATCCATATCGAACAGACGGTAAAGTGTAATCTCTCGTCCTTCATCTGAAAGTATGTAAGTTCGAAGCTGCCCGGATTTAACCAGTAATAATCCAGTACAGTCCAGGTTTCCATTGTGAATGATCGTTCCTTTTTTTACATCCCGCGTGATTAAATTGTCTGAAATTAGTTTTTTCTGTGCTGTATTTAAGTCATTCCATAGTGGAAAATAATTTTCGAAGCTCATAGCAGTCATCTCCTTTACGAACATAGTATACTTGCTTTTTTAAGATGCGTCAATTAAATAATTGACATATGCCATAAATAAAAATATACTGACTATAGTACATGACGGTTGTAAATATGAGGGAGGGATAAATAATGCATGGAGATGTCAGTTTTACATTTTTGGACCGAATTGAAGAAGTAGAACTGAATATTGTAGATGGACGATGGCAGTCTGCACTGGCATTGGCATTGACTTTGCCAGATATTTGTGGAGGTATTGCTTTCCCGGAAATTGTTAAACATTATCGAGATGGTCGGGTTATGCTGGATCGGCAAAAAAATCCGACCCGTGATGTGGGAACCCAGTATATCCGTTGGTTTGATGAATATGCAGGGGATCACTTTAAACTATCTCAATCCGATGAAAAGCCATATATTTGCGGAGAACGCTGTTGGCAGCTTCGGTGTGAATATCTTCATCAAAACAAAGGATTTTTAAATGATGAAAATAATATACACTTTCATCTTGGATTGAACTGTGGAATGTCAGTTTGTCAGTTGGACAGTATGAACATACAGGAGAACAGAATCGATATTCGTATAGACATAGAACATTTTTGTCTGAGAATGTGCAAGGCAGCAAAGAGCTACTATGATAAAGTTAATTTGGAAAAAGACTTTAGTCTCTATAACACACCAGTTTTGGATTTTATTCAGGTAACACAAAAAAAGAAAGATGCTTCTATTATTGCACTGATTTGTGGCAATGAACACTATGCAAAAGGATTAAAAGAAGCATTGCAGTTTATTTCAGAGCAGATCATGCTGTTTTACACACCGGAAAGCGCTAAAACAAAATTAGGAAAACATAAACCGGATCTTTGGATTGTTACCGAAGATATGACGAGACAACCGAATCAGCCATGGCGTGCTGACAGGACAACACCTGTAATTATAATCACAGGCAATCCTGATGCTGTTGAAATTAAAAAGAATTCAGGAAAACTAACTGTTCTTTCTATGCCATTATCAATAGTTGATTTGCGGAAAAACGTCGAAATATATGTGTCGTGAGGAGAAGTTTATGCTGTACATAATACTATTATTTGCATTCATAGTTATATATTTGATGATGCTTATGCGGAGACAGAAAGATAAGATGAGCGAAATTAAAATACAAATGGATCAACTGCAGGCACAACATGATGAATTGCAGAAAGAAAGGGATCAGTTACTAGAACAGATGAATCATCTGGAAGAGCAACGAGAACACTTGCAAATACAAACAGACCAGGCATTTCGGAGGGCTGATGAAATTGAAAAAATTTGCGATGAGATATGGCATCATGCTAATACCATCCACCTTTATTCTTCGTTAGCTGAAGAAGAAAGCAAATCTATAACAATGAAAGAAAAACAAAAAGTAATTATTAGAACAACCGAGGAGATTCTAAACATCATATATAAATATAAAGGTAATGTATAATAAAAATATGTCATTCTAGTTATTAGCGTTCTAGGTAAATTCTTATGTAATAATGTCACAGAAGGATTTACCTTTTTCAGGTACAATAGAGATACAAAATTTGAAAGGGGAATAAAGCATTGGCAAAAAGAGTGGCAAGTGTCGATAAAAAAAGATGTGTTGCCTGCGGAGTATGTGAAAATACTTGTCCGCTGGCAGCGGCCAAAGTTTACCATGGATGTTATGCTGTGGTAGAAGAAACAGTGTGTGTAGGATGTGGAAAATGTGCAAAGTCCTGTCCGGCAGGTTGTATTGAAATGAAAGAGAGGACAGCGATGTGAAGAAAAAGAAACATTGGTATGATTATTTATGGATATGGGCGATCCTTTATTTTGCTCTCGGTTTTTTTAATGTTTTGTTCGCTTGGTTTGGGATGATTGATTTCCTGTTGCCGTTAGGAATAGCAATATTCGGTGAAAATAAATTTTTCTGTAATCATTTGTGTGGACGTGGCCAGCTTTTTAGTAAGCTTGGTGGAGATTTAAAATGCTCAAGAAATAAACCAACCCCGCGATGGATGAGTTCAAAATGGTTCCGATACGGCTTTTTGATATTTTTCCTTACAATGTTTGGGAATATGGTATTTCAGACATATTTAGTTGGTGCCGGAGCATCCTCCTTGCGTGAAGCCATCAAATTATTCTGGACCTTCCGTGTTCCGTGGGGATGGACATATACTGCCGGAACAGTAGCTGATTGGGTGGCACAGTTTAGTTTTGGATTTTATAGTTTGATGCTTACATCTTTGTTATTAGGGTTGATTGTAATGGTGTTATATAAGCCACGAACCTGGTGTACATTTTGTCCAATGGGAACAATGACGCAGGGTATCTGTAAATTAAAAAATAATGAAAAGAAGTAATACTATAAGGTGATTCATAAAAGGCATATGTCAAAAACATTATTGACATATGCCTTTTATAGGACTATTATATAAGAAAAGCGAGAAAGGAGCAGTTTATGCCGAGACCAGTAAAATGCAGAAAAGTCTGCCATTTCCCCAATGTTTTAGAATTTCTTCCGGCAGATGATACGGAGAAAAAAACACCCATTGTTCTGACGGTAGATGAGTACGAGACAATCCGTCTTTTGGACAAGAAAGGTTATAGTCAGGAGCAATGTGCAGCATCTATGCAGATCGCAAGAACAACGGTTCAACGAATTTACGGGATTGCCAGGAAGAAAATAGCAGATGCACTCATTGATGGATATCCACTCAGAATCGAGGGTGGGGATTTCAGAATCTGTGACGGTCAGAGCGGCAACTGCAGCTTTGGAGGATGTTACAAACAGGAAATTTACAAAAAATATGCAGCAGAAAAAGGAGAAGGTATTATGAGAATAGCAGTAACATATGAAAATGGACAGATTTTCCAGCACTTTGGACACACAGAGACATTTAAGATTTACGATGTAGAGGAAGGAAAAGTAGTACATTCAGAAGTAGTAGATACGAATGGAAGCGGACATGGCGCATTGGCAGGAGTTCTTAATGCATTGAATGCAGATGTTTTGATTTGTGGCGGAATCGGAGGTGGCGCACAGACAGCGTTAGCGGCAGCAGGCATCAAGCTTTTCGGAGGAGTTTCCGGAGATGCAGATGAAGCAGTAGAAGCTTTTATCAATGAAACACTTGAGTATAATCCGGATGTGAAATGTTCTCACCATGAGCACAACCACGGGGAAGGACATACATGTGGTGAGCATGGATGTGGAAGCCACAGCTGCCATTAAGAAGAATAGCAAAAAATAATAGTACGAAAGGATGTGCCAAGGTAATGTAGAAGTTACCGCAGCACATCCTTTTGTGTTATGTGATTCTCATATTGATTATTTCTTACTTGCCGAAAATAATGAATTGAACGTATAATACTCCCATCTTTTTGTAACTGTCAAAGCTGAGAGTATACTTAATTTATTGAGAAGAGTCAATTATATAACTGACATATGCTGTAAATAGAAGTAAAAAAGCGTAATAAAGTAAACTTTTCTGTGATATCATCACGGAAGCAAGCACTTATTTGGGGTATATTAAGTTCAAATAGGAGAAGGAGTTGAAAAATATGACATCTATAAATATAAATAAAGAAAAGTTTGGACAATTAATTCATAAGGAAAAACCGGTTTTGGTTGATTTCTGGGCACCTTGGTGTGGTTATTGCCGTAGAATTGGAGCAGCTTATGAAAAAATAAGTGAAGAATACAGCGATATTCTTGTTGCTGGAAAAGTAAATATTGATGAAGAACCGCAGATTGCAGAAGCTGAAAAGATTGAGGTGATTCCTACGCTGGTTTTATATCGAAATGGAAAGGCAATAGATTCTATTGTTGCACCTGAATCAAAAATAATGATAGAGAATTTTATTAATGAAGCATTGGAAAAATAAAAGGAGGACTGCTGTATGAATGAAAATCATGTTTACGATATGATTATCGTAGGGGGAGGACCTGGAGGGTATACTTCAGCATTATACGCAGCCAGAGCAGGACTTGATACCATTGTTATAGAAAAATTATCTGCAGGTGGTCAGATGTCATTGACCTGGCAGATTGATAACTATCCTGGTTTTGAAAATGGAATTGACGGATTTTCATTGGCAGAGAAAATGCAAAAACAGGCGGAAAAATTTGGCGCTAAAAGTGAATATGCTGAAGTTTATAATATGGATTTAACAGGAAAGCTTAAGAGAGTAGAAACTAGTTCGGGAATTTATATTGGGAAAACAGTAGTGATTGCTACTGGAGCAAATCCAAGAGAACTTGGTCTCGCTAAAGAAAAAGAATTGATAGGTCATGGGGTTGCTTATTGTGCCTCCTGTGATGGTATGTTTTATAAAGATAAGATCGTGGTGGTTGTTGGTGGTGGAAATTCTGCTGTATCAGATGCTGCTCTTTTAAGTCGAATTGCTAAGAAAGTCATCATTGTTCATCGTAGAGATACATTACGTGCAACGAAAATCTACCATGACCAGCTGATGAAAACTGAAAATATAGAGTTTCGATGGAATAATACAGTAAATGAACTGATTTATGGAGAACGATTGACTGGTGTGCGGTTGAAAGATACAGTTACAGGAGAAGAAAACATTATAGAATGTGACGGCCTGTTTGTGAGTATAGGAAGAAAACCGACAACAGATTTTTTAGATAATCAGATAGAACTGGATAATAAAGGATATATTGTGGCAGGTGAAAACACTGAAACGAGTATTCCGGGTGTTTATGCTGTAGGAGATGTCAGAACAAAGTTACTTCGTCAGATAGTAACAGCAGTGGCAGATGGTGCTATGGCAGTACATATGGCAGAAGAGTATGTGGACCTGACTGTAGCAATGTCAAACCCCTATCTACCGTGTTGAGAGCGTTTCAAGTTTTGTGTAAACAGAAAAAACTGATATAAGATATGTCATTAGTTATCGAGGACAGAACCTGTT
>NZ_JBCPDP010000017.1:0-67734 GCF_040915385.1 Coprococcus sp. RTP21204st1_G4_RTP21204_210225 | reverse complement strand
TACCGCCACACCAGCAAGGCTAGTCCGTACCTGTGGCTTTCGCTTCGCACGCCACCTGTCCGTCCTGCCTTATGTGTATAAGTTCCCCAATCGTACCTAAGAAATCATAACCTTTGGGTACAAGGGGAGTGTAAAATTCAGATATGACGCTTGTTCCCACATCACAGTATCCACGCCCTTTGATTCGCTTCTGGAAAAACTGCTTTTTTACATCACTTCCAAAGAGCATACCGTAGCCGAGTTCACTCATGCGACCAAGCCCCACACGGAAGTTAAAGTTATCTCTGATACCGTCCCCGAAATACTTTGCGTCTGGACGCTGGCAAGCCACAATCAGAAAGTATCCAGCCTGTCTGCCGAGCATGACGATTTTCTTTAGCTGGCTTAACAGGGCTGTGCTTTCTTTTGTCGTGAGCATTTCCAAGAACGCCACATATTCATCAAAGATAAGGAACTGTGGAGCAAGCCCCAGATAGGCATAGTTTTCCCCTGTGCGGTAGTTCGGGTGCAGTTTCATTTCCTCCGAGCGTGTGACCATGCCCTCATAAAAGGCATTGACGCACTCAATCATATCGTCTTTGGTGTGGTAGACATTTCCCATGACGGTTCCTAAGTCTGCAAGGTCAGCGTTTTTCGGGTCAAGAATGTATAAATCCGTATTGGTTCTAAGCAATGCTTCAATGATGGTCAGCAGAAAATAGGTCTTTCCACCACCTGTACCACCGCAGATAAGGGCATGGGGAAGTGAATCATATTCCCACACCAGATTTTTCATTAACCGCAGACCGCCGTTTTCAGCAATCACTTCATCAATCGAAATACGGTTCGCTATCATATCATAGAGCAGGGTATATTCGATATAGCCGTCATGCAGTGTCTTGTCGGTCAGTTCACAGTACAGCCCCGATTCCAGTTTATCCTCTAAGGACAGGAGCTGTTCTTGATATTTTCCCATTGTGATTTCACAGCGGATATGAAGCAATCCCTTTTCCATTTGATAATAAATCTTTGGAAACCACACGATTTTTTCTCTTGATCTGCTTTGCAGGTCAGTGAAAAAACCGCTGTCTTTGGTGTTTTCCGCTTCATACCATTTATTTTCTAGCACCATGCGAGCCAGTTTTTGCCTGTGAAACAACCGCTTGATACGGTCATATCCGTAACGGTAGTAGAGAAAAGTGACCAATACACAAATACCAGTCGCTATCAGAACCGTAATGGAGTTGTAGGCAGTCCAAGTAATTCCGGCATGGAGCAGGTTAAATTCTTTCCAGTCTGTAACAAGAAGCTGTCGCAGGTTCAATAGCAGGAATACCGCAACGAACAGGAGCAACAGCCAGCCGATACAGAAGTGATAGACCAGTGATTTGTCACTGGCACGAATCCTGTTGCCTTTAGATTTTTTCCATGCTTTCATAAAAACTCCTTTCTTTGGATATAAGAAAAGCAGTCAATCGTATAGACCAACTGCTTTTTGAATATAAATATTATTTAGTTTAATGGCAATACAGCGTCCAAATATTTCTCAATAAACCTTGCCTTTTCATCAGCTAAATCTGCCACTCGTTCCGCATAGCGTTCATTTTGGAAACTGAGTACATTAAATACTTTCTCATACTGCGAAATAACAAAATCCGCATCACGGATATCAAATGTCAATTTAGGAGAATCTAGCATATTGTGTCCAACAATCTTGTTTCGATATTCAGATATGTGAGCAACCAATTTATTGCAAGTATTTCGGTCAGCTTCATTTCTTATTGCACCTAACGAATTATAATACTCCTGTTTCTTTTTGTCTTTAATAAATTTAAAAATATTATTTTTAAATTTATTAACGGTCAAACAATCCTTATCATTATCATCAGTAAATGCTTTAATTTGAAGAACTAATTCCCAAGCTACGGTTATATATATTCTCCTTAAGATAACTCTAATCTCAAATCTTTCTGTCCTATCATTACTATTACGATAAGCTACATCTCGTTCATATACCATGTTTAAGAACAGCAAATTATACTTTGCTTCAATCAGCCTATCAGCTAAATTATCTCTCTCTTGTACATATGCGTCACAATATTCCTCTTTTATATAATCTTTATAATCCATATTTATGACTCCTAAAAAAATGATTTGATGATTTAATACATTATAACAATTACATTTGACCAGTACAATGAAAATCTAAGCTATGGATTTATTTCTTCGGCGGTTGCTGTGGAGCATTGTTCTGTGGATTTCCGGCATGAGTGCCTTTGTTCTTCAGAAGAATGTCATCTGCCTTTACATACCAGTCCACATCTGCACCACGGTAATTCGCATTGGCTACCGTATCTGCAACAGGGTTGATAAGTTCCACTTCGGCGTTGTAGTCATAGTCCTTTAACGGAACAGTCGCCGGAACGGATACCTGTATCATGCGTCCCTGTGTGTTGCACTTTAAATCGTAAGTACGTTCCTTGATTTCTTCACTGACCGTTCCATCTTCATTCTGTACATGAACCTCACGGCGTAATGCGGAGAACTTCAACACTCCGAAAGTCTTTTCTTTATCAATGACGATTCCATTTGCTAATCTCATAATCTGAATCCCCCCTTATTTACTTTCTGCTGGTAACATATCGTCTGCAAGTAAGATGTAATTGACAAATCCACGTTCCCCGATTTTATAACCATCGGTAGTAATACGTGGATTGATAAGTTTTACTTTCTGCTCCGGCGAGAAATGTTTTTCGCCAGCTTTGGCAGGAAGTGTCACAACTACATCATCAGCTCTCTGTACATCGGAATACAGGTTGTAGCTCCTGTTAATGACAGCCATACGCCCGTTGATTCTCTGCTGTTCCGTAGTATTTTCTCCGGCAAACTCCAAGTTTCCGAATGTCTTTTCCATGTTTGGTACGACAAATCTTAATTCCATAAATGATTGACCTCTTTTCTTTCTGTTTTAGTTTCTTTCCTGCTTTACTTTATGGGGAGCTACACTCCCCACGCCCCTAGTGGACTTCACGCTCCCGTAAATCAGAGCTTCACGGGAGCGTGAAGTTGCAAAAAGGGTGGCGACCTTGAACGCTCTACCAACCGCTACATTACCGCCTTACGATTTTTTTCTACGGCGTTTGAAATAAAGCATACCGCCAAGCCCTACGCAGGAAAGACCGAGCATGGCAAGATAAGCATAGATATTGGTATTGTCGCCTGTTTTTGGGCTGTCACTTGTCTTAGTAACCGTAGATGGTGTATCCGGCGTGTCGTTATCCTTTGGTGTGTCTGGGACTTCCGGCACTTCCTTGATTGTCACGGTCTGTCCATCGTCTGTGATGTCCTTATGTTCTGTCACTTTCTTTGGTTCGTTTGGATTGGTCATATCGTATAATTCCTCAAATGTGACAAGGCTCTTGCCACCAAGAGAAGAACCATCAAAGGTAAAGGTAATCTCAACCGTCATTTTTTCATTGTCGGCTGTAAACTCATAATCATTGGATACTTTCTTTCCATCAATCAGAAGTTCTGCATTTTCCTCTTTTAACATCTGCCAGCCGGAAAGTTTGTATTTTGTTCCAACTTCCAGACCATCTAATGTGATTTTATCCACAATCATTACATCTTTTCCGGCTTCGATTTCTTTCTTGCCGTTCTTGTCCGTAGCGGTCGTATGGATTTTGATGATACGTTCCGTGATAAGAACGGTCTGTCCATCATCGTTGATGTCTTTATGTTCGGCAACCTTGACAGGCTCTTTCGGATTGCTCATATCGTACAATTCCTCAAAGGTAACAAGGTTCTGACCGCCAAGAGAAGAACCATCAAAGGTAAAGGTAATCTCAACCGTCATTTTTTCGCTGTCAGCAGTGAATGTGTAATCACTGTCTACACGTTTCCCGTCAATCAGAAGTTCGGCGTTTTCTTCCTTTAACATCTGCCAGCCGGAAAGTTTATATTTTCTGCCTGTTTCTAAGCCATCAAGTGTGACCTTGTCCACGATCTTGATGTCTTTTCCGGCAACAATCATTTTTTCGCCTGTTTTCTTGTCGGTAGCTGTGGTATGGATTGTGATTTCTTTTTCGTATTCATCGGTCAGTGTCCCTAAATCTACGGTCACTTTATTTCTGGATACGACCACCTCAAAGGCTGGAATCAGCTTAAATCCGGCGTTGGAATCACACTTTAATTCCTCAATCACATAGGTATCATAGAGTAATGCACCTTTGCTGTCGTCTGGTTCAGATGTACCAAACCATACACCGTCCTCACTGGATTTTCCGGCATTGGTATTGACCTTGTGAGAAGCCCAGCTTGAAGCAGTGGAGAACTGACCGTTTTTGTCCGTGACTACAATATGGGATTCTCCCGTTGTCTTGCTTGTAATTTTGAATGGAACACCTGCAAGACGTTTGTGTGTACCTGCACCGATTTTTACGCCCTCAATATCGCCACGCTTAATCTGGTTGTAGACAGAATGGGATTTGTCGGTCAAGTCCACGATTTTTCCATCTTCTGTGATAGAAAAGTCGATTGCCTTTGCACCGTCTGTCAAGTAACCCTCTGGTGCTTTGTTTTCTTCTAATCTGTAATTTCCGTAAGGGAGTAAGTCAGCAGAAGTAGAAGCAATTCCGTCAATGCCTGTCTGAATCTTCTTTACGGTTTCATTCTTGTTATATAATTTCCCCTCAACCAGCACAGGACTGTCATTTAAGGAAATGATGTTAAATTCTGTGTACTGTAAGGTCGCACTTCCCTGTGCTTTGGTATCTTTTGTTTCAAGGTCACGTTTCTGGATTTTCACACCGCCACGGATAACCTTGTCGGATACGGAATACTGGTTGCTTCCAGAAAGTACGGCAAGTTCACCATCTTCGGAAATCTGTGTAAGGTATGTTCCCTTAATCTGTTCAGAACTTCCGTCAGCCTGCATATATGCACCCTCTAACAGATAACCGTTTGGTGCTTTTGTTTCTGTGACAGTGAGTGTACCAAGTGGCAGTACATTTTTACCGTCCTGTATATAGAAGCTGTCGCCGGATACTTTGTAGCTGTCAGCAAGTCTGGATACATAATGGATAGTTCCGGCACTGTCTTTTTCGGCAACGGTTTTCGTTGTCCATGTACGGGTAGCTTTTGCTGGAAGATTATCTGCATTGTAGTAACCGTCATAATAGCTCCATGTGAACTCTGCACCCTCTAAAGAAGCAGTTCCCTGTGGAGTAGATTTTCCTGTTTCCATGTCGATTTTAAATAAATCAATCAAAGTTTCTGTGACCTTTGGAGTATCGGAAACAGTCAATGTCGCTGTTTTTCCAACTTCCACATTTAAGGCATGGACAGTAGAATCCAGCTTGTAACCCTTTGGAGCAGAAAGCTCTTTGATGTAAACTGTTCCGGCTTTTACCTCAACTTCTTTGGTATCGCCGTTTCCATCGGCAGTAAGTGTGGCAAGCTGGCTGTTACAGCCCTTATCAGAATAGACACCAAATGTCGCACCCTCAAAGGAATAATTGGCGTTGCCATCTGTGACCGTGGGATTGGAAGAAGTCTTTTTGACCTTTGCATTTCCCACATTTAACTTCGCCCAGAACTGTCCGATGTCCTGTCCTTCGCCAGTGTAGATGTAACCGCCACATTCATAGCGTCCCTTATTTGCTTTCACAAATGCTTTCGCACCAGTGTACACTTCATTCTGTACTGCCTGTGAGATTTCATTATAGGAAGCTCTGACGTTATCGCACTGCCAGCCGAGCTGTTCACTCAACCTCTGCCAGACAACACACTGTTCCAGCAAGTATCCCTGTTTGTAATTCAAGTTCGTATGAGTAGCGGTATATTGCTTGACGTATTCTAAGGAAAGAGCAACGTCCGCAATCTGATTGCTACTCATACGGGAGCTTGCGTCAGAACGTGTTTTATATCCATTCTTGAAACTGGTGTTGATATCCACGCAGTAGGCAGTTTCGCCCTCAACTTTCATGTGTCCCTCATTGAATGTAGATTTGATAGAACCATCATTCATAACGTGTTCAATGTAACCGACACGTTCTGCTGATTCTGTCCAGTATTGATTGCCGGAAGCATGAACCGCCGTCACTGGTAATGCCGTGAGAATGGTTGCAAAAGCAAGCGTTCCTGTTAGCAATCGCTTTACTAGCTTATTCATATTTTCTCTTTCTCCTTTCGATTTTGGGTATGAAAAAAGACGCTCATTTCTGAACGCCTAAATATCGAAAACACTGGAACTATGTAGGATAGCTTGTTTTATCTTCATATTATATTTTGTAATGTTGTTCTTACGAAGTCGCCCCAGAACAGAAAGCCAGGACGACGTATGATAACATTTTAAGGCTTGTAAAAGACCCGGAAGTATGTGATCCGATTCGTTTTTTGAGAAAGCGGGAAATTGTACATTACCAAAGATTTGGAGAAAGTTTAAGGATCGTTCAGGATAATCTGAACAGTAAGAACTTTTATGCAATCAATCCGGAGTTTGATACGGATTCAAATAGTAGTTGTGGCAATTAAAACAGCGCGTATGAAAAAACGTCCCCAATTATGAAAATCCGGTTTGATAAAAAAGGTGCGACCTCATAGGCTGCACCTTTTTTAAATGTCAGCCTACTAACGTTATTCTGTATATACCATGCTGATATGCGATAATGCATAAGTTCTACCAGTATCTAATAATTAACGAGAGGAATGATCCTGGATATAATCAGCCAGCATCGAAATAAATTCGGATGCGGTCGGTTTGTCAAATACAGGATAACCAAGCAGCGGGCTTAAAATTTTATTGGAATTCTGATTCCAATAACTGTTGATCATTGTACGGATGGCGGCTTCAACACACATGTTGGAAACGCCATACTGCTCACCGACAACGCGGTAAAGATTAGAGGTTACATTCTTCAGGTAAAATTCCTGATCTTTGAGAACGAGGGCGACTGCTGAAGCAAGATAGTTATAACCAGAGTACGTGGAACGAAGACCAGCTTTTCTTAATACATGCCTGACATCATACATAAGAACCTCCTTCCAATATTCATACCGACTATCTAACTATAGAATAAAGGAATTCTATAGATATGTAAATAATTTTGTCCATAACGATATATTTCGTGAGATTTCGATATATTGTGTGAAGTGGATAATGGAAAAATCTGCTTTTTTTTGCTATAATCCTTAATTGGATAGAACAGACAGAATCAATTTCAGGAGTGAAATTTATGAAGATACAATATCAGAAAATAGAAAACGGACTTGAAATTCTCAGGATCTGGCAGGATTCAGGAATCATAAAAGTACCGGAGCAGATAGAGGGAATCCCTGTCATCCGCATTGCTCCATATACATTTTCGCTGCATAAAGATGAAGAAGAGAAAAATGCATCTGTTTATCAGACAGAGACAGATGAAGAGAATGATCGTTTTTCGCAACCGGAAGAACTCTGCTGTGGTGGAATGGTAAGGGAAATCCATCTTCCGTCTACCGTACAGTCAATTGGAAATTATGCGTTTTATGGATGTATGAATCTGAAACTTTTCCATGGGACAGATGCAATCGTGCGGATGGGGAGCGGGGTATTTACCGGATGCCGTCTGGAGAAGGTGGAGATTGATTTTATGGATGGAAATAAGTCCTGTCTTAAGGAAATTCTGACGGAGATCCGGTATCAGATCATTGCAACACTGCGTTATCAGGGAACGGAGACGAAGATCCTGTTTCCGGAATATTACGCAGATGCGGTGGAAAATACGCCGGCGCGGATCGTGGAGACGCATTATTATGGTTCCGGTGGAGAGTACAGGGAGTGCTTTTACCGGCGGGAACTGGATTACGGAAAATACGACCGGTTGTTTGCACTTTCTGAAGCAAGAGATTCGGAAGAGGCAATTTTCAGTGTGGCTCTGACGCGTCTGCGATATCCGTGGAAGCTGGAAGATGCGGCAAAGCTGCGCTATGAAAGTTATGTAAAGGCGCATATGGAAGGAATTGGAGAAAGCTGTATCCATGCGGTGAAAGAAAGACGCGAAATCGCCGCCGGAGATCCGCAGGAGGTTCTGCTTTTTTGCTGCAGAGAGCATTATTTTGATGAACAAGCGTTGGGAAAAACGATTACTTATGCGGCAGATGCAGGACAGACCGAGATTTCAGCTATTTTGATGGACGAGCGTTACCGTAGTTTTCCAAAAAAGAAGAAAAAGTTTGTATTGTAAAAGAAGGTGGAAAGATTGGAAGAAATGTCATTAGAACAGGGTCTGGAAGAAATCGGACATAAAATACTGGTTCTGACGAGGAACGAACTGTATATGAAGATGAGATTTATGGATGTGGCGCTTTCGGCGTTTTATTATGTACAGGATTTTTCGGTAGACCTTCTTGCTACAGACGGAGAGACAATGTATTTTAACGGGCAGATGCTGGGAGGTGAGTACAGGCAGAACCGGATCGAGGTAAACCGAGCCTATCTACATCTGGTTCTGCACTGCATTTTCCGACATGTATTTCGCAGAAATGGACGGGAAGAGCTTGTATGGAACCTGGCGGCGGATATTGCGGTAGAATCTGTGATTGACGACTGGAACCTCCAGAATATACGAAAAAGCCAGTCCTGGATCAGACAGAGAACCTACCGGGATCTGAAAGAGGAAATCAAGGTATTTACAGCGGAAAAAATTTATGGAGTACTGGTAAGATGGAAGCTTTCGGACAGAGAGATGGAGCGCATGGTCCGGGAATTTACCGTGGATGATCACAAGTACTGGGCAAAAGATGAAGATGATGAAAAACAAAGCGAAATGAACCAGAGGTGGCAGGATATCAGCGAGAAAATGCAGACCGATATGGAAACTTTTTCGAAAGAAGCAGCATCAAATACCGGGCATTTTCTGGATCAGGTCCGGGTTGAGAACCGACAGCGATATGACTACCGCAGCTTTTTGCATAAATTTGCTGTGCTGAAGGAAGAGGTTACCGTGGATGATGACAGCTTTGATTATGTATTTTACAGTTATGGACTGCGCCTTTATGGAAATATGCCTCTGATCGAGCCACAGGAATGGAAAGAAGTGAAAAAAGTGGAGGATTTTGCAATCGTGATCGATACTTCCATGTCCTGTTCAGGAGATCTGGTAAAAAAATTTCTGGAGGAGACCTATGGCATTTTAAGTGAAGCAGGGAGCTTTTTTCAGAGAGTCAATATCCACATTATACAATGTGATGACCAGGTGCAGTCGGACAGGAAGATTACCTGTAAAGAAGAATTACAGGAATATATGGAAAAGCTGGATCTTGCCGGGGAAGGTGGAACGGATTTCAGACCGGCGTTTGCCTATATTGATGATCTGATCGCGACGCACCGGTTCACTGAACTGAAGGGTGTGATCTATTTTACCGATGGACAGGGGATTTATCCGCAGAAAATGCCTCTGTACCAGACCGCGTTTGTATTTATGGACGACGGGGCAGAAGAACAGGAAGTTCCGCCGTGGGCGATGAAACTGGTTCTGGATGAAGAAGATTTGAGAGGAGTGAGAAATAGATGAATATTAAACGTGCAAAACAGGAAATCAAGGATGCGGTGCAGGCATACCTGATGAAGGATGAATATGGAGAATATCAGATTCCGGCAATCCATCAGAGACCGATCCTTCTGATGGGACCTCCGGGAATTGGAAAAACACAGATCATGGAGCAGATTTCAAGGGAATGTGAGATCGGACTGGTTGCGTATACGATCACGCACCATACCAGACAGAGTGCGATCGGGCTTCCGTTTATTCAGACAAAGATCTACGGTGGAAAAGAGTATTCGGTAACCGAGTATACGATGAGTGAGATCATTGCTGCTGTATATGAAAAGATAGAGCAGAGCGGCATGAAAGAGGGAATCCTGTTTATTGATGAGATCAACTGTGTTTCAGAGACGTTGGCGCCGACTATGCTGCAGTTTTTACAGTGCAAGATGTTTGGTAATCAGAGTGTGCCGGAGGGATGGATCATTGTGGCGGCAGGGAATCCGCCGGAATATAATAAGTCGGTGCGGGAATTTGATGTGGTGACACTGGACCGGATCAAGCGGATCGATGTGGAAGCTGATTTTGATGTCTGGAAGGAATATGCGTATCAGGTTGGAATCCATTCTGCAGTGCTTTCTTATCTGGAACTTCGAAAAGAGAATTTCTATCGTATGGAAAATACAGTAGATGGAAAAATGTTTGTCACAGCCAGAGGATGGGAAGACCTGTCAAGGTTGCTCCAGGTTTATGAAAAGCTTGGTAAAGAGGTGGATCGTGAGGTTGTGCATCAGTACCTCCAGCACTGGAAGACAGCGAAGGATTTTGCAAATTATCTGGAGCTTTACCGAAAGTATCAGAAGGAGTATGGACTGGAGCGGATCCTTGCAGGATATTATGAAAAAGATACCTTAGAACGTTTGAAATTTGCGTCGTTTGATGAGCGGCTGAGTGTGGTAAATCTCCTGGTCGGAAAGATGGCAGATCTTTTTAAAGAAGAATATGAGATGGAAAAATTTGTGGAGGGACTGTTTGCTCAGCTGTGTGCTTATAAAGAGGAATTGCAAAAGGAAGGTGCAGTTCCGGGAGAGGTCCTTGCTGCGAAAATTCAGTCTCTTAGGCGGGAAGTTGAACAGAAGAAGGCCGCCGGACAGCTTACAAAGGCGGAAATGCACCGTATGGAGCGTATTTTATGCAAATTGGAAGAATACCAGAAAGCTCCGGAATTTGAGTCTGTAAAGGCCACATTTGACAGCGAAGAAGAGCAGAGAGAGCAAATGGCAGATAAGACACTGGAAACGCTGAATCACTGCTTTGAATTCCTGGAATCTGCTTTCGGCGAGAGCCAGGAAATGGCAGTATTTGTCACGGAACTCAACAGTAATGTGTACAGCATTGCGTTCCTGCGGGAAAATGACTGTGCGATGTATTACAAATACAACAAAGGTTTACTTTTGGATGAACGCCGTGAAGAAATCCTGGAACAGATGGATGCCGTGGAAAATGTAGTGGAAAGAGGACTGGTTGAAGATTAAAGAGCAAGAACTGACAGAATAAGAACGACTGTGCCTGTGGTATCATATAATGATAGAAAGCAGAAGAAATGGGAATGAAATTCATGCCAGATCTGCAATTTTGTAAGGAACTTCCCGAAATAAAACCAGGGGAGTATCGCCTGAAATATGATCTCACTTTGCGCGCGTCTCCCGGTCTTGGAACTGCGTTGTGCCGGGGAAACTATCACTGGGAGAGCTGCCTGAAAGCGGAAAGTAAGGTGTATATCTGCCAAATCAGATATTTGAGCAGATCTGTATGGGGATTGATAGAGAATACAGGGTGGATATGCCTTTATATGAATCATAAATGGCTGATAACTACTATAGCATAATTATAAAAATGACATTTTATGCCTGACGAGCCTGTTGGAGTGAAACTTACATTTCATGTAGACCCTCGCCAAAAGCGGAACCTTTTAAGCGTTGGCTTGTTCAGAAAAAGGACGCTGATAATTTCATATCAACGTCCTTTAAATCTGTCAGTATTGGGATATACAATTATTTGTTGTTTACCTCAAGATTCTTCATCGCACGAACCTTCAGCGGAAGTCCGAACAGAGTGATGAATCCGCTTGCATCATGATGATCGTACATATCACCGGTTGTGAAGCTTGCCAGAGATTCATTGTAAAGTGAGTATGGAGAAGTAGTTCCGGCTTTAATGATATTTCCTTTGTAAAGTCTGAATTTAACTTCACCTGTAACATATTTCTGGGTAGATTTTACGAAAGCACGAAGAGCTTCACAAAGTGGTGTGAACCATTTTCCTTCGTATACAACCTGAGCGAGTTTGTTGCCAAGATCTTTCTTAACTTCCATGGTAGCACGGTCGATAACCAGTTCTTCAAGTTGTTTGTGAGCTTCCATCAGGATTGTTCCGCCAGGAGTTTCATAAACACCACGGGATTTCATACCAACAACACGGTTTTCAACGATATCAACGATACCGATACCATGTTTGCCGCCAAGTTCGTTGAGTTTGCGGATGATATCAGAAACCTTCATGGCTTCGCCGTTGATTGTCTTCGGAACACCTTCTTCAAATGTCATAGTTACATATTCATCTTCATCCGGTGCATTTTCCGGTGTATTTCCAAGAACAAGAAGATCAGCATAATTTGGTTCGCAGGATGGATCTTCAAGTTCCAGTCCTTCGTGGCTGATGTGCCATAAGTTACGGTCACGGCTGTAGCTGTGGCTTGCGTCAAACGGAAGATCGATTCCGTGAGCTTTACAGTAAGCGATCTCATCGTCACGTGACTGAAGTGTCCACAGATCTGTCATTCTCCAAGGAGCGATGATCTTAAGATCCGGGGCAAGAGCCATGATAGAAAGCTCGAAACGGATCTGGTCATTTCCTTTTCCGGTAGCACCGTGGCAGATAGCAGTAGCACCTTCTTTTCTTGCTACTTCAACAAGTCTCTTGGAGATTGCTGGACGAGCCATAGAAGTTCCGAGAAGGTATGCATTTTCGTAAACAGCATTTGCCTGTACACATGGCATAATATAGTTGTCACAGAAATCATCAGTGATATCTTCGATGTATAATTTAGAAGCACCTGCGAGTTTTGCTCTTTCATCAAGACCATCCAGCTCTTCGCCCTGTCCGCAGTCGATACAGCAGCAGATTACTTCATAATCAAATGTCTCCTTTAACCAAGGGATCAGTGTGGTAGTATCAAGACCACCAGAATATGCAAGAACTACTTTTTCTTTCATTGTATATAAACCTCCTAAAAATTTTCTTTTGTATTCAATTCACAACCCACTATACACCATTTTTTATATTTATGCAATAATAAAATGAAAAAACTTTTAAAAATGTTATTTTATGCAAATAAAAGTAAAAATATACATAAAATATGCATAATTATGTATAAAAAAGGAAAGAGAGTAATAAGAAAAAAGAAGGATAGAAGAAGATTAAACAGAAAATATAAAGATAAATCAGAAAAATACTTGACATTTGCACAAAAATCCGTAAAATATAACAAAAAGTAACAAGGTAACACGCTAAAGGAAGAAAGGAACCGGCGAGATGAGTGATATGCATAAAATGAATAAGAATAACATAATTGATTTCGTTCTGACATTGCCGGCAGAAGGCAGTGTATTTTTCATTCCTACATTCCCGCATCGACCGTGTCCTTCAAGGGCACAGAACAGAAAATTCAATATTGCAGATCAGGGAATGCGTGTATCCAATATATACAGCTCAAAATGTTCATTTCGGATGGAATGAAAAAGTGATAGGTTTTGTTCAGTCATTGAAGTATTATGATTCGATAGTGAAAAAAGAAGCAGAAAAAGGTATCGCCGCATACTCTTTTTCTGCTTCTTTTATTTATACCTACTAAGAATATGAATTGAAAAGAGGAAAAACGAAATGGAATTAAGAGCCACTCTAAAGGAAAAGAAATAATCGTAGTATCTTCCGGTGTAGTCGGTATCGGGAAAAATGTCCTTGGAATCAGCGAGAAGCCGGCTGGTTCTGTCAAACAGGCATATATAATAGAAGAAAACCAAAAGGATATTATGCTTGCAAGAAAAAATAAGATGACAGAGCCACTGATCGACCGGCTTCTTCTAAATGAAAACAGAATCCGGAAAATTGCAGAGGAGGCGTTTCCGGTGATTTGTGACCGGCTTTCGGCAAAAGGGGTAGAGATCCGGGGAGACGAAGCAGCAAGGCAGATTGATGAGCGGATCGCTTGGGCATAGGAAAGCGACTGGGGGCAGGAAGCCCTTACCGCGAAAAAGTATGTGATCTTTGGAAATGGACAAATTCGCGGATAAGAAGATTGACAGGAAAAAATCTCCATTTTATAATTTGAATGGTACAAAAGTTAAGGAATTTTGTTTTTATTTTTAAGATGTTGGGGTCCAAAGATATTTTGACCCCTTTGATACCAGATTGCTACGTGCTTTGCACTCTCGCAATCCTCAAAAACATGGGTATCAGGACGGATGAAAAAGGGGAAGAATGAAAAATGCTGTATGTAAGCTACTATGATTCGCCGATCGGGAAAATTACGCTTGGAGCACGGGAGAATGTACTTGTCGGTGCATGGTTTGAAGGACAGAAATACTATATGGACAAGATTATAGAAGATTTTGAGGAGAAGAAAGACTTGCCGGTACTGGATCAGGCAGAGTACTGGCTGGATCGGTATTTTGCAGGGCAGGATCCGGATCCGGAAGAACTTCCTCTTGCACCTGCAGGAAGTGATTTCCGAAAAGAAGTATGGAAGATTATCGCAAAAATCCCATATGGATGTACCATTACTTATGGAAAGATCGCAAAGATCCTTGCAGTAAAACGGGGCGCGAAAAGTATCTCGCCGCAGGCAGTCGGAGGTGCGGTCGGACATAATCCGATCTCTGTGATTATTCCCTGTCACCGGGTCATCGGAAGCGACGGAAGCCTGACCGGATATGCCGGTGGACTTGAAAAGAAAGAATGGCTGCTTGCACATGAAGAAGCGCATATCAGATAAGTGATCATTAAAAATGGTGGCTCGTAGTGAGTCACCATTTTTGATGATTTGGAGAAATCCGTAAGAGTCCGATCCTGTATTCTATTTTCCGGATTTTTCATATAACCATCGGTAAGCAATGATGCAGATGATCACAGACAATAAGGAGCCGGTAGCGGTTGCGAGTCCCATCGGAAACAGTGTATGCGGGAAAATTTTTGAAGTCAGATAAACACCCGGAATACGCACGCACAAAATAGCGATCAGGTTATGTAAAAATGAAATTCCAGATTTTCCGCATGCACAGAAGTATCCGCTGAAACTGAAATGAACGCCGGCAAAAATACAATCCCAGATATATCCGCGAATGTACTGTGCGCCGAGAAGAATAACGGCTGCGTCTGCAGTGAAAAGTCCGACAACCGGAGCTGCGATAAACTGGATCAATATAGAGACGACCAGGCCAAATCCAATGGCGATCATCATGGCATAGCGAAGTGTCTGCTTTGCACGGTCATACTTTCCGGCACCGATATTCTGAGCTGCGAGTGCAGAAACAGTCGAAAGCATGGAAGACGGAATCAGGAACAGAAAGCTGATGATTTTTTCCACAATGCCGACAGCAGCGGCTGTGTTCAGTCCGCGCCGGTTGGCAATGATCGTAATAATAATGAAAGCAATCTGAATAAATCCGTCCTGAAGCGCTACCGGAATCCCAATATTCAGAATTTTGCCAAGCGTTTTTTTCTGTGGGCGGAAACAGTCTCCGGAAAGAGAAAGTCCGGTTTGCTTACGTTTAATGGCAATCAGTGCAAACAGAACACTGCACGCTTGGGAAAGTGTTGTGCCAAGCGCAGCACCGGAAGCTCCCAGATGGAAAAATCCGATAAACAGATAATCCAGTATAATATTCACCGCACATGCAACTGCGATGAAATACATTGGACTTTTAGAATCCCCCAGTCCGCGGAAAATCGAACTGATCACATTATACGCCGTAATAAAAGGAATCCCGAGAAAACAGATCGTCAGATAAGCTGCCGTTCCTGACACAGCCTCCGCAGGTGTAGACATCACGGCAACAGTCGGCTTCACAAAAAACAGAAGCAAAACCGCCAGCACCAGAGAAATCCCCATAAACAAAATCACCGTATTTCCCACAAATACAGAAGCCCTTTTCTTATCGCCCGCTCCAATAGACTGCCCGATTGAAACCGTAGCCCCCATCGCAAGCCCCACGATCATCACCGTCAACATATGCATCACCTGGCTCCCAATCGAAACAGCTGTTGTACTGGCAACCCCATCAAACTGCCCAACAATAAAAAGATCCGCCATCCCATAAAGCGTCTGCAAAAAATAAGATAAAAAATAAGGTAGCGAAAAATAAATCACATTCCGAAAAACACTCCCCGAAGTAAGATCCCGTTCCATAAAATAACAACTCCTTTACAATCACTTCCTTAATAGTAATTGAATTTTCCCACAATAGTCAATAAAAAGAATACAGACCTAATGCATCTTATAATAATAAAAATGCATAATAATGCATAAAAATAAATATAAATGCATAAAAATAAGAAATTATACATAAAAATGTACAGAAACATGCATAAAAATCAAAAAACCACTTGCTTTTCCAAATAAAACCATGTATACTAAACCAATCGGAAAATGTTCCCATTCGTCAGTGCACAGTTCCTGCGCGAAATATCTTTGCTAAGCAACCCCTCGAAAACGCCGGCACTTGGCAAGGCGAGCGTAAGCAAAGCCGAGCCTAGTACCGCTGCGTTTGAGACGCGCCGAAGAAATATCCACTGGATATTTCTTTAGGCAGGCATGGCAAGCGCAAGCGCGGTTGCGTGCAAACATATTTCGCGCAGGAGCGTCCCCGCATCAATCAAAAAAACATTCCTCCAATTCCCGCGAACCCCTTTACAATAGGGATTAATGGGTTTATAGTATTTATGATTATGCCTATCTATACACAAATACGGCATTTACGAAAGGATGGTTTACATGATTAAAGCAGGAATCATCGGTTCTACCGGTTACGCCGGAGGAGAACTGGTTCGCATTTTAACAGGACATAAAGACGTAGAAATTAAATGGTTTGGCTCAAGAAGCTATATCGATAAGAAATATGCAGATGTATACCGCAATATGTTTCAGATCGTAGATGCGGTATGTTTAGATGATAATATGGAACAACTTGCAGATCAGGTAGATGTGATTTTCACAGCAACTCCACAGGGACTGTGCGCATCATTAGTTAATGAAGAAATTTTATCAAAGGTTAAGATCATCGACCTGAGCGCAGATTTCCGTATCAAAGATGTCAAAACTTACGAAAAATGGTACGGTATTGAGCACAAGAGCCCGCAGTTTATCGAAGAAGCAGTTTACGGACTGTGTGAAGTGAACAGAGAAGATATCAAAGGCGCAAGACTGATCGCCAATCCTGGATGCTATACAACATGCTCCATCCTGACTGCTTATCCGCTGGCAAAAGAAGGACTGATCGATATGGATACGCTGATCATTGATGCCAAGTCCGGAACATCCGGAGCAGGAAGAGGGGCAAAGGTTCCGAACCTGTACTGTGAAGTCAATGAGAATATGAAAGCATACGGTGTGGCAACACACAGACACACACCGGAGATCGAGGAACAGCTTGGATATGCGAGCGGCAAAGAGGTTGTGATCAACTTTACACCGCATCTGGTTCCGATGAACAGAGGAATCCTGGCAACAGAGTACGCGAAGCTTACAAAGGATGTTACCTGGGAAGAAGTAAAAGCAGTTTACGATAAATATTATGCAAATGAAAAATTTGTCCGCGTTCTGGAGAAAGATGTTTACCCGGAAACAAAATGGGTAGAAGGAAGCAATTATGTCGATATCGGATTTAAGATCGATCCGAGAACAAACCGTATCATTATGATGGGTGCGATCGACAACCTGGTAAAAGGTGCAGCAGGACAGGCTGTACAGAACATGAACCTGATCTTTGGACTTCCGGAAAGTGAAGGTCTTGATCTGGTTCCGATGTTCCCGTAGAACACGGCAGAAAAAGAAAAGGAATGGAAAATATATGACAACAATTATTCGTGCGATGACAGTAGAAGATTATGACCAGCTTCATGCACTTTGGATGCGGATCAAAGGATTTGGAATCCGGAGCATAGATGATTCAAAAGAAGGCGTGGAACGATTCCTGAAAAGGAATCCGACAACCAGTGTGATCGCCGAAATAGACGGAAAAGTAGTAGGAGGAATCCTCTGCGGACACGACGGAAGAACCGGATGTTTTTATCATGTATGTGTAGATCCGGCGTACCGCTGTCATGGGATCGGAAAGAGCATGGTTGCCTATGCAATGTCAGCTCTGAAAGAGGAACATATCAACAAGATCACACTGATCGCATTTACCAAGAATGATATCGGCAATACGTTCTGGAATACGATCGGATGGACCAAGAGACCGGATGTCAACTACTATGAGTTTGTTTTAAATGAGGAAAATATTACAGCATTTATCGAAGAGGGCTAAAGGAGGCTATATACGATGAAGATTATCGAAGGCGGTGTGACCGCAGCAAAAGGATTTGAGGCAGCATCAACAGCAGCAAAGATCAAATATCAGGACAGAACCGACATGGCAATGATCTACAGCCAGGTTCCATGTGAATGTGCAGGAACATTTACTACAAACGTTGTAAAGGCAGCGTGCGTAAAATGGGATCAGCAGGTTGTAAAGAGTGGTGCGAAAGCACAGGCTGTGATCGTCAATTCCGGAATTGCCAATGCATGTACCGGTGCGGAAGGATTTGGCTACTGCAAGGACACAGCAGATGTGGCAGCAGAAGCTCTTGGAATTAATGCAGACGGTGTATTGATTGGATCGACCGGTGTCATCGGAAAGCAGCTTCCAATTGATCGCATCGTGGCAGGGGTAAAGGCTCTTGCTGAAAAGAAAAATGATACACTGGCAAACGGAACTGAGGCAGCAAAAGCAATCATGACGACTGATACCTGTGAAAAACAGATCGCAGTAGAGATCGAGGTTGCCGGAAAGACCGTTACCATCGGTGGTATGGCAAAAGGATCTGGTATGATCCATCCGAATATGTGCACCATGCTCAGCTTTATCACAACAGATGCAGCAATCACAAAAGAGGCACTTCAGAAAGCCCTCAGTGATGATGTCAATGATACATACAATATGATTTCCGTAGACGGAGATACTTCTACAAATGATTCTGTAGTTCTTCTTGCAAACGGAATGGCTGAAAATGAAGTGATCACGGTAGACAGTGAAAGCTATAAGACCTTTGCGGAAGCATTGCATGAGATCAACGAATACCTTGCAAAGAAGATCGCAGGGGACGGAGAAGGAGCAACTGCTTTATTTGAAGTAACTGTAGTTGGCGCAGATACAAAAGAGACTGCAAAGACACTTGCAAAATCAATCGTATGCTCAAATCTTACCAAGACAGCAATTGCAGGACATGATGCAAACTGGGGAAGAATCCTCTGTGCAATGGGATATTCCGGAGCACAGTTTGACCCGGAAAAGGTGGATCTGTTCTTCGAGAGCAAGGCAGGAAAGATCCAGATCATCGAAAATGGTACAGCGGTAGATTACAGTGAAGAAAAAGCAACGGAGATCCTCTCACAGGAAGAAGTAAAAGCAGTTGCTGATGTGAAGATGGGAAGCGAAAGTGCAACCGCATGGGGATGTGACCTGACTCACGGATATATTGACATCAATGCAGATTACAGAAGCTAGGAGGTAAGCAAAATGGATCAGGATATGCAGCAGTATCTGGACAAAGCAGAAGTTCTGATTGAGGCGCTTACTTATATTCAGCGTTTCAACCGTAAGATCATCGTTGTAAAATACGGTGGAAGTGCAATGCTGGACGAAGAACTCCAGAAAAATGTCATCAAGGATGTTACATTCTTGAAATTGGTTGGATTCAAACCGATCATCGTTCACGGCGGTGGAAAAGAGATCAGTAAATGGGTAAGTAAAGCTGGAATGGAGCCGAAATTCATCGACGGACTTCGTGTGACGGACGCAGAGACCATGGAAATTGCAGAGATGGTACTGAACAAGGTTAATAAAAATCTGGTTCGTATGGTCGAAGAACTTGGTGTCCGTGCTATCGGTGTCAGTGGAAAAGACGGCGGACTTTTAAGAGTTGATAAAAAGCTTTCCATGACAGGACAGGACGTTGGATTTGTAGGAGATATCAAGAAGGTCAATGCAGAGGTTCTTCTGGATCTTCTGGATAAAGATTTTCTCCCGATCGTATGCCCGGTTGGAATCGATGATGATTACAACACTTATAATATCAATGCGGATGATGCAGCTTATTCGATCGCAAAAGCGGTTCATGCTGAGAAGCTTGCGTTCCTCTCTGATATTGAAGGGGTATACAGAGACTACGAGGATAAATCTTCTCTGATCACAGCTCTTACTGTAGATCAGGCGAATGAACTGATCGAAAGCGGAGCAATTTCCGGAGGAATGATCCCGAAACTGCAGAACTGTGTAGGAGCGATTGAAAACGGAGTGTCCAGAGTCCATATTCTGGATGGAAGAATTCCGCACTGCCTGCTTCTTGAGATTTTCACGAAGAAAGGTATCGGAACTGCAATTTTAAGAAACGGTGAAGAAGATTAAGGGGAAGGCAAAGAAAGAAGGTAATTCTTATGACAAATCAGTATATGCAGGAAGAGGACGACGCGATTTTAAAAACTTATAACCGTTATCCGGTTGTATTGGACCATGGAGACGGCGCATATCTCTATGATCCGGAAGGAAAGAAATATCTGGATTTCTCAGCAGGATATGCGGTATCTTCTCTGGGATATAACAACAAGGAATTTAATGATGCATTAAAGGCTCAGATTGACAAGATGATCCATACATCAAACCTGTATTATAATACAACCTGCGGTAAAGCAGGAGAAGATCTGAAAAAGATCACCGGTATGTACAAGGTATTCTTCACAAACAGTGGTGGAGAAGCAATCGAAGGTGCGATCAAAACTGCAAGAAAATATGCGTACACAAAAAAAACCGGACGTTATGAATTTATTGCAATGGAGAATTCATTCCACGGCAGAAGTATGGGTGCAGTAGCACTTACCGGACACAAAGAATACAGAGAGCCATTTGAACCGGTTATGCCTGGTGTACATTTTGCAATCTACAATGATCTTGACAGTGTAAAAGCACTGGTAAATGATAAGACCTGCGCAATCATTCTGGAAACAATCCAGGGCGAAGGCGGAATCAACGCAGCGACAAAAGAATTTATGCAGGGAATTCGTAAGATCTGTGATGAGAACGGAATCCTGATGATCTGCGATGAAGTACAGTGTGGTATGGGACGAAGTGGTGCATGGTTTGCATGGCAGCAGATGGGAATCACACCGGATATCATGACAATGGCGAAAGCAATCGGAAGCGGTGTTCCGGTCGGCGCATTTGCGATGACAAAAGAAGTTGCAGATAATTCGCTGGTACCGGGGGATCACGGAACTACATATGGTGGAAACCCACTTTGCTGTGCAGCGGTCAGCAAGACTATTGAGATCTTTGAAAAAGAGCATATGCTCGATCATGTCAATGAAATCGCACCATATCTGACACAGAAACTGCAGGAAATCGTGGATACCTGCGATGCAGCCGTTAAAGTAAAGGGAAGAGGATTGATCCAGGGACTTCAGGTCACCAAGCCGCTGGGTGAAGTGACAGCCAAAGCGTTGGAAGAAGGACTTCTGATCATCGGAGCTGGAACAGATGTGATCCGAATGATCCCACCGCTTGTTATCGGTAAAGAACAGGTAGATGAGATGGCAGAGATCCTGAAAAAAGCACTTGCATAAAGTCGGTGCCTGATAAAAATAAGAGAATAAAAGAGCCGGTCATCGGATATACTTTCAGAAGAAAAGGAGGTATGAAAGATGACCGGATTTTTTATTGCCCTGCTGTCGGGAGCGCTGATGAGTGTGCAGGGGGTATTTAACACACAGGTAACAAAGACGACAGGAATGTGGGTGAGCAATGCCTGGGTGCAGCTTAGTGCATTTGCCATCTGCCTGGTAATGTGGCTGATCATGGGAAGGGACAGTATTGCCACGATAGGAGAGGTGCAGCCTAAATATATGCTGCTTGGCGGTGTGATCGGAGCAGGGATCACCTGGACCGTGATCAAAAGTATGGCGCAGCTCGGGCCTGCAAAGGCGGCACTTCTGATCGTTATGTCTCAGCTTAGTGTGGCGTATCTGATTGAACTGGTGGGATTATTTGGTGTGGAAAAAGAGCCATTTTCCTGGAGAAAAGTGATCGGTATGGGGATCGCTCTGATCGGCACGACAATTTTTCAGTGGAAATAGGTTGTCTTTTGGAAAAAAATTCGTTACAATAATCATGTCTTGGAAGTACGAGGGGACATGCTCTGCGGAAAAGGAGTATGTATGCGGAAAAGAAGACGGATTTTATATCAAATATGTGGAATTTTCCTTGGAATCAGCTGTATGCTGTCAGCATGCCATGAAAAAGAAGAGACCTTTACCAGTGTGGCTGTTGCAGAAGCGGATGCCGGGGATAAGAAAAACGAGGCAGAATCAAAGGCTGCCGAAGAAAAGCCGGATAAGGCAAAAGCAGATCCGGGTGGTGAAGAAAAAGAAGGTTCGATCTGGGTGTATGTATGTGGCGAGGTGGCATCACCCGGTGTATATGAACTGCAGGAAGGAGACCGCATCACGCATGCCATAGAAGCAGCGGGAGGTCTGACGGAGGCAGCAGGACAGGTTTATCTGAATCAGGCAGCACATCTGACAGATGGACAAAGGATTTATGTGCCATCCAGAGAAGAAGAACAGACTTTGAAAGAAGAAGGTTCACCATCGGATATGGCAGATGCCGGGATGGGAAAAGACACAGGAATAATAAACCTGAACACCGCGACAAAGGCTGAACTTTTAAGCTTAAGCGGGATTGGCGAGTCCCGCGCGGAAGCAATTATTGCTTATAGAGAGACAAACGGTGGATTCAGGAAGATAGAGGATCTGAAGAAAGTGGACGGGATCAAGGAAGGAATCTTTCAGAAGATCCGGGAGCAGATAACGGTAGAGTAGAGGAGTGCGCAAGATGGGCAGAAAAGTATTGGTAGTAGATGATGAAAAGCTGATCGTGAAAGGACTGAGATTCAGTCTGGAACAGGATGATATGGAAGTTGACTGCGCATACGACGGTGAGGAAGCACTTGAGATGGTAAAAAGAAAAGAGTATGATATGATTCTTCTGGATGTCATGCTTCCAAAATACGATGGATTTGAAGTATGCAGACAGATCCGTGATTTTTCAGATGTACCGGTCATCATGCTCACTGCGAAGGGCGAGGATATGGACAAGATCCTCGGGTTGGAATATGGCGCAGATGATTACATCACAAAGCCGTTCAACATTCTTGAGGTTAAGGCCAGAATGAAGGCAATCATGCGCAGGGTCGCTAAAAAAGACGGGATGAGCGCGAGCGGTAAAGTTGTGGTAAAGGGAGATCTGAAGATCGACTGTGAAAGCCGGAGAGTTTTTTCCGGGGACAGGGAACTGAATCTTACCGCAAAAGAATTTGATCTTCTGGAGCTTCTTGCAATGAATCCGAACAAGGTTTACAGCAGGGAAAGTCTTTTGAATATTGTCTGGGGATATGAGTATCCGGGAGATGCAAGAACGGTAGATGTACATATCAGACGACTGCGCGAGAAGATTGAAGTAAATCCAAGTGATCCGAAATACGTTTACACAAAGTGGGGAGTTGGCTATTATTTCAGGGGTTAAATTTTTTGTACCAAAATTCATAAAAAGTCTGCAAGTGCGGGTAACGGTGATCCTGAGCGTATTTGTCATATTATCCAGTGTGATCCTGATGAATGCGATTCTGCAAAGCTATGATCAGAGAACCGTATCCGTGCGCACAGCAGAGATTCAAAACCAGTGTACGATTCTGAGTAATCAGCTGGTCAATTCTGATTATCTGAAAACGGGAGTTTCTGATGTGATCGATACAGAACTATCACAGTTATCCAATATTTACAATGGAAGAGTGCTTGTTATTGATGATGAATTCCGGATTGTGGAAGATACCTATGATCTGGAGGAGGGAAAGACGATCATTTCCGAGGATGTAGTCAAATGCTTCCGCGGCGAGAAGCCGGCAAGTTATGACAGAAAGAGCCGGTACATTGAAGTGGCAGTCCCGGTCAAAAAAGGGGAAGAGCCGGTAAAAGGAATGATTCTGGTTAGTGTTTCTACAGACAGTCTGCGTGACAATGTAGAGGCATTGCAGACAAAGGCAAGAATTGCAACGGTTGCAATCAGTATTATCGGGATCTTTTTATCAGCAGTCATCGGTATGCTGCTTGTAAGGCCGCTGAAAAGGATGTCTCAATCGATCGAGGAGATGGCAGGAGGCTATGGAGATAATTATCTCCATGAAAATGCTTACGATGAAACGGAACGGATTTCCAATGCATTTAATAAGCTGTGGGACCGCTATAAAGTACTGGATGCATCGAGAGAAGAGTTCGTGGCAAATGTATCCCATGAGTTGAAGACACCGTTGACCTCTATGAAGGTGCTGGCGGATTCACTGCTGATGCAGCCGGATGCACCGACGGAGCTTTACCGGGAATTTATGGGTGATTTGTCCGAAGAAATCGAGCGGGAGAATAAGATCATCAATGACCTTCTGGATCTTGTAAAACTGGATAAGAAGGGTGCAAACTTAAATATTAAGAGTCAGGATGTTAATGAACTGGTAGAACGGATTCTCAAAAGATTACAGCCACTTGCGGCAAAAAGTAATATTGAACTGGTATTTGAGAGTTTTCGTCCGGTGACAGCGGAGATTGATGAGGTAAAGATTGCACTTGTGATCACGAATCTGGTGGAAAATGCGATCAAGTACAATAAAGAGAACGGATGGGTACACGTGTCGTTAAATGCGGATCATAAGTATTTTTATCTGAAGGTTGCGGATTCTGGAATCGGGATTCCGAAAGAAGATACGGATCATATATTCGAGCGATTTTTCCGTGTGGACAAATCCCATTCTCGTGAGATCGGCGGAACCGGTCTTGGGCTTTCGATTGCAAGAAATGCGGTTGTCATGCACCGCGGTGCGATCAAGGTCTACAGTGAACCGGGAGAGGGAACGACATTTACAGTCCGGATCCCGCTTACTTATATCAAGAGGGAAGGATGAGAAGAATGAAAAAAATTTACCAGATCATAAGCATTCTTCTTGCGGTGTGTCTTCTTACAGGCATTGTGGGATGCAGTAAAAAGGAACAGAAAGCAGATGCAAAATACACGATTTACCAGATTAACCAGAGCGGAACGGCGTTGGTTCCGAAGGACTACGATGGAACAGGAAAGTCGGTGGACGAAGAAGTAAAAGGAATGCTGTCTGCGCTGCAGAAGTGTGATGACGAGGTGAAGGCACAGGCGGCATTGCCGAAAAAGGTAAAACTGGAGAGATACACTCTGGAGGATGAAAAGCTGATCCTGTACTATAATGCGGCTTACGGAAAGATGGATACGGTAAGAGAGGTTCTGTGCAGGGCAGCGCTTGTCCGTTCACTGACGCAGATCGATGGAGTGGATCTGGTGATGATCTGTGTAGATGGAACGCCACTTACGGATAAAAAAGGGAATACTTATGGATACCAGCAGGCAGAAGATTTTGTACAGAACACAGGCTCTTCTATTAACTCTTTCCAGGAGATGAAGCTTACGCTGTATTATGCAGGTTCATCTGGAGAAAAGCTGCAAAAGGAAGAGGATACGGTGCGGTATAACAGCAATGAGTCGAAGGAACGGGTTGTAGTGGAACAGCTGATGCGAGGACCATCCAATAACAGACTGCTTGCTACCATACCAAAAGGAACAAAGCTGCTGGGTGTGTCGATCAAAGATCATATCTGCTATCTGAATTTTGATGAAGGACTTCGGAACATTGCTCCGGGAGTCAGTCCGGAGACGGTGATCTATTCCATCGTAAATTCAGTGATCGATGGTGGAAATGTCTCTGAAGTACAGATTTCAATCAACGGAGACAGCAGTATTGTATATCAGGAGAGTATAAAGCTGGATGAACCTCTGAGCAGAAACCAGGAAATGATAAAGGAGGATTGATCGGTTGATCAAGCGAAGACTTGGTTTTGCCGGAATACTTCTGGCAGGACTGATTCTGGTACTGTATCTGACAGGGGGAGGAAAGATTTTTGGAAGACTCGGTGTGTCAAGGTGTGAGAAGCTCTGGAAAGAGTCGGAAGAAGTGATGGTGGAAGGAGAGGTTTATCAGAAAACCAGAAAAGAAGAAAAACTGATCCTGTATCTGAAAAAAATACAGATCAGAGAAATGGGGAATGGAAAAGCAGTCGCTGACGAGAGGCTGCTTGTCTATCTGGATGAAAAGGGAAATGGTCCGGAAATCGGACAGCGGATCCTGGTTAAAGGCAATGTGGGATTTTTTGATCCGGCGGCCAATCCGGGCAATTTTGACCAGAAAAATTATTATAAGCAGCAGAATATCCAGGCAGTCTTATGGAAAGGGAAGGTTCTGGAAAAACAGGTGAAAAAGACTTTCTTCCGGGAAAAGCTGTGGCAGTTTAGGAACCGGACCGCAGATGAGATCTGCAGAGAGATGGGAAAGCATCGAGGGGGTATTTTGTGTGCGGTTCTTCTGGGAGATTCTTTTTATACAGAAGAGAAAGTGAAAGAACTTTACCGGGTGGCAGGGATCGGGCATCTGCTTGCCATATCCGGTCTGCATATTTCTTTTTTTGGCAACGGACTTTACCGGGGGCTTAGGAAAACCGGATTTTCTATTTTACAGGCCGGTGTAGTGGGAAGTCTGCTTCTTGGGAGCTATGTGGTGATGACCGGAATGAGTGTTTCGGCACTGCGGGCGTTTACCATGTTTCTGATCCGGATGGGAGCAGAGCTGACAGGAAGGGAATACGATGGATTGACGGCACTTGGGATTGCGGAAATTGGTCTGCTTCTGACAAATCCGTTGCGGCTTTTTACGGCAGGGTTCCAGCTTTCTTTTGCTGCGGTTCTCGGTATCTATCTGATTGGTTCGGAAAATAAAAAAGGCAGATTTTCAGACAGTGTCCGGATGGCGGTGAGGCTCTGGTTTTTTCTGCTGCCAGTTACATTGTGGCACTATTATGAAACCTGCCTGTATGCGCCAGCCTGGAATCTTCTGGTAATTCCGATGGCATCCGTGCTTCTGCTTTGCGGGAGTGCAGGGATGGCAGTCATGCTGATTCCGTGTGGGGCAGGAGATATAATGCAGAGTGCACTTTGGAAAATAACAGAGTGGATTTTGCTTTTTTATGAAAAAGGGAGCGGTCTGCTCCTGGAACTTCCGGGGGCAAGGTGGATTCCGGGAAGACCACGGCTCTGGCAGATTGCCTGTTATTATGGGGTTCTTCTATTTTATTTGTGGAGAAAAAGGAAGGAAAAGAAAGAGGGCAGACAAACCGGGAAACAGGTGGTAAGACAGCTCGCGACAGCTGGGATCCTGCTCATCCTGCTCGGGATCCCAAAGTGGAAACGAGGGCAGATGGAGCTGACTATGCTGGATGTGGGACAGGGCGACTGTTTTTTCTTTCGGGACGGAAACGGAAAAAATTACCTGATCGACGGCGGAAGCAGTTCGGTAGATGCAGCAGGAAGATACCGGTTGGAACCATTTTTAAAATTCCGGGGCGTGAAGAGGCTGGATTATGTGTGGGTGACGCATGGGGATGTGGATCACTTAAATGCAGTGGAAGAACTTCTGGAACGGAGAAAGTATGGAGTAGAAATCCAGTATCTGATTTTTCCGGAACAGAAATATTGGGATGAAAGGCTTATTAAATTATGTAATCTGGCAGAAGAGGCAGGAACGAAGGTACGGGTAATGGAGATGGATACTATTTTTCTGTCTGGAAAATTGAAGATGCGTTGTCTCTGGCCTGGAGAAGGTGAGCCATCTGAAAATGGAAATGAAAATTCTCTGGTACTTCACCTGCAATATGGAAAAATTACCATGCTTTTTACCGGAGATCTGGAAAATACCGGAGAAGAGCTGTTGGCAGAGAGAATAAAGAATCTCCGGAAAAAAGGAGAACTTCCGGCGTGTTATGATCTGCTGAAAGTCGGACACCACGGATCAAGAAATGCGACCGGCGAAGAGCTTCTGGAAGTGATCCGACCACGGGCAGCATTCTGTTCATCCGGAAAAGAAAACCGTTATGGACATCCGCATGCGGAAACACTGGAAAGACTTGCAAAATGGGGCGTAAGCCTATATAATACGAAAGACAGAGGTGCTGTCAGTATGTATACAGATGGAAGGGAATATGGTATCCAAAGTCCATGAAAAGTTTGAATGAAGATTTAAAGACAGGACAGTTTAAGCAGATTTATCTTCTGTACGGCGAAGAAGCTTATCTGAAAAAATTATATAAAAACCGTTTCGTCAAAGCGATGGTTCCGGAAGGTGACACGATGAATTATCGTTATTTTGAGGGAAAGAACACGAACCCGAAGGAGATTATCGACCTTGCCGAGACCTTACCTTTTTTTGCAGAGCGCAGGCTGATCGTTCTGGAAAATACCGGTTTTCTGAAAAATGCGACACCGGAGCTGGCAGAATATCTGAAGAACATGCCGGAGACCACTTATATGATCTTTGTGGAATCAGAGCTGGATAAGAGAGGAAAGCTCTACAAAGTGATCAAGGAGAAAGGTCATATTGTAGAACTGAAGCGGCAGGATGAAAAGACACTGATCCGCTGGATCCTTGGGATGGCGAAAAAGGAGAAGCTTCAGATGTCGGAGGCAGCAGTGCGCTATCTGCTTGCAAAGACTGGTAATGACATGGAGAATCTCGGGCAGGAGCTGGAAAAATTATTCTGTTACTGCATGAACCACACGGAGATTACGGCAGCAGATATTGATGAAATCTGTACTACGCAGATCGGAAACCATATTTTTGATATGGTAGATGCGGTTGCAGCAAAAGAGCAGAAAAAAGCGCTGGATTACTATTATGATCTTCTGACACTGAAGGAACCGCCGATGCGGATCCTCTACCTGCTGACCAGACAGTTCCGTATCCTGATGGAGGTAAAAGAGATGGACCGTACTGGGGTTCCGCCAAAAGAGATTGCCGCCAAGGTGGGAATCATGCCATTCCTGGTAGGAAAGTACCGGGCACAGGCGAAGGCATTTACCAGGAAAGAGCTGCGTGGGATCGTAGAAGCCGGTGTACAGACGGAAGAAGATGTAAAAACCGGAAAGATGGGAGATATCCTCTCGGTGGAACTCTTTCTGGTGCAGTACAGTAGTAAACGGGAAAAGTAATCAGATATAGATAAGAAGAAAAAGGAGAGACTGAAAATATGCATATGGATCAGAAAAAGATTCGGAATTTTTGTATTATTGCACATATTGACCATGGAAAATCCACACTGGCGGACCGTATTATCGAACAGACAGGTCTTCTGACCAGCAGAGAGATGCAGGCCCAGGTGCTGGATAACATGGATCTGGAAAGAGAACGTGGTATCACAATCAAATCACAGGCAGTCCGCACGGTTTATAAGGCAAAGGATGGGGAGGAATATATCTTTAATCTGATCGATACTCCGGGACACGTAGACTTTAACTATGAAGTGTCACGGAGTCTTGCAGCCTGTGATGGAGCGATCCTGGTCGTTGATGCGGCACAGGGCGTAGAAGCGCAGACACTGGCAAATGTATATCTGGCACTGGACCATGATCTGGATGTCATGCCGGTTATCAACAAGATCGATCTTCCAAGCGCAGAGCCGCAGCGTGTGATCGAAGAGATTGAAGATGTGATCGGAATTGAAGCGCAGGATGCACCACTGATCTCGGCAAAGACAGGGCTTAATGTAGATCAGGTTCTGGAACAGATCGTGACAAAGATCCCTTCTCCGACAGGAGATCCGGATGCACCGCTTCAGGCACTGATTTTCGATTCCCTCTATGATCCGTATAAAGGCGTTATCGTATTCTGCCGTATCAAAGAAGGATGTATCACGAAAGGAATGCCGATTCATATGATGGCGACAGGTGCAACTGCTGATGTTGTGGAGGTTGGATATTTTGGTGCCGGACAGTTTATCCCTTGTGATGAGCTTTCAGCAGGAATGGTTGGATATTTTACAGCCAGCCTGAAAAATGTAAAGGACACCCGTGTGGGTGATACCGTAACAGGTGCGGAAAATCCATGTTCTGAGCCTCTTCCGGGATATAAAAAGGTCAACCCGATGGTGTACTGCGGAATGTATCCGGCAGACAGCTCCAAATACCCGGATCTGAGAGATGCACTGGAAAAACTGCAACTCAACGATGCGGCACTTCAGTTTGAACCGGAGACCTCTCTTGCGCTGGGATTTGGTTTCCGCTGTGGTTTCCTTGGACTTTTGCATCTGGAGATCATTCAGGAGAGACTGGAAAGAGAATACAATCTGGATCTGGTGACAACTGCGCCGGGTGTTATCTACAAGGTGCACAAGACCAACGGAGAAGTGATCGACCTGACCAATCCGTCTAATCTTCCGGATCCGTCAGAAATTGATTTTATGGAAGAGCCGATGGTAAAAGCAGAGATTATGGTGACATCCGAATTTATCGGTGCGATCATGGATCTGTGTCAGGAAAGACGTGGCGAATATCAGGGAATGGAATACATCGAAGAGACCAGAGCGGTATTGAAATACCACTTGCCTCTGAATGAGATCATCTATGATTTCTTTGATGCGCTCAAATCCAGATCCCGCGGTTATGCGTCTTTTGATTATGAAATGCTCGGCTATGTCAAATCTGATCTGGTCAAGCTGGACATCCTGATCAACAAAGAAGAAGTGGATGCTCTTTCCTTTATTGTATTTGCGGGAAGTGCTTATGAGAGAGGAAGAAAGATGTGTGAGAAGCTCAAAGAAGAGATTCCGAGACAGCTTTTTGAAATTCCGATCCAGGCAGCTGTCGGAAGCAAGATCATTGCCCGTGAGACAGTAAGAGCCATGCGTAAGGACGTACTTGCCAAGTGCTACGGCGGTGATATCAGCCGTAAGAAGAAGCTTCTGGAAAAGCAGAAGGAAGGAAAGAAGCGTATGCGCCAGGTTGGAAATGTAGAAATTCCACAGAAGGCATTTATGAGTGTATTAAAACTGGACGACAAATAGACAGACAAAAGATAATCGGGCAGGCTGACTCCTACTCGATTCGTATACTTTGTACACTATCTCGCTTAACAGCTCGATGATGTACATTCGCCAAGTACAGATTCTTGTGCAAGCACAAATCTGTACTTGGCTCATCGTATACACAAAAAGGCAGGAGCGATTTCCGAGGAAAGGTTCCTGCCTTTTGCACAGAAAAGGAGAAAAGCAGATGCAGCCTTTAGAACTATATATTCATATTCCGTTTTGTGTGAAAAAGTGTGCATATTGTGATTTCCTTTCCGGTCCGGCCGGAGAAAAGGAAAAAGAGGAATATGTGAAAATGCTGGTCGACGAGATCAGAAACTGTCCGGATACAGTGCAGAATTACAGGGTGATTTCCGTTTTTTTCGGAGGCGGAACCCCATCTCTTCTTACCGGTGAGCAGATTGGGCGGCTGATGGATACGGTCAGGGAAATATTTACGTTGGATGAGGACGCAGAGATCACTATGGAAATGAATCCGGGAACGGTAACGGAAGAAAAACTGCGAAAGTACAGACAGGCAGGGGTGAACCGTCTGAGTATCGGTCTGCAGTCGGTCAATGATGAGGAACTTCGTCTGCTTGGAAGAATCCATACTTATGAAGAATTTCGGGAAGCATATCATCTGGCGAGAGCCAATGGCTTTTCAAATATCAATGTAGACCTGATCTCGGCAATTCCGGGGCAGACGGTGGAAAGCTGGAGGCGTACACTGGAGCGGGTAATGGCACTTTCCCCGGAGCATATTTCTGCATATAGTCTGATCTTGGAAGAGGGAACAACTTTCTATAAAAAATATGTAGAAGACGAGGCAAAAGAAGGACCAAAGCTTCCGGATGAGGATGCGGAGCGTCAGATGTACTGGGATACGGAAACGCTGATGGAGAAGAACGGATATCACCGTTACGAGATTTCCAATTATGCTAAGGAGGGATATGCCTGCCGGCACAACCTGGGATATTGGGAGAGAATTCCGTATCTGGGATTTGGAATTGGTGCGGCATCTCTGGTTCCCGGGGATCTGATTGGAAAATGCAGGAAGCTGGAAGGAAAAATGAGTCGCTACACGAACCCGGATCAGCTAAGGGAGTATGCACATTCCTACAGGAACAAATTTCAGGCAGAGCTTCTGACAGAAACTGAGGAGATGGAGGAATTTATGTTTCTTGGACTGCGGAAAATGAACGGAATCTCAAAAAAAGAATTTTCAGAGTATTTTGGGAAGAGTCTGGAGGATATTTACGGTGAACCGATCTGCAAACTGGAAAGCTTAAAGCTTCTTGAGCAAGATGATGACAGAGTATGGCTTACAAAACGGGGGATCGATGTCAGCAACAGTGTGTTTGTAGAGTTTCTGCTGGAAGAGTAAAATTTGGAAAATCAGAAAAATATAAAGTATACTTGACAAATAGGTTTTATAGGCATATAATGACATCATCGAGTTAAACCTATCAAAACAGTAGGAAAGAAAGGAGAACTTACGATGTCAAAAATTTATAATGGTGCTTTAGAGCTTGTTGGAAATACTCCTCTTGTAGAGGTGAAAAATATTGAAGAAGAATTAGGATTAGAGGCAAGAATCCTTGTGAAACTGGAATATTTTAACCCGGCCGGAAGTGTAAAAGACAGAATTGCCAAAGCAATGATCGAGGATGCTGAGGAAAAAGGATTATTAAAAGAAGGTTCTGTTATCATTGAGCCTACTTCGGGAAATACGGGAATCGGCCTTGCATCGATTGCAGCAGTCAAAGGATACCGTATCATTCTTACTATGCCGGAGACAATGAGTGTAGAAAGAAGAAACATCCTGAAAGCATACGGAGCAGAGATTGTTCTGACAGAAGGCGCAAAGGGAATGAAGGGTGCGATTGAAAAAGCAGAGGAACTTGCAAAAGAGATCCCGGGCAGCTATATTCCTGGACAGTTTGTTAATCCGGCTAATCCGGAAGTACACAGAAAGACAACCGGACCAGAGATCTGGAAGGATACAGACGGAGAAGTAGATCTGTTTATCGCAGGTGTTGGTACAGGTGGAACACTGACCGGTGTCGGCGAATATCTGAAATCCCAGAATCCGGATGTGAAGATCGTTGCATTGGAGCCTGCAAGCTCACCGGTACTTTCTACAGGAAAAGGTGGTCCTCACAAGATTCAGGGAATCGGAGCAGGATTTGTACCGGACGTACTCAACACAACTGTATATGATGAAATATTTACTGTAGAAAATGATGACGCTTTTGCAACAGGAAAGCTGCTTGCAAAGAAAGAAGGAATCCTGGTAGGAATTTCTTCGGGAGCCGCACTTTATGGAGCGATCGAACTTGCAAAACGTCCGGAAAACAAAGGAAAGACGATTGTGGCACTGCTTCCGGATACCGGAGACAGATATTACTCCACACCGCTCTTCACGGAGTAGAATATGAATTTTTCAAAGAAAAGCAGATACGGACTTCGGGCACTGATCGACCTGTCCGTATACTCGAAAGAATCCCATGTTGCACTTGCAGCAATTGCAGAGCGTAACAGTATTTCACCGCAGTATCTGGAACAGGTATTTGCGGCACTCAGAAAAGCCGGAATCATTAAAAGCGTGAAAGGACCGCAGGGGGGATACCTGTTGGCGAAGCCTGCCACAAAGATTTCGGTTGCGGAAATATTACGTGCGCTGGAAGGTGATTATCTCATCGAAGAAGAGGATGTAGAAGGCGCCGAGAACGGAAGAGCTGCGGCTCAGGCTGTACAGAGTGAAGTTATCGAACGTCTGAACAGAGGACTACAGGATATCCTTGAGAATCTGTTTCTCTCTGACCTCGAACAAAAATATCAGGAATACAGTGAATACAGTCAGGATATGTACTATATATAATAGAAGAAATGCACACCATCAGACCGGGAGGCTGAGGTGTGTATTTTTTGGTTTGACGGTCGGGTGGGGAGTTTGGGAGGAAGGGAACAGGCGGTTCAGGCAGAAAAGAAGGGATTCCGATTCAATCGGCAAACCATTCCGATGAGCCTCCGAAAACAATCATTGTGTCAGCAATGGCTTCCACAATGATTTGAGTCTCATCTACATTGCCTCAAATGAATTGGAATCCCTTCTTTTCTGCCTGGTCGCCCCGCTCCCTTCCTCCAAAACTCCCCACCCTCTTCCTGGAAGACAGAAAACATACAGACGGGACGCCCCAGTCTGATGATGTGCGGAAAAAACCGGTTGCTCCAGCCAGTTGTTGTTTAAGTGGAAGTGTGGAGCTCCCAGAAAGTAGAAAATGCATCATCTCAAAACAGCCTAATCCCAGGAAGTAGAAAATACATCATCTTCAAACAGTCCGATCCCAATATTTGCGGACGAAAATGGCGCAGCCATTAAGTCCCGCCCCACGCAATACAGTATTGTTAAAAAAGCAAGTAAATCCTTTATAGTATGTCCTGTAAGCGCCCAAATCAAGTCGATTATTATAGGCTTGAGTGAGGTTCCACCCGGATATGCTGTCGGATTCCAATTCATTTGAGGCAATGGAGATGAGACTCAGAACATTATGGAAACCTTTGCTGACATAATGTTCGCTTTCAGAGGCTCATCGGAATGGTTTGCCGATTGAATTGGAATCCGACAGCATATCCGGGTGGAACCGGACTAAAAATAAAAAAATCATAAACCCTGTTGACAAAGTGAATAGTAAGTGGTACATTTATAAGCGTAGAAAATGTTAGCACTCAGACATAACGAGTGCTAATAACAAAAAGGAGGTAGCATATGGAAGCCATACAGGAACTTAATGAGCGGAAGACGAAGATCTTACATGCAATCATTAAGAACTATCTTGAGACCGGAGAGCCTGTGGGATCCAGAACGATTTCCAAGTATACGGATCTGAATTTAAGTTCGGCAACGATCCGGAATGAGATGGCAGATCTCGAAGAGCTTGGTTATATCATGCAGCCTCACACATCAGCAGGAAGGATTCCGTCGGATAAAGGTTACAGATGGTATGTGGATATGCTGATGAGCCAGAAAGAACAGGAGATTACCGAAATCAAAGGTCAGATGCTTGAGAAGGCTGACAAGATGGAAGAACTTCTGAAGCAGGTTGCAAAGGTTCTTGCGAACAACACGAATTATGCGACGATGATTTCGACTCCGACTTACAACGGGAACAAATTAAAATTTATCCAGCTTTCACAGGTTGATGACCATCAGCTGATCGTTGTGATCGTGATGGAAGGCAACATTGTAAAGAACCAGATCGTGACACTGGATGAGCCGCTCAGCAATGAAGCACTATTGAAGCTGAATATGCTTCTGAATACTTCGCTGAACGGAACTTCACTAGAGCAGATCAATCTGGGAGTGATCGCAAGACTGAAAGAACAGGCAGGGATCCACAGTGGTGTGATGAGCAGTGTCCTGGATGCAGTAGCGAATGTGATCCAGCTGGATGACGACATGGAGATTTACACCAGTGGCGCGACGAATATTTTCAAGTATCCGGAGCTTAGTGATAAGCAGAGCGCACAGGAGATCATCAGTGCTTTTGAAGAAAAGCAGCAGCTTGCCGCTCTGGTAACAAAGTCAATGGCAAACGGCGGTGAAGACAGAGACATCCAGGTATACATCGGAGATGAATCGAATGTGGAGAACATGAAAGACTGCAGCGTAGTCACAGCAACATATGAGTTGGGCGAGGGCATGCAGGGAACCATCGGAATCATCGGACCGAAGCGAATGGATTATGAACATGTCATGAAGACGCTTAAGACACTGATGGCAGAGCTGGATGACATATTCCACAGGGATGAGCCGAAAAAGCTCGAATAAGAAGTAAGAAAGGTGGAAGAACCATTGGATAAAAAGATGAGTAATGAAGAAATGGTAAAAGAAGCGGTGGAAGAAGCAAAGAAAGCTGCGGAGGCAGAAGCCAAAGAGCAGAAGGCAAAAGGGCAGGAACCGGAAGAAACCGAAGCAACAGAGGAAGAAGCTGTTGGTAAAGAGACGAATTCCGAAGATGCTGAAGAACCAAAGAAAAAGAAGCTGTTTGAAAAGAAGAATAAAAAAGATAAAAAGGATGAGCAGATCGCAGATCTGACAGACAAACTTACGAGACACATGGCTGAGTTCGATAATTACAGAAAGCGTACTGAAAAAGAAAAGTCAGCGATGTATGAGATCGGAGCCAAAGATGTTGTAGAAAAAATTCTTCCGATTGTAGACAACTTTGAACGCGGACTTCAGTCCGTACCGGAAGAAAAGAAAGATGATCCGTTCGTAGATGGAATGGATAAGATCTATAAACAAATGATGAGCACACTGGAAGGAATCGGAGTAAAACCGATCGAAGCAGTTGGTCAGGAATTCGATCCGAATTTCCACAATGCAGTGATGCATGTGGAGGATGAAGAACTTGGTGAAAATGTAGTAGCCGAGGAATTCCAGAAAGGATATATGTACCGTGACTCAGTCGTAAGACACAGCATGGTAAAGGTAGCAAACTAAGATATACCGTGTACCGCATTTACGATACACTTTATATAAATAACAAAGCAAAATACAATTTTTATTATATTAACAGGAGGTCTTCATAATGGGCAAAATCATTGGTATTGACTTAGGTACAACAAACAGTTGTGTAGCGGTTATGGAAGGTGGACAGCCGGTCGTAATCGCAAATACAGAAGGAGCAAGAACTACACCATCTGTAGTAGCATTTACAAAGACAGGAGAACGTCTTGTAGGTGAACCTGCAAAACGTCAGGCAGTAACAAATGCAGAAAAGACAATCTCATCTATCAAGCGTGAGATGGGTACAGATCATAAAGTAGACATCGATGGAAAGAAATATTCTCCACAGGAAATTTCAGCTATGATCCTTCAGAAATTGAAAGCAGATGCAGAAGGATATCTTGGAGAAAAAGTTACGGAAGCAGTTATCACTGTTCCGGCTTACTTCAACGATGCTCAGCGTCAGGCTACAAAAGATGCAGGTAAGATTGCAGGTCTTGATGTAAAACGTATCATCAACGAGCCTACAGCAGCAGCTCTTGCATATGGACTTGACAATGAAAAAGAACAGAAGATCATGGTATACGACCTTGGCGGTGGTACATTTGATGTATCTGTTATCGAGATCGGTGACGGCGTTATCGAAGTTCTTTCTACAGCTGGTAACAACAGACTTGGTGGAGATGACTTCGACCAGAAGATCACAGATTATATGCTTGCAGATTTCAAGGCAAAAGAAGGCGTAGACCTGTCAACAGACAGAATGGCACTTCAGAGACTGAAAGAAGCAGCTGAAAAAGCAAAGAAAGAACTTTCTTCTGCAACAACAACAAACATCAACCTTCCGTTCATCACAGCAACAGCTGAAGGACCGAAGCATTTTGATATGACTCTTACAAGAGCTAAATTCGATGAACTGACACGTGACCTTGTAGAAAAGACACAGGAACCGGTAAGACGTGCACTTTCTGATGCAGGACTTACAGCAGCAGACTTAGGTCAGGTACTTCTTGTTGGTGGATCTACACGTATCCCGGCAGTTCAGGAAGAAGTAAAACGTCTGACAGGAAAAGAACCAAGTAAATCTCTTAACCCGGATGAATGTGTAGCACTTGGTGCTTCTATCCAGGGTGGTAAGCTTGCAGGAGATGCAGGTGCAGGCGACATCCTTCTTCTTGATGTAACTCCACTTTCACTTTCTATCGAAACAATGGGTGGTGTAGCTACAAGACTGATCGAGAGAAACACAACAATCCCGACAAAGAAGAGCCAGATCTTCTCTACAGCAGCTGATAACCAGACAGCCGTTGATATCAATGTTGTACAGGGTGAAAGACAGTTTGCAAGAGATAACAAGTCCCTCGGACAGTTCAGACTGGATGGAATTCCGCCGGCTCCACGTGGAATCCCACAGATCGAAGTTACATTCGATATTGATGCAAACGGTATCGTAAATGTATCTGCAAAAGATCTGGGAACAGGAAAAGAACAGCACATCACAATTACAGCAGGATCTAATATGTCTGATGCAGATATCGACAAAGCTGTAAAAGAAGCTGCAGAATTTGAAGCTCAGGATAAGAAACGTAAAGAAGCAATCGATGCTAAGAACGATGCCGACGCTATGGTATTCCAGACAGAAAAAGCACTTGGCGAAGTTGGAGATAAGATCGATGCAGCAGACAAAGCAGCAGTAGAAGCTGACGTACAGGCTCTGAAAGATCTGCTTGCAAAAGCGAATACAGAAGAACTTACAGATGCTCAGGTTGCAGAAATCAAAGCAGGAAAAGAAAAACTGATGGAAAGCGCTCAGAAACTGTTCACAAAGGTTTACGAACAGGCAGGCGCACAGGCTGGTCAGGCAGGACCACAGGCTGGTCAGGCAGGACCACAGGCTGGACCTGCACCAGAAGCAGGACCGGCTCCGGAAGGATTTAACGGAGATGACGTAGTTGACGGAGATTACAAAGAAGTTTAATCCGTAAGATAAGATGAGAAACTGCAAGGCGGCATTATACCGTCTTGCAGATTTCATGTATCATAAATAAAAATAGTTTTTTATGACATAAAAAGCCTCCGGTTAGGTGAACTGCATGTGCAAAGAAGATGTTGCAGAGAGCCGGCGCGGGCATGAGAATGTGCCAGGGTACATTCTGTATTAAAATACTTTGAGAAATATCTAAGTGAGGTAGGATTATGGCAGAGGCAAAAAGGGATTATTATGAGATCCTGGGCGTATCACGAGATGCGGATGATGCGACTCTGAAAAAAGCATACAGAGCTTTGGCGAAAAAATATCACCCGGATATGAATCCAGGAGATGCAGAAGCCGAAAAGAAGTTCAAGGAGGCTTCTGAAGCCTATGCTGTTCTGAGTGATGCAGACAAACGGCGTCAGTACGATCAGTTTGGTCATGCAGCGTTTGAAGGCGGTGCAGGCGGAGCCGGTGGATATGGCGGTTTTGATTTTAACGGGGCAGACTTTGGTGATATTTTTGGTGATATCTTCGGTGATCTGTTTGGCGGTGGCAGAAGAGGCGGACGTGCGAACAATGGTCCGATGAAAGGCGCCAATATCCGTAAAGGTGTCCGGATTACATTTGAGGAAGCAATTTTTGGATGCGAGAAGGAACTGGATATCGTTCTGAAAGATCCATGTACAAAGTGTAACGGAACAGGAGCAAAACCGGGAACAAGTCCGGAGACTTGTTCAAAATGTGGTGGAAAAGGTCAGGTTGTTTATACATCACAGTCGTTCTTCGGAACGGTGCAGAATGTGCAGACCTGTCCGGACTGTCATGGAACAGGTAAGATCATTCGTGAGAAATGTCCGGACTGTGGTGGAACAGGCTATACTTCAAGCCGCAAGAAGATCAAAGTCACAATCCCGGCAGGTATTGACAATGGTCAGAGCGTAAGAATCCGTGAGAAAGGTGAACCAGGTGTGAATGGCGGACCGAGGGGAGACCTTCTGGTAGAAGTTACGGTTTCCAGACATCCAATCTTCCAGAGACAGGATGTTCATATTTTCTCAACTGCACCAATTTCGTTTGCGCAGGCAGCACTTGGTGGTGATGTGCGAATCAAGACGGTTGATGGTGATGTGATCTATACCGTAAAACCGGGAACTAAGACTGATACAAAAGTACGCCTGAAAGGAAAAGGGGTACCTTCTTTGAGAAATCCTCAGGTCAGAGGTGATCATTATGTGACGCTGGTTATTCAGACCCCGGAAAAATTAAGTCCGGAAGCCAAAGAAGTGCTTAGACATTTTGATCAGTTGACAGGAAATACACTGAACCAGGAAGAGCCGGCTTCTGAATCGAAGGGTAAAGCTAAGAAAAAAGGGTTCATGGATAAGTTAAAAGAAACATTTGAAGAATAATAAAAAGGTGGCTGCGAAAAACCCGATTGAGTTTTTCGCAGCCACTTTTTTACTATTCTTCTTCGTCTTCCAGTTCTCCTCCGATGACACCTCCGAGAACGGCAGTGAAAGAAGCAACAACGACAGCGGCGATGATTGCTACACCGATCAGTGCTACTAATAAAATACCCATAACACGTACCTCCTTTTCTCGTCCTTTTTATAGTATAACACGGAGGCATGTAAAATTAAATGAAAAAATGTGACTTTTTTCATTTAGTATGCTATAATGTCAAAGAGCAAATGATAACACAGCGTATTGTCAGTTTTGCGGATTTAAAATAGTAAGGCTTAGCGGTTAAGGAGGGCAAACCAATATGGCACTGAAAAAACAGATAAAAGAAACAAAGGCAGCAGAGGTAAAGGCAACGGCAGAAACTAAAGAAGAAGTAAAAACAGCAGTTAAAGCAGCAGAAGATAAAGTCAGCGAAAAAGTAGAAGAAGTAAAAGAAACTGCTAAAAAAGAAGCACAGCCGAAAGAAGTAAAGGCTACTGTTGAAAAGAAAGCGCAGGAAGTAAAAAAAGCTGCAGGAGAAGTGAAAAAAACAGTAGAAGAAACAGCTGAAAAAGCTGCAAAAGAAGTGAAGAAAACTGCAGAGAAAGTTACAAAAGAAGTAAAGAAAGCAGCACCAAAAACAACAGCAAAAAAATCTGCGGCAAAGAAAGAAATCAAAACAGAAGTTGTTCTTCAGTATGGTGAAAAAGAAGTAAACACAAAAGATATGATTGCTTCAGTAAAAAAAGACTGGACAAAACAGAAACATAAAATTTCCGAGATCAAGAGTATTGAGCTTTATGTAAAACCGGAAGATTATGCAGTATACTATGTAATCAATGGCGAACATACCGGAAAAGTATGGTTATAAGATAAGACTGAAAGATTTAGTCCGAACCGCAATCTTTATTGAACGGTTCGGATTTTTTTAAGGAGAGAGGTAAAATGCAAAAATTTATACAGTATACCCCGACAGAAATCCTGTTTGGAGAAAACACACAGGCAGAAGTTGGGAAAGAAGTTAAGAAATGGGGCGGAAGCCGTGTATTTATCGTATATGGCGGTGGAAGTGTAAAAAAAAGCGGACTTCTTGCGCAGATAGAAGAAGCACTGGAAAAAGAAGGACTTGCTTATGCGGAATTTGGCGGAGTAAAGCCAAATCCCCGGATGGCATATGCACAGGAAGGCGTTGAGAAAGCAATTGAGTTCGGTGCGGATTTTCTTCTTGCAGTAGGCGGTGGAAGTTCTATTGATACAGCAAAGGCGATCGCCCATGGTGTGGCAAACCCGGACTGGTCTCTGGAGGAAATCTGGGGAGGTGAAATCATACTTACCAGATCGACACCGGTAGGATGCGTACTTACGATTGCGGCAGCAGGAAGTGAAACAAGCGATTCCGCAGTTCTGACAAACGAAGAAACAGGGAAAAAGGGAGGAATCAGCACCGGCCTGAACCGCCCGAAGTTTGCGATCATGAATCCGGTTCTTACCTATACGCTTCCAAAATATCAGATTGCATGTGGAGTCGTAGATATCATGATGCATACGCTGGAACGTTATTTTATTTCGAATACGAGAAATCAGATGACAGATGAGATTGCAGAGGGAGTTCTGCGGGTTGTGATTGAAAATGGAAAGAAAGGTCTGGAGAATCCGACAGACTACGATGCCATGAGTGAAATCATGTGGGCAGGAAGTCTTTCACATAATGGTCTGACAGGTCTCGGAAGAGCAAAAGATTTTTCTGTACATAAGCTCGGACATGCACTTGGTGCAAAATATGATAAGGCGCATGGTGCAACCCTTTCAGCTGTCTGGGAATCCTGGGCAGAATATGTCTATAAAAACGATGAAGAAAGATTTGCGCATTACGCAAAAAAAGTATGGGGCGTAGAGGAAGAAGATGTGGCGAAAGCCGCAAAAGAGGGAATTCGCCGGACGGTAGAATATTTCCGTGAGATTCATATGCCGACAAATTTAAAGGAACTGGAGATCGGAGAAGTATCAGAGGAAGATCTGCGGGAACTTGCTATGGCTGCGACATTAAATGATACTGTAAAACTTTCAAAAATCAAAGAACTTACTGCCGAAGATGTATACCAGATTTTTCGGAAAGCAGCAGGAAAATAAGATGGAAATAAATAAGAGAAAATTTTACAGACAAGTGTTCGCACTTGTAATCCCAATGGCACTTCAGAATCTGATCAATGTGGGTGTGACGGCGGCAGACGTGCTGATGCTTGGAAGAGTCAGCGAAAAAGTTCTTTCAGGTGCATCCCTTGCAGGGCAGATACAGTTTGTCATGACACTGATCCTTTTCGGTACAACATCAGGTGCAACGGTTTTGACCGCACAGTACTGGGGAAAGAAAGATACACAGACGATTGAAAAAATCCTTGGAATGGGAATGACCATCGGTGTCAGCTGTGCAGCTCTTTTTACCATTGTTGCGGAAATCATTCCGGAAGTGCTGCTTCATATCTATACCAGTGACCCGGCCGTGATCGCAGAAGGTGTGAAATATTTGCGGATCGTGGCGCTTTCCTATGTCCTGATGGCGGCAACGCAGGTCTATCTTTACATTATGCGGAGTATCGAGCAGGTTGTGATTGCAACGGTTGTCTACAGCGCGTCACTAATTTGTAATGTCCTGGTAAATGCGCTTCTTATTTTTGGCTTATTTGGTTTACCGAAGATGGGAATTATGGGTGCGGCAATCGGAACTCTGACAGCAAGGATCGTAGAACTTATCATTGTAATCTGGTATGCAAAAGTAAAAAACCATGACGTTAGATTTCACCCGGTCTATATGCGTAAGATCGACAAGGTGCTTCTAAAAGACTTTCTGATTTATGCGAGTCCGGTGATCTTGAATGAAATGATGTGGGGACTTGGTTCTACTGCGAATACAGCAGTGATCGGTCATCTGGGAAGTGCAGCGGTGGCAGCAAATTCTGTTGCTCAGGTCGCAAGACAGCTGGCAACGGTGGTTGCCTTTGGTGTATCCAATGCGACTGCCATTTATCTTGGTAAGACCATCGGTGCAAAAGAGTTTCATCTGGCAAAAGAGTATGGAAAAAGATTTTTGTGGCTGAGTATTATTACCGGTGCGGTAGGAGGCGGCATCATTCTGATAGCTGCTCCGATTGCAAATCATGTGATGACACTCTCACAGGAAGCGCAGGGGTATCTTTATTTTATGTTTTTTGTTATGTCTTACTTTACACTCTGCCAGGCGATCAATACGACCCTTGTGGTGGGTGTATTCCGGGCAGGAGGAGATACCAGGTTTGGTCTGATCCTGGATGTGTCTACCATGTGGGGATGCTCTATTCTGCTGGGTATGATCGCTGCCTTTGTCTTTCATGCGCCGGTGCAGGTTGTTTATATCCTTCTGATGAGTGATGAGGTGATCAAAGTACCGATCACAGTCATGCGCTACCGAAGCTATAAATGGATTCAGAATGTGACGAGAGAAAAAGCAGAGCTGGCATAACATTGTATGCGAAAATAAATTTGGAATTTTGAGGTAGATGTGATATGCTAGAGAAAGAATATATTTGAAAAGGAGATTTGCAACATGAGATTAGTATCAACAGAAAAAGCACCAAAAGCACTTGGACCATATTCCCAGGGATATGTACATGGGGGAATTCTTTATTCGGCAGGACAGATTGCGATCAATCCGGCTACAGATACTGTAGAAGCTGATACTATCGAAGGACAGGCTGACCAGGTATGCAAGAACATCGGAGCAATCCTTGAAGAAGCAGGAACTTCTTTTGACAAAGTATTAAAGACAACCTGTTTCCTTGCTGATATGGGAGATTTTTCCGCATTTAACGAAGTTTATGCAAAATATTTCACATCAAAACCAGCCAGAAGCTGTGTTGCTGTTAAGACACTTCCGAAGAACCTTCTTTGCGAAATTGAAGTGATCGCAGCAGTGGAAGAATAGGATAGAGAGATATCCTGAAAAAGTAGGAGGTTTGGCATTATGGCAGAAGAAAAAAGCAGCGGATGTTCGCCGGAATCATGTTCTTCCTGTGCACATGCGGGTTCATGCAGCAGTGCGAAGAAAGATCTGAAAGCACCGGCAAATCCGTATTCACAGGTAAAAAAAGTAATTGGAGTAGTCAGCGGTAAAGGTGGAGTCGGCAAATCAATGGTGACAGCATCTCTTGCACGTATGATGGTACAGCAGGGATATTCAGTTGGTATTCTGGATGCGGATATCACAGGACCATCTATCCCGAAGATGTATGGAGTGCATGGAAGTGCAGTCGGAAGCGAGGCGGGAATGTTCCCGTGCGTTGCAAAAGATGGCACGAAGATCATGTCGGTTAATCTGCTTCTGGAACACGAATCAGATCCTGTCATCTGGAGAGGACCGGTGATCGCAGGAGTAGTAACCCAGTTCTGGACTGATGTAATGTGGGGAGATCTGGATTTCTTATTTGTTGATATGCCACCGGGAACAGGGGATGTTCCTCTTACGGTATTCCAGTCACTTCCGGTAGACGGCGTTGTGATCGTGACTTCGCCACAGGATCTGGTACAGATGATCGTAGAGAAAGCTTACAATATGGCAAAGAAGATGAACATACCGGTTCTCGGACTGGTGGAAAACTACAGTTATCTGGAATGTCCGGACTGTGGAAAGAAAATATCTGTATTTGGGGAAAGCCACATTGACGAGATTGCAGAAAAACTTGGGGTAGAAGTACTCGGAAAGATGCCGATCGATCCGAAACTTGCCGAGATTGTAGAACAGGAGAAGTTCTATGAGGCAGACAACCAGTATCTTAAAAACATCATTGACAAGTTCAATTAAGAAGAAAGCTCCGGCGAGGTGATGATCGCCGGGGCTTTTTAGCTATAGAGGCACGGAAAATGTGAAAAGCCATATCATGACAGGACGGATACAATTGGCAAGGAACATGTGTTTATGGTATGATAACAAGTAGCAAAAAGCGGAGGCAGAAAGAACATGGACGAGAATCTCCCGGTGATCCGGATTTCGGTGCGAAACCTTGTGGAGTTTATTTTAAGAGAAGGGGATATTGACAATCGAACAGGAGGCGGACAAGATCCGGAGAATATGCAGATGGGAAGTCGGATTCACCGGAAGATCCAGAGACAGATGGGATCGGATTATCAGGCGGAGGTACCTCTTAAGACAGAGATCGTCTGTGATGGGTTTATTTTGAAAATAGAAGGACGTGCCGACGGACTGATTCATACAAAAGAGCAGGTCATGGTAGATGAGATCAAGGGTGTTCTGCGGGAACTTGACCGGGTGCAGGAACCGTCAGGCATTCATCTGGCACAGGCAAAATGTTATGCCAGCATGGTAGCAGAACAGGAAGGGGTGGATGAGATCGGGGTACAGATGACCTATTGCCAGATGGAGACGGAAGAGGTGAAAAGGTTTCAGTATTCTTATCAGAGTAACGAACTGAAAGTCTGGTTCGATGAAGTGATTCGACAGTATAAAAAATGGGCAAAGTTCCAGATTGAATGGAGAAAGGCAAGAAATGCATCTATTAAAGGGATTGAATTTCCGTTTCCATATCGTAAAGGGCAGAGAGAGCTTGCGGTATCTGTTTACCGGACGATTCTTCGGAAGAAAAAGTTGTTCATCCAGGCACCAACCGGAGTGGGGAAGACGATTTCAACGGTATTTCCGGCAGTGAAAGCGGTTGGAGAAGAACTGGGTGAGAAGATTTTTTATCTGACGGCAAAGACAATCACCCGGACGGTGGCGGAGCAGGCATTCAAAACCTTACGGGAACAGAATCTGAAGTTCAAGGTGATCACTTTAACGGCAAAAGAAAAAATCTGTTTCTGTGAGGAGACAAGCTGCAATCCGGATGACTGCCCATATGCCAAAGGGCATTTTGACCGGGTAAATGACGCGGTCTATGAGCTTTTGATGCAGGAAGATGTGATGAGCCGGGAAGTGTTGGAAGCGCAGGCAAGAAAGCATAAGGTCTGTCCATTTGAAATGGCACTGGATGTGTCGACCTGGGTGGATGGTGTGATCTGCGATTATAATTATGTGTTTGACCCGGATGCCCGGCTCAGGCGTTTCTTTGCAGAAGGTGGCGCTGGAGGATATTTGTTTCTGATCGATGAGGCACACAATCTGGTAGAACGTGGACGGCAGATGTACAGTGCAGAGTTATGCAAGGAGGACTTTCTTGCGGTGAAGAAACTGGTAAAGGGAGAAGCACCGCGGTTTGCAAAAAGACTGGAGGCATGTAATAAGATTCTTCTGGCAATGAAAAAAGAGTGTGAAAACTATAAGGTGCTGGACAATATTTCGCATTTTGGAATCCAGCTTATGAATGTACTATCTGAGACAGACCGGTATCTCGAGGAATGTGTGGATAAAGAAGTCCGGGAAACCGTATTGGATTTTTATTTTCAAGTGAGGTCTTTCCTGAATATATATGATGGGTTGGATGAGAACTATGTCATCTATACGGAGTATCAGGAGAATGGAAGATTTGTTCTGAAGTTGTTTTGTGTTAACCCGGCGGCAAATCTGCAGAAATGTCTGGATAAGGGGAACAGTGCTGTATTCTTTTCGGCAACACTTCTGCCAATCCAGTATTACAAAAGACTTCTGAGTACGGAAAAAGACAACTATGCGGTCTACATTGATTCTTCGTTTGATACAAAGAAGAGACTGCTTATGAATGGTGTGGATGTGAGTACCCGTTACACCATGCGTTCCAGGGAAATGTATCAACGATATGCGACATACATTTTCCGGGTAGTGAAAGCAAAAATGGGGAATTATCTGATCTTTTTCCCGTCTTACCAGTTTATGGAAGATGTGTATCAGGAATTTACACAGCTTCTTGCATCAGATGAAGAAGAGATGGAACTGGTTATTCAGCAGAAGCACATGGATGAAGAAGAACGGGAAAATTTCCTGCGTGCATTTGAAATGGGAAGAGAGAAAAGTCTGATCGGTTTTGGAGTTCTTGGCGGGATTTTCTCAGAAGGAATCGATCTGACAAATGAGAAGCTGATCGGGACACTGATCATCGGAACAGGGCTGCCGCAGGTGTGCAATGAGCGGGAAATCCTGAAAAGCTATTTTGACCAGAAGGGACTTTACGGGTTTGACTATGCTTACCGGTATCCGGGGATGAACAAGGTTTTGCAGGCGGCAGGAAGGGTGATCCGAACAGAGGATGACCGCGGAGTGATACTTCTTCTGGATGAGCGTTTTCAGAGGGAGAAGGGGAAAGAGATTTTCCCGAAAGAATGGGCGGACTGTGAAAGATGCCGGTTAGACATTGTGGAAGAAAAAATCCGTCTGTTCTGGGAAAAACAGACGGATAATTAAGAAACTTTTTATGCATTAAAGTAATCCAGAAATGCCTGTGTCGCGCGTGAAACCGGAACATGTCCGTTCCATGCGGCAACCAGCTGACGCTTTGGAAGTTGTTCTTCGGTCTGGACGACAAAGAGCTGGTCGGAATTCTTTGGTACACAGTAGTCCGGAATAAAAGCGATGCCAAGTCCGATCCGTGCGAGATCGATCAGAAGATCGTTGCTGCTCAGCTCGATTTCAGGAACCAGATCCAACTGATGCTGCTGGAAGAGAGAATGCAGAAATTCACTGGTTGTACTTTTTCTGTCCAGCATGATGATCGGATAACGTTGCAGTTCTTTGAGGGAAAGCTTTTTCCCCTGCAGTTCCGCAAAGGACTGGTTTGCGATAAAGACATCGTGAAAATCACGGATCTTTCGGAAGGAGGCAAGACTGCCAAGGTAAACGTTCGGATAGTTAGCGACAATGAGATCTACCTGACCGTTCTCCAGAAGTTCCGTACACTTGATCGAAGTGGCATTGGTCACTTTTATATGTGCGTTAGGGAAAGCTTTGTGGAAACGTTCCAGATAAGGGACCAGAAAATACCGGCAGATGGTGTCGCTGGCACCGATGCGGATCTGACCGCCAGTAGAGGCTGTTTCCATGATCTGGGATTCCCCGCGCTTGATCAGATTGATCGCCGGTTCGATATGACGCAGAAGGATCTCACCTTCCGGGGTGAGCTGAACTTTTTTTGTGCTTCGGATGAAAAGAACCTGATCCAGTTTCTTTTCCAGTGCTTTAATGGACTGGCTGACAGCGGACTGTGAAATAAAGAGCTGCTTGGAAGCCTCAGAAAAGCTGAGTGTGTCTGCAACATAATAAAATACTTTATATAATTCATAGTTGATATCCATTATTAGTCCTCCTTATAAAACCTATTAGTATTATAAGTGATAAAAAATAAAATTTCAAGAGAAAACCATTTTTGACAAATGAAGACAGGGTTGCTAAACTATAGACAAAAAAGAGAAGGAGAAAAAGGATGGCAAAAAAGAAATGGCTGCATAAAATCCTGGCGATTTTGCCGAGTATTTCACTGATCGTGATCCTGCTGATCAGCAGTTTTGAGATCGGTGCATACGGAGACTGGAATTTTTATGAAAAAGAATATGAAAAATATAAGGTAGCGGATGAACTTTATATGGAGATGCCGGATATCATGAAGGTGACAAAATTCATGATGTCTTATTTGCGGGGCAACGAGAAGAAACTGAGTATTGAGACGGAAGTGGAAGGAAATATACAGGATTTTTTCAATGAGAAGGACCGGCTTCATATGGCAGATGTGCAGGGGCTTTTTCTTGGCGGACTTGCAATCCGGAGGGGAGCGATCATCGTACTGCTTTTTTCAATGGCGGCACTTGTGCTTATGAAAGCAGACTGGAAGAGGCTGATCCCGCAGATGTATCAGCGGGTGCTGGCGGTATTTCTGGCACTTACCGCGGTGGCAGGATTTCTGTTTTCAAGAGACTTTAACAAATATTTTGTGATCTTTCATCATATTTTCTTCAGTAATAACCTATGGATCCTTGATCCGGCAGAAGACTATATGATCCGGATGCTTCCGGAGGGCTTTTTCTATGATATGGTGATGAGGATCGGAAGTATTTTTGCTGTGTTTTTAATCATATCTCTTGTCTGCAGTATTGTTCAGAAAAAGATAAATAAGAGATGCGGTTCACGGTAATTGTAATAAATAAGATATACTTATAAAAAGATTTAGTTATATTTATTGTACTTATAAAAGGTGATGTGGTAAAATAAAAATCGAGGAAACTGCCGTTATGCCGGATCAAGGCATGCGGTTTCAATATTACTACCAAAGCTAATGGAGGAAATTATGGGCGTAAAACGTGTATATGTGGAGAAAAAACCAGAATTTGCAGTACAGGCTAAAGAACTTCGCCATGAGGTGAAGAGTTATCTTGGAATTAAGACGGTGAAGAATGTACGTGTACTGATCCGCTATGATGTGGAAAATCTTTCTGATGCAACATTTGAAAGAGCATGCAACGGTGTGTTTGCAGAACCACCGGTAGATGTGCTTTACAGAGAGGACTTCCCGCGCGAAGAAAGTGACCACATTTTTTCTGTAGAATTTCTTCCTGGACAGTTTGACCAGAGAGCAGATTCTGCTGTTCAGTGCGTACAGTTTATCAAAGAGGATGAGCTGCCGGTTATCAAGACAGCGACCACTTATGTGATCGAAGGTGAGATCAGCGAAGAAGAGATGGAAGCTATCAAGGCGCACTGCATCAATCCGGTGGATTCCAGAGAGACAGGACTTGAAAAACCGGAGACACTGGTTACGAAATTCGAGGAACCTGCAGATGTAAAGATTTTTGACGGATTCAAAGATATGCCGGAAGCGGAACTGAAAGAGTTATACAGTTCTCTTGGACTTGCTATGACATTCAAGGATTTCCAGCACATCCAGAATTATTTCAAAGGGGAGGAACACAGAGATCCATCTATGACAGAGATCCGTGTTCTGGATACTTACTGGTCTGACCACTGCCGTCATACTACATTTTCAACAGAACTTACAGAAGTATCCTTCGGTGATGGCGATTACAGAAAGCCGATGGAAGATACTTATAAAGAATACCTTCAGACACACAGTGAGATCTTTAAAGGACGCGAAGACAAATTTGTATGCCTGATGGATCTTGCACTGATGGCAATGCGGAAGCTGAAAAAAGAAGGCAAACTTCAGGATCAGGAAGAATCCGATGAGATCAATGCCTGCAGTATCGTTGTCCCGGTTGAAGTAGATGGTGTGGAAGAAGAGTGGCTTGTCAACTTCAAGAACGAGACGCACAACCATCCGACCGAGATCGAACCATTTGGTGGTGCAGCTACCTGCCTTGGTGGAGCAATCCGTGACCCGCTGTCAGGACGTACTTATGTATACCAGGCAATGCGTGTAACCGGTGCAGCAGATCCGACCGTATCTGTAAAAGAGACGATGAAAGGAAAACTGCCGCAGAAGAAACTGGTGCGTAGTGCAGCACATGGATACAGCTCATATGGTAATCAGATCGGACTTGCAACCGGACTGGTAAAAGAGATCTATCATCCGGATTATGTGGCAAAGAGAATGGAGATCGGTGCGGTTATGGGTGCTGCTCCGAGACGTGCAGTTATCCGTGAAAATTCGGATCCGGGAGATATCATCATTCTTCTTGGCGGACGTACCGGACGTGATGGCTGTGGTGGAGCAACCGGTTCTTCCAAAGTTCATACCGAAGAATCCATCGAGACATGTGGAGCTGAGGTTCAGAAGGGTAATGCGCCGACTGAACGTAAAATCCAGAGAATGTTCCGCAGAGAAGAAGTCAGCAAGCTGATCAAGAAGTGTAATGACTTCGGAGCAGGCGGAGTATCTGTTGCAATCGGAGAACTTGCAGATGGTCTTCAGATCAATCTGGACAAAGTACCGAAAAAATATGCAGGTCTTGACGGAACAGAGATTGCAATTTCTGAATCCCAGGAGCGTATGGCTGTTGTGGTAGATCCGAAGGATGTAGATGAATTCCTTGGCTATGCAAAAGAAGAGAATCTTGAGGCGGTAAAGGTTGCAGTTGTTACCGAAGATCCGAGACTTGTTCTTTCATGGAGAGGAAAAGAGATTGTAAATATTTCCCGTGCCTTCCTGAACACTAACGGTGCACACCAGGAGACAACGGTTAAAGTTGATATTCCTTCAAGAGAAGATACCATCCTTAAGAAACAGGTTGAGGTTGGCGATGTAAAAGAAAAATGGCTGGATACTCTGAAAGATCTGAATGTATGCTCGCAGAAAGGTCTGGTTGAGATGTTCGACGGATCCATAGGAGCAGGCTCGGTTTTCATGCCTCACGGTGGAAAATACCAGATGACAGAGACACAGAGTATGGTTGCAAAGCTTCCGGTTATGCATGGTAAATGCGATACCGTTACGATGATGAGTTATGGATTTGATCCGTATCTGTCAAGCTGGAGTCCGTATCACGGAGCTGTCTATGCTGTCACAGAGTCTATGGCTAAGATCGTGGCTTGTGGTGGAGATTACAGCAAGATCCGTTTTACATTCCAGGAATATTTCCGCAGAATGACAGAGGATCCGGAAAGATGGAGTCAGCCATTTGCAGCACTGCTTGGTGCATATAAGGCACAGATTGCTTACGGACTTCCGTCAATCGGAGGAAAGGACAGCATGTCCGGAACATTTGAACATATCGATGTACCGCCGACACTGGTATCCTTTGCAGTTGACATTGCCAAAGAAGGAGATATCATTACTCCGGAACTGAAAAAAGCAGGTAATAAGCTTGTATGGATGAAGATTGAAAAAGATGAATACGAGCTGCCGGTATATGAACAGGTAATGGATCAATACGGTAAGTTCGCTGATGATATCCATAACGGAAAGATCGTATCTGCTTACGCACTTGACCGTCATGGAGTGATCGCAGCTGTCAGCAAGATGGCATTCGGTAACGGAATGGGTGTGAAGATCGAACACAGCATGGATGCAAGAGAACTTTTTGCACCTGCATTCGGTGATATCGTAGCAGAAGTTCCGGCAGACAAGGTAGGAGAACTCTCCATCTCTTACACTGTGATCGGTGAAGTGACAGATGATGCGAAATTCGCATTTGGAGATACAGAAATCACACTGAAAGAAGCAGAAGATGCATGGACAGGAACTCTGGAACAGGTATTCCGTACGGTATCTGACGAAGCTTCTGACGAAAAGGTAGAATCTCCGCTGTATGATACAAAAGACATTGTGATCTGCGGACACAAGATTGCACAGCCGACTGTATTTATTCCGGTATTCCCGGGAACAAACTGTGAGTATGACAGTGCAAAAGCATTTGAAAGAGCAGGTGCAAAGGTCATCACAAAAGTATTCCGTAACATGGATGCAGCAGATATCGTAGATTCTGTGAATACATTTGAAAAAGAAATTGCAAAATCCCAGATCATCATGTTCCCGGGCGGATTCTCAGCCGGTGACGAACCGGATGGTTCAGCAAAATTCTTTGCAACTGCATTCCAGAATGCAAAACTCAAAGAAGCAGTAGAAAAACTTCTGAACGAAAGAGATGGTCTTGTACTTGGTATTTGTAACGGATTCCAGACATTGGTTAAACTTGGTCTGGTTCCTTACGGAGAAGTTGTGGGACAGACACCGGATTCTCCGACACTGACCTACAATACCATCGGACGCCATATTTCCAAGATGGTTTACACGAAAGTTGTTACCAACAAGTCACCATGGCTGCAGGGGGCAGAGCTTGGCGGAGTTTATACCAATCCGGCATCCCACGGAGAGGGACGTTTTGTTGCAAGTGAAGAATGGCTTGACAAGCTCTTTGCAAACGGACAGGTTGCAACACAGTACTGTGACCTTGATGGAAATGTATCTATGGACGAAGAATGGAACGTCAATGGCTCTTATCGCGCAATTGAAGGTATCACAAGTCCGGATGGCCGTGTGCTTGGTAAGATGGCACATTCAGAACGTCGTGCAGATTCCGTGGCAATCAATATTTATGGTGAGCAGGATATGAAGATCTTTGAATCCGGTGTGAAATATTTCAAATAAGACGGGAAATCTGGCATAAAATGCTTCGAATGAGACGAAAATGCAAGATTGTCGACACGAACTTGCAAAAAAGAGAAGAAGTATCAAGAAAAAAAATGAAAATCAGCTGTATTTGAAACAAAAATGTAGTGGAAATTCATAAAAATTGAAAAATATGAAAAAAAATCTTGACACAGGCGCCTGAATGCTTTACTCTGTTAAAGAACAAAGGTGTTCCGGAGGGACAGACATTTGTTTGTCCCTCTTTTTTTAGCAAAGAAGTGTGCAAAGTCACATTTTTGTAAAAGAACATTCAGGAGGTATTGAGTAGTATGTCTTATGTTGATGAAGTAATTGAACTTGTAGTAAAGAAAAACCCAGATGAACCAGAATTTCATCAGGCAGTAAAAGAGGTTCTGGAATCTCTTCGTGCAGTTGTAGAAGCTCATGAAGAAGAATACAGAAGAGACGCTCTTCTTGAAAGACTCGTTGAGCCGGAAAGACAGATCAAATTCCGCGTACCGTGGGTAGATGATAAAGGTCAGGTTCAGGTTAATACAGGATACCGTGTACAGTTTAACAGTGCAATTGGACCATATAAAGGAGGATTGCGTCTTCATCCTTCAGTAAATATCGGAATTATCAAATTCCTTGGATTCGAACAGATCTTCAAAAACTCTCTGACAGGTCTTCCGATCGGTGGAGGTAAAGGTGGATCAGATTTCGATCCGAAAGGAAAATCAGATCGTGAAGTTATGGCATTCTGCCAGAGCTTTATGACAGAGCTTTGCAAATATATCGGAGCAGACACAGATGTACCGGCCGGAGATATCGGAACAGGTGCAAGAGAGATCGGATATATGTACGGACAGTACAAGAGAATCCGTGGATTATCAGAAGGTGTTCTTACAGGTAAAGGACTCAGCTATGGTGGATCCCTTGCACGTACAGAAGCTACAGGATACGGACTTCTGTATTTTACACGCGAAATGCTCAAACTTGCAGGAAAAGACATCGCTGGCAAGACAGTTGCTGTTTCCGGAGCCGGTAACGTTGCTATTTACGCAATTGAAAAAGCACAGCAGCTGGGTGCAAAAGTTGTAACATGCAGCGACTCTACAGGATGGGTTTATGATCCGGAAGGAATCGATGTTGCAGCACTGAAAGAAATCAAAGAAGTGAAGAGAGCAAGACTTACAGAATACAAGAATTACCGTCCAAATTCAGAATATCATGAAGGACGCGGTGTATGGTCAGTAAAAGTTGATATCGCTCTTCCTTGCGCAACACAGAACGAACTTCATCTTGAAGATGCAAAACAGCTTGTTGCAAACGGATGCATTGCAGTAGCAGAAGGAGCTAACATGCCTACCACACTGGAAGCTACACAGTATCTGCAGGAGAACGGTGTAATATTCGCACCTGGTAAAGCTTCTAATGCAGGTGGTGTTGCTACATCAGCACTTGAGATGTCACAGAACAGCGAACGTCTCAGCTGGACATTCGAAGAAGTTGATGCAAAACTTCAGAACATCATGGTAAATATCTGCCATAACGCAGCAGACGCAGCAAAACGTTATGGAGCAGAAGGAAACTATGTAGTAGGTGCTAACATTGCCGGATTTGAAAAAGTTGTAGACGCAATGCAGGCTCAGGGAATTGTATAAGACATATCCTCTATGTAAAATATAATCAGAAAGATCTTCGGAGCAATCCGGAGATTTTTCTGATTTATGCGAAAATGTTGAATGATATAGGTTGTGTGGGCGGTCGCTGGAAAAAGAATCCAAACGATTCTTTTTCCGGCGCTTGTCTGTTCAATGGTATCGAATGAAAAATGGTAAAAATAAAACAAAAAAATGAAAAAAATAGTTGACATTTAGAAGTAGATAATTGTATAATAACGAAGTCGGTTGTAAAACGGACGAACACATGGGATCATAGCTCAGCTGGGAGAGCATCTGCCTTACAAGCAGAGGGTCATAGGTTCGAGCCCTATTGGTCCCATTTCGCGAGAAAGTTTTTTAAAGTCGAAAACATTGAACGCGAAATGTGACGAGCACTTCGTGCGATGCACACGGCTCTGAAGAGCTGGCACAAAAACATATTATATGGCGGGATAGCTCAGTTGGCTAGAGCACGCGGTTCATACCCGCGGTGTCGCTGGTTCAAATCCAGTTCCCGCTACTACAAGAAGGAGTCCTTGTGTGGGGCTTCTTTTTGCGTTATATCTATATTATCATTCATGAAAACGCTGAATATCATTTGCCATATTCCAACTTTTATACTCAAACTATAAAATTCACAAATATTAAACTACAAGCGATCCATTGCCTTAAAATTTCCCAACAAAGTACCCCTCCAATACAAAAGCCATTGATAAATCCCCAATTGCATAGGTGCTTAAACTCAACATTTCCCAGGCAGTCGCTCCCAAGCGCTGCCGTTTTCTCCTCCTGCGTCCCCTCTGAACCCGCTCCATTTCGTCTGTATCCCAACAAAACCTATGCAATCCCCCCAAGATGTGATAAAATATCCCTAGATTACGACAAAACGGAGGAATTTTCATATGACATCTAAGACAAAGCAGATCATCATGGCTGCAATCGGCGCATATCTGGTATATACCGGCATTTCACTTGTGCAGGACACAATTGTCGGAGAACCGAAAAACCAGATCCTTTTTATTCTGGTCGGAGTATTTTTTGCACTGTTTGGACTGGCTACGATTATCTGGAATATAAGAACAATCGTAAAAGAGACAAAGGCAGAAATTCAGGGTACAACTGCAGGGGCAGAAGAAAACGAAGATGACGAAGAAGCGGCAAAAAAGGTTTCTTCAGGGAAAGGAGTTGCAGACGTTCATGTAGGAGCTGATACAAAAGAAGAGAAGTCTGCGGATAAAGAGGAAAGGAAAGAAACAGCTGCTGAAGAAAAAGCGGAAGACGTTGAAAAAGAGAAAAAGAAAGCAGAAGATGATACAGAAGCGGTAAAAGACGAAGAAAAGAAAACTGTGGAGGAAAAAGAAGATAAGAAAGCAGAAGATGTGCCGGAAGAAAAGAGCGACAAAAAAGCAGATGCCAGACAGGAAGGAGAAGTGTAGAAGATGCGTGTTGGAATGGGATATGATGTTCATAAACTGACAGAAGGAAGAAAGCTGATCCTTGGTGGGGTGGAGATCCCATACGAAAAGGGGCTTCTTGGACATTCGGATGCAGACGTACTTCTGCATGCAATCATGGATGCCCTGCTTGGGGCGGCATCACTTGGAGATATCGGAAAGCATTTTCCGGATACAGATCCTGCATACAAAGGAATTTCCAGTATTAAGCTTCTGGAGCATGTAGGAAAGCTGCTGGATGATCATATGTATGTAATTGAGAATATTGATGCGACGATCATTGCGCAGAGACCGAAGATGCGCCCACATATCGAGCAGATGGAAAAGAATATTGCAGAAGCACTGCATATTGAAACGAATCAGGTAAATGTCAAGGCAACGACGGAAGAAGGTCTTGGATTTACCGGAAGTGGGGAAGGAATTTCTTCCCAGGCAATCTGTGCAATCGAAAAACTGACTAATTTCAGCAGTGTAGACGTAGCAGCACCTGCAGGTGGCTGCGCAGGCTGTGGAGGTTGTGCAGCAAGACAGATGTAGATCAAGTCTGAATAGAAAGGCACGGCGAAAAAGTAAAATGAAGATACTGAAAAAACTGAAGCCGGAAGAACGTGGGCTTACAAGAACACTGTGGGAACAGGTATTTACAGAAGATACGAAAGAATTTCTGGACTATTATTACACAGAAAAGACGAAGAATAACGAAATCTATGTGATTGAGACAGATCACGATATCCGGGCGATGATGCAGCTGAATCCTTATGTAATACAGATGGGGAAAAAGGCAGTAGAGAGCAGATACATTGTTGCAGTTGCAACAGAGCCTCTTTATCGGCACAGAGGTTATATGGCAGAATTATTAAGCAAGACAGCAAGAGATCTGTATCAGCAAAAAATGCCATTCTTTTTCCTGATGCCCGCAAGTGAGAAAATTTACTATCCACATAATTACCGGTTTATTTATGCAGCCGATGTGTGGAGTGCAAAAGGAACAGACGGGGAAGAACTGACAATACAGAAGATCGTGGAATTGCAGAACGATTCCGGCGTGAGACTCAGAAAGGCAGAGGAAAAAGACTGTAAAAAGCTGGGGGATTTTGCGGAAGAAGTTCTGGAAAAACAGAAAATACAGGTATATACCAAGCGGGATGCAGCTTATTATATGCGCCTTTTGAAGGAAGAGGAAAGTGAAAAAGGCGGAATCCTGATCGCAGAGCAGGATGGAGAGATGCGAGGAATCCTTGTTTTTGATGAAGAAGATGGGCTTGCAGTAAGAGAACCATTGATCCGAAAGGGATATGAAGATGTTTTTGATAAGGCAGGAGTCATCCTCAAAAAAGAAGAAAAGAAAAAACCGTTGATCATGGCACGGCTTTTGAATGTAGAAAGTCTTCTGTCTTCAATGGTGTGCAAAGAAGAGATGGATCTGGAGTTTGTTCTGTATGATCCGATTATCCGGGAGAATAACCGTCTGTTTATGCTAAAAGGCAATGAAGAACATCTTGTAGTCCGGACAAGGACAGCACACACCGGCAAAGATGATGCTGTGCAGAAGATCAGTATTGATGCGCTTACATCGATTGTATTTGGCTATAAAGAGCTGGAAAAGATTGAAGAGGAAGAAAAGGAGATCTTTTCAGCAGAATTCAAAGAAGAAATCAGTAAATTGATGCCGTTTTCTCCTGTTTTTATCAACGAGATTGTCTGATAAGCGGGTTGACAAAAAAGAAAAAATCGCATACTATATGTACTAGATATGAATAAAACTGAAAAGACGGAGAACGAAAAGAGTAGTTATCCTCAGAGTTCCATCAGAGAGGATCTGTCATCGGCTGAAAGCAGATCCGGGAGCAGGGATGATGAAGTGCATTCGGGAGTTGACCGGGCGAACGTGAAAGTGAAGATTTTACAAGTAGCCGGGTACGTGTGGCAGACGTTACAGGCCGTGAGAGAAAAGCAGGATAACTGCTTTTAATTTAGAGTGGAACCGCGGAAACTTCGTCTCTTTTTGAGACGGAGTTTTTTAATTTCACAGGAAATTCCAAATCAGAGGTGAATGAAATGGGAGTTATTTCCTATATCAAAGAAGAAATCAAAGTAGTAAAAGAACGAGATCCGGCAATCAAATCGGATATAGAAGTACTTCTGTATCCAAGTTTTAAGGTAATGCTTCATTACAGGATTGCACATAAGCTGTATCTGAAAAAGCATTATTTTCTGGCGCGCTGGGTATCGCAGCGTGGTGTAAGAAAAACAGGAATCGAGATCCATCCGGGAGCAACCATTGGAAAAGGACTTTTCATCGACCATGGAAGCGGCGTTATCATCGGCGAGACTGCAATCCTGGGCGATAATATTACACTGTATCAGGGGGTAACCCTGGGTGGTACAGGAAAAGAGCAGGGCAAGCGCCATCCAACGCTGGAAGACAACGTCATGGTCAGTGCCGGTGCGAAGGTCATCGGTTCCTTTACGATCGGAAAGAATTCCAAGATCGGAGCAGGATCTGTTGTTATCGAGGAAGTACCTCCGAACTGTACCGTTGTCGGTGTCCCGGGAAGAATTGTACGCATGGGTGACCAGAAAGTTCCGAGTGCTGACCTGGATCAGATCCATCTGCCAGATCCGGTATTGAATGATATCCGTCAGCTTCAGACTGACAATATCCGTCTGAAGAAAGAGCTGAAAGCATTGAAAGAAAAACTCGCGAAAGAAAAAATAATCGAGGAAGCATAGAAAAAAGAAGGAGTAGCTTTATGAAAGTATTTAACACACTTACGAAAAAGAAAGAAGAATTCGTTCCTCTGGAAGAAGGAAAGGTAAGAATGTATGTCTGCGGACCGACCGTATACAATTACATCCATATCGGTAATGCAAGACCGATGATCGTATTTGATACCGTCCGCCGTTATTTTGAATACAAAGGATACGATGTCAATTATGTATCGAACTTCACAGATGTGGATGACAAGATCATCAAAAAGGCAATTGAAGAACAGGTATCCGCGCAGGAAATTTCACAGCGCTATATTGCAGAGTGCAAAAAAGATATGGCAGGAATGAATGTAAAACCTGCAACCAAGCATCCGCTTGCTACAGAGGAGATCTGCGGTATGGTAGAGATGATCTCTGAACTGATCGACAAGGGTTATGCTTATGAAAAGAACGGGACCGTTTATTTCAGCACAAGAAAATTCAAAGACTATGGAAAATTATCCCACAAGAATCTGGATGATCTCCGTTCCGGTGGACGTTCTCTTCTGGTAAGCGGTGAGGATGAAAAAGAAGATCCGCTGGATTTCGTACTCTGGAAGCCGAAAAAAGAAGGAGAACCTTTCTGGAAGTCACCTTGGTCAGATGGACGTCCGGGATGGCATATTGAGTGTTCTGTGATGTCGAGGAAATATCTTGGTGAACAGATTGATATCCATGCAGGTGGAGAAGATCTGATATTCCCACATCATGAAAATGAAATCGCACAGAGTGAAGCCGCTAACGGTAAAGAATTTGCAAGATACTGGATGCACAATGCATTCCTGAACATTGACAACCGCAAGATGTCAAAATCACTCGGAAACTTCCGTACGGTAAGAGAGATCAGCGAGCAGTATGATCTCCAGGTGCTTCGTTTCTTCATGCTGAGCGCACATTACAGAAGCCCGCTGAACTTCAGTGCAGAGCTGATGGAAGCATCCAAGAACGGTCTGGAGAGAATTCTCAATGCAACCGATAATCTGAAACATCTTATCGCTTCAGTGGCAGCAGAAGAGATGAGTGCCGAAGAAAAAGAAGCATTTTCAAAAACTGATGCATATGTAGAAGAATTTGAAAAAGCAATGGATGATGATTTCAATACAGCAGACGCAATCGCAGCAATCTTTGAACTTGTAAAATATGCAAATACCACTGCGACAGCAGAAAGCTCAAAGGAATATCTCCGGGGATTACTGGACAGAATCGTAAAACTCGGTGATGTTCTTGGACTGATCCTGGATAAGAAGGAAGAACTTCTGGATGCAGATATTGAGAAATTGATCGAAGAGCGTCAGGCAGCAAGAAAAGCAAAAGATTTTGCAAGAGCCGATGCGATCCGTGACGAGCTTCTGGAAAAGGGAATTATCCTGAAGGATACCAGAGAAGGAGTACAATGGAAAAAAGCGTAGAATTTGAAATTGCTGACTATATAAAAGAAGTGCTTGAGATGAAAGAGGTGGAGCCGGAAGGCTATTCACCTCTTACCCTGGCTTATATAGGGGACAGCATTTATGATCTGATCATCAAGACAAAGGTGATCAGCGAAGGAAATAAACAGGTAAAAAAATTACATCAGGAGACAAGCAGTATGGTGCAGGCGTCTGCCCAGTCAGAGATGATGCGTGTCCTTCAGCCATTGCTTACTGAAGAAGAGCATGCTGTTTACAGAAGAGGCCGAAATGCTAAATCAGTATCGCCGGCAAAGAACCAGTCACTGACCGATTACCGACGTGCAACCGGATTTGAAGCGTTGATGGGATGGCTTTACCTGAAAAGAGAATGGAAAAGAATGGCAGATCTGATCAAGATCGGTCTGGATCACTTAAGCGAATGCGAAGAAGAAAAGAAGCAGGAGAAATAGAATGGAAGAAAAAAAGATGAACAGTCAGCAGATCGAGGGAAGAAATGCAGTAATGGAAGCATTTCGCTCCGGGAAACCGATTGACAAAGTATATATTCTTGACGGATGTCAGGACGGACCGATCAGAAGTATCGTAAGAGAAGCAAAAAAGCATGATACGATCCTGAATTTTGTAACCAAAGAACGTCTGAACCAGATTTCAGAGACCGGAAGACATCAGGGGGTCATTGCACAGGCAGCGGCTTACGAGTATGCGCAGGTGGAAGATATGCTGGAGCTTGCAAAACAGAAAGGGGAAGATCCTTTTCTGATCCTTCTGGACAATATTGAGGATCCACATAATCTCGGCGCGATCATCCGTACTGCCAATCTTGCAGGTGCGCATGGTGTGATCATTCCGAAGCACCGCGCAGCAGGTCTTACTGCAACCGTTGCAAAGACATCAGCAGGTGCGCTGAATTACACACCGGTAGCAAAAGTTACCAATCTGGTGAAAACCATGGAAGAACTGAAAGAAAAGGGACTCTGGTTCGTCTGTGCAGATATGAATGGGGATGTGATGTATCGCGTGAATCTGAAAGGACCGATTGGTCTGGTGATCGGAAACGAAGGCGAAGGTGTTGGACGTCTGGTAAAAGAAACCTGTGATATGACGGCAGCCATTCCGATGAAGGGAGATATTGACTCCCTGAATGCGTCTGTGGCAGCAGGTGTCCTTGCCTATGAGATCGTGCGTCAGCGCATGAGTTAGGAAAATCGGAGAATGAAAATGGATCTGGGGAAAATGACGGATGAGCAGCTGATTGAACTGCTTCGGGAAGGTAAGACCGAGATCACGGATTATCTGATGGAAAAATACAAAGACATGGTACGCAAACAAGCGCGTGCCATGTATCTGTGGGGCGGAGAAAATGACGATCTGATCCAGGAGGGGATGATCGGTCTTTTTAAAGCGGTGCAGGATTATGATCCGAAAGAAGGTGCAAGCTTTTCAAGTTTTGCCGGACTTTGTGTGTCACGCCAGATGTATACGGCGATTAAGGCTTCACAGCGGAAAAAACATCTGCCGCTCAATTCCTATGTGTCGATTTACGCATCTGCCAGTGACAATCCGGAGGAGAACGGGCTTTCTATAGTAGATACGATCGAAGCAGGGAAAGAGAGTAATCCGGAGCTGATGATTCTTGGAGAAGAGTATACGAATGCATTTGAAGAGGAACTGAAAGAAAAATTAAGTAAGCTGGAGCGAAAGGTGCTGTATCTTCATTTGCAGGGAATGGAATATATGAATATTGCAGAATTTATGGACAAAAGTCCGAAGACGATCGACAATGCCCTGCAGCGGATCAAAGCGAAAGCACGCCAGCTTCTGGAAGAAATGCGCCGGTCTGAAAAAAAGTAAAAATATAGTTTTAAAATTGTTGACAAGCAAAGCAGTGATATGCTATATTAAATGAGTCGCGAAAATGCGCAGGCTGCCTTGGCTCAGTCGGTAGAGCGTCGCCTTGGTAAGGCGGAGGTCGGCGGTTCGATTCCGCTAGGCAGCTTATATATTTAAGAAGCAGAGTTGTATTTCCGGTTGGAAGGTACAATGTCTGCTTTTTTTTCACTTGTCCGTGTGTGGAAAGTGTGATAAACTAAAGGACATGAATCAAAACTGTCCACAGGACAATGATTGAGATGCATGACAAGAAAAAGACTGCCATATAATGGCAGATTATGAAGTAATAGAGAGATGCGAGGAGGAACTTCAATGGCAGAAGAAGCTGTATCAAAGAATTTTATAGAACAGGAAATTGAAAAAGATCTTGCAGAAGGCGTATACGATCATGTATGTACCCGTTTTCCACCGGAACCGAATGGATACCTTCACATCGGACATGCAAAGTCTATCCTTTTAAACTACGGACTTGCACAGAAATATAACGGAACATTCCATATGCGTTTTGACGATACCAACCCGACAAAGGAAAAGACAGAGTTCGTAGAATCCATCAAAGCCGACATCAAATGGCTGGGTGCTGACTGGGGAGATCACCTTTACTTTGCATCTGATTATTTTGATCAGATGTATGAGTATGCAATCAAACTGATCAAGAAAGGAAAAGCTTATGTCTGTGACCTGACAGCGGATCAGATCCGTGAGTACAGAGGAACTCTGACAGAGCCGGGAAAGGACAGCCCGTACCGTGACAGAAGTGTGGAAGAGAACCTGGAGCTTTTTGAAAATATGCGTGCAGGCAAGTATGCAGACGGAGAGAAGGTTCTCCGTGCGAAGATAGATATGGCATCACCGAATATCAATATGAGAGATCCGATCCTCTACCGTGTAGCCCGTATGACACATCATAATACCGGTGATAAGTGGTGCATCTACCCGATGTATGACTTTGCACATCCGATCGAGGATGCAATCGAAGGAATCACTCATTCTATCTGTACACTGGAATTTGAAGATCACAGACCGCTTTATGACTGGGTAGTAAGAGAATGTGAATTTGCAAATCCACCGCGTCAGATCGAATTTGCAAAATTATACCTGACGAACGTAGTTACAGGAAAGCGTTACATCAAGAAACTTGTAGAAGATAAGATCGTAGACGGATGGGATGATCCGAGACTGGTTTCTATCGCAGCACTTCGGCGCCGTGGATTCACACCGGAATCTATCAAGATGTTCGTTGACCTGTGTGGAGTTTCCAAAGCACAGAGCTCTGTAGATTATGCAATGCTCGAGTACTGCATCCGTGAGGATCTGAAGCTTAAGAGAGCACGTATGATGGCAGTTCTTGATCCGATCAAGCTTGTGATCGATAACTATCCGGAAGGACAGATTGAATATCTGGATGCACCGAATAATCTTGAGAATGAAGAACTTGGAAGCCGTCAGCTTCCATTTGGAAGAGAGCTTTATATTGAGAGAGAAGACTTTATGGAAGAGCCTCCGAAGAAATATTTCCGTCTGTTCCCAGGCAACGAAGTACGTCTGATGAATGCTTACTTTGTAACTTGTACAGGATTTGAAAAGGATGAAGATGGTAATGTAACTGTTGTACATTGTACTTATGATCCGGAGACAAAGAGCGGTTCCGGATTCACAGGAAGAAAAGTAAAAGGAACGATCCACTGGGTAGAGGCAAGTACAGCACTTCCGGCAACCGTAAGACTGTATGAGAATCTGATCGACGAAGAAAAGGGTGTCTACAATAAAGAAGACGGTTCCCTGAACCTGAATCCGAATTCTCTTACAGAGAAAGAAATCTTTGTAGAATCAAACTTTGCAGATGCAAAAGCATATGAAAGCTTCCAGTTTGTACGTCAGGGATATTTCTGCGTGGATTTTCATGATTCGTCTAAAGAACATCTGGTATTTAACAGAATCGTTTCGCTGAAGAGTTCGTTTAGACTTCCAAAATAACGGAATGGTAATAAAAGACCCGGTAAGAAAAATAAATTTTCTTCCGGGTTTTGTTTTATGCAGAAAATGATAATCTGCAAGAAAAGTGCTTTTTTAAATTTCTTCAGAAGCAGGGGCGGATTCTTCGGAATCATCTTCCTGCGTCTGGGAAGCTGCTTTTTCTGATTCGGTTTCTGCATCTTTATTTTTTTCTACAGGCTCTTCAGAAGCTTCTTCTTTTGCAGATGTTGGCGTAAGAGTTGTGTAACCACGCTCAGGCACTTCGCCAAGATCATCATCCAGTTCAAAATCATCCTCTTCAAAAGAGTCATCGAACTCGTCTTCCGGTTCTTCATTATGTCGGTTCTTTAACCAGTAATATGCACCGGCACCAGCTGCGCCTGCGGCAGTCAGTCCGAGCAGGATTTTACCAAAATTTTTAGCCATGTTGCTGCTCCTTTCTTGATCTCGTCCTGTCAGATATGGCAGATGAGATAGTTCGTCATGAAATATAGTATACATGAATAATTTTATTGTAATACTTTTATTTGAAAAGGGAAAGTAAAATATTTATAAAAGAACCAGAAAAACAACAAAAATAAGGAAGTGTTGTACGATTATAAGCAGCGGGAATGTTGTGAAAGAATAAAAATTGTGTTACGATATACAATAGTATCTAAAGAGAGGAAGACCGCGCATGAGAGAAATTACAAAATACCATGATACCAGTAAGACAGTCAAAGAACGTGCCAAGAACAAATTATTTGGTGCAGTGTACAGCCATACTGCAATTATTCTTTTACTAATCCTTCTTCAGATTGGTATTATGGTCCTCACTTTTACATATCTGGGAAATTACAGTACCTATATGAACGGAGTGATGTCCCTTCTCTCCTTTATTACAGCGATTTATATTTTTAATGAAAAAGGGAATCCGGCGTTTAAGATGACGTGGATCCTGTTTGTGTTCCTTGTCCCGGTGGTTGGAGTTGGATTTTATCTGTTTACAAAAGCAGGGATCGGAACCAAATATCTGGGTGCCAGACTGGAGAAGCTTCGAGTGGAGACTGAACCTTATATGCAGCAGAATGAATATGTTGTCCATGCGATGAAAGGTGGAAGGGTTGCGAATGCCAATCTGTCACATTTTCTTTATAACCAGGTGGGATTTCCGACTTATGGGAACTCACAGGCACAGTATTTTCCACTGGGAGATGACAAATTTCCGATTCTGATCGAGGAATTGAATAAGGCAGAAAAATTTATTTTCATGGAATATTTTATTATCGGAGAAGGATATGTGTGGGACACTGTCCTGGAGGTCCTGCGTAAAAAGGTGAAAGAGGGCGTGGAAGTACGCCTGATGTATGACGGAACCTGCAGTATCAGCCTTTTGCCGTATGAGTATCCGAAGCAGCTCAGGGAATATGGAATCCAGTGCAAGGAATTTGGACCGATCGTACCCATCCTTTCTACCAGCCAGAATAACCGGGATCACCGGAAAATCTGTGTGGTTGACGGAAAGGTTGCATTTACCGGAGGTGTCAATCTGGCAGATGAATATATCAACAAGAAAGTCCGGTTCGGACACTGGAAAGATACAGCGATCAAAATCGAAGGCGATGCCGTGCAGAGTTTTACCATGATGTTCCTGCAGATGTGGAATATTACGGAGAGACAGCCGGAGGATTATGCAAAGTATCTGACAGAAAAGCAGCCGGGGTTCAGCCGCAAAGACGGTTACATCATCCCATATGGAGACAGTCCGTTTGACCATGAGAATGTAGGAGAAGAAGTGTATTTTCACATCCTGAATCATGCCAAGAAGTATGTGCATATTATGACACCGTATCTGATCCTGGACAATGAGATGATTGATGCGCTGACAAGAGCTGCAAAAGGTGGAATAGAAGTGCAGATTATTATGCCACATATTCCGGATAAGCCGTATGCATTTTATCTTGCGAAGACTTATTATGAGGAACTGATCGCAGGCGGGGTAGAGATCTATGAATATACGCCTGGATTTGTCCATGCGAAAGTATTTACTTCAGACGATGATACGGCGACAGTAGGCAGTATCAATCTGGATTACCGTAGTCTTTATCTGCATTTTGAATGCGGTGTTTTCATTTACCGCAATCCGGTGGTGCGTGATATTGAAAAAGATTTCCAGGAGACCCTTGCAAAATGCCAGAAGGTGACGATGACGGAGGTCAGAAACCGGAGCACTTTTGTGAAAATATATGGTCAGGTTTTAAGAATTGTGGCACCGCTGATGTAGGAAAACACTCAGAGAGCAGTAAAATCAAGAAAAATGCGGAATTTTCGGGAAGTAGCTGAAAATAAGAGTGTACTTTTTATTTGAAATGTAGTATAATTCAATCGGTGTCTTTATAAGGGACATTGATTATATTTATAAGTAGGAGTTATCCCGATGAAAAGAGGGATGACACTGTGGAGATATTTCACAGATAGCCAAGAACACGCAGGAGGATTTATTATGGTTAAAGCAGTAGTAGGTGCGAACTGGGGAGACGAAGGAAAAGGTAAGATCACAGATATGCTTGCCGAAAAAGCAGATATTATCATTCGTTTCCAGGGTGGAGCAAATGCCGGACATACAATTATCAATGATTACGGCAAATTCGCTCTTCATACATTACCGTCAGGAGTTTTCTACGGACATACAACCAGTATCATCGGCAATGGTGTCGCTGTAGATATCCCGGTTCTTTTCAAGGAAATCCAGTCAATCATTGACAGAGATGTTCCGATGCCGAAGATTCTGGTGTCAGACCGTGCACAGATGGTGATGTCTTATCACAAGAATTTTGATGCATATGAGGAAGAGAGACTGGGCGGAAAGTCGTTCGGATCTACAAAGTCTGGTATTGCACCGTTCTATTCAGACAAGTATGCAAAGATCGGTTTCCAGATCAGCGAGCTTTTTGAAGACGAAGCTGAACTTAGAGAAAAGGTAAATCGTGTAGCAGAGCAGAAGAATGTTATGCTGGAACACCTTTATCACAAACCGTTAATCAATCCTGATGATTTATATAACGAACTGATGGAATACAAAGAAATGGTAGCACCGTATGTATGTAACGTTTCTCTGTATCTTGACGAAGCCCTCAAGGAAGGAAAAGAAATCCTTCTTGAAGGACAGCTTGGAACATTAAAGGATCCGGATCATGGAATTTACCCAATGGTAACTTCTTCTTCTACACTGGCAGCTTATGGTGCGATCGGTGCTGGAATCCCGCCGTATGAGATCAAACAGATCGTTACAGTATGTAAAGCATACTCAAGTGCAGTAGGAGCAGGTGCCTTTGTAAGTGAGATTTTTGGCGAAGAAGCAGATGAACTTAGAAGACGCGGTGGAGACGGCGGGGAATTCGGCGCAACAACCGGTCGCCCGAGACGTATGGGATGGTTTGACTGTGTAGCATCCAAATATGGATGCCGTATGCAGGGAGCTACAGATGTAGCATTTACTGTTGTTGATGTACTTGGATACCTGGATGAAATTCCGGTATGTGTAGGATACGAGATTGACGGAGAAGTTACAACAGAATTCCCGACAACACATCTTCTTGAGAAAGCAAAACCAGTATTCAAGACACTTCCGGGATGGAAATGCGACATCAGAGGAATCAAGAAATACGAAGATCTTCCGGAGAACTGCAGAAACTACATTGAGTTTATCGAAAAAGAAATCGGATATCCGATCACAATGGTTTCTAATGGACCGGGAAGACATGATATCATCTTCAGAAATAAATAGGAATATAAAAAAGGGCGTGTGAAAAAACGAAAGTTTTTCATGCGTCCTTTGCTTATGAATACAACAGTAGTTATAGTTCATA
>NZ_JBCPDP010000016.1:0-68086 GCF_040915385.1 Coprococcus sp. RTP21204st1_G4_RTP21204_210225 | reverse complement strand
CAGAGGTGGAAGTGCAGTAATGCATGGAGCTGACTGTTACTAATCGGTCGAGGGCATAACCAAGAAGGTAGGACAGGCTAAAGAAGAATGGATGGAGTAAAGATTTAAATTTGTATGTGGTTTTGAAGGTACATGAAAAAAGTAAGGGAGCTGTAGACCGTAAGGGTTTGCAGTTTTTTTATTGCATAGCAAAATCCGTAGGAACTTCCTGTTAAATAAAAGGCACTACGAGCCTAGGCACATTCTTTATTATTACATATTAAATAATAAAAATAGAATGCACAGTCTGAACTGCAGCATTCTTTTTCTATTATTGTTTAAGTCTGTTTTGATTACGCCAGTCTCTTGGCGATATTCCATAAATATTTTTAAATGCTCTGGAAAAATGTAATTGGTTGGGATAACCGACTGCATTACCTACATCTTTAATGGAAAGCTTTGTCAGTTTTAATAATTCAGCAGCTTTAATCATTCTATAATTCAACAAAAATTCCTGAGGAGATTTTCCAATTCCGTCTTTGAAAATTTTTCCGAAATAACTGCGGTTTAATCCGCATACAGCAGCGATGTTTTCGACAGAAATATCGTTTTGGAAATTCTGCTCTATATAAGATAGGGCTTCATGGATATAAAAATCCTGAAGACGGCTGATTTTCGATGTCTGCATGATGGAAGTAGAACGAATAAGAGCATCAATTGCAAGATAGAGATGCCCGATCAGGTGAAATGGTGTAGCGTCTCCGTGACTTGCAATATAGAGAAGTTCTTCTTTCAGTATTTCACGCAGATCCTTAGAAGTAGCTTTATAAATCGGATTATCCAAACTAAGTCCGGAAAGTTCAATGGTTTCCTTTGCACGTAGTCCGTCAAATTCAATCCATGTATATTCCCATGGGAGTTTTTCATCAGAGATATAAGTATTGATCTGACCGGGGAAAATCATAAAGCCCTGGCCACTTTTTACGTGATAGGTCTGTGTTACACCGTGAGAATCATTTGCCATTAAAATTCCGGTGCCGGAGATAATGTAGTGAAAAAGAAAATGATTACGGACGGCAGGACCAAAACTATGTGCAGGTTTACATTGTTCGTAACCGAATTGATATAATCCAAGGTCAACAAAGTTTTCGCTTGGAAATACAGAAAACATGAGCTCTTTCATACAGATTCCTTTCATTTAGTTGTGTTTTGTTAAAGTTGTGTTCAATAGCTGGTAATTCAGTGAATATATCTATATTTTACTTAATCTGAAAATGGATTGCAACCGAAATATACCAAAATGCTAGTTCGTTTACAAAAAAATAGAAAAAAATAGCATTTTGGAATAAAACATCAAATACAATGCTATTCTTGAACGCATAATGGTATGTTATAATGCAAATATAAACAAAGTACTTGATATATCGAGGAGTAGCAAAGTGAAAATATACCTGTGAGGAAGGAGAAAAAATGAGAAGGAAAAGAGCAGCAATTGTTTTGGGAATGTCCTGTATTCTGATGGCATCAGCAGTATTACAGGGATGTCAGCAAAATCCAAAAAGCGGAAAAGTGGAAATTGAACTTGTTCAGTATAAACCAGAGGCGGTAGATATATTTGAACAGCTCGAAAAAGAATTTAATGAGACACATGATGATATCCATTTAAAAATATCTTCCCCAAATGATGCGACAACAATTTTGAAAACACGTTTTATCAGAGAAGATTATCCGGATATTATCGGAATCGGAGGAGATATCAATTATTCGTATTTTGTTGATTCAGGAATACTGGCTGACCTTTCAGATTATGAAGGACTTAGTGAGGTAAAACCTGCTTATCTGGATATTATTGAAGGATTGGAGTTTGTTCCGACAGAAGGAACATATGGGCTTCCGTATGTGGCAAATGCGGCAGGAGTGCTCTATAACAAAGATATGTTTGCGGAACATGGATGGGAGATTCCGCAGACCTGGGATGAATTTATTTCTCTTTGCGAGGAGATTCAGAATGAAGGAATCCAGCCACTTTATTTTGGATATAAAGATACCTGGACCTGCCTTGCACCTTGGAATGCACTTGCAGTCGGACTTGCACCATCCGATGTTTGTCAGCAGGTGAATAAAGGAGAAACAACCTTCTCCAAAGAATATCCGCAAGTGGCAGAAAAAATGCTTGAATTGTTAAATTATGGTGAAGATGGACCGTTTGGATACGGATACAACGATGCATGTACTGCATTTGCAAATGGTGAATCAGCGATGTATACAATCGGAAGCTATGCAATTCCGCAGATCAAATCTGTAAATCCGGATATGAATATCGGATCCTTTGTTATGCCGGCTAATGATTCGGAAGAGGACAATGTATTAAATTCAGGAGTAGACCTTCAGTTCTGCGTGATGGATACATGTGAAAATAAAGAAGCGGCATATGAAGTACTTGATTTCCTGATGGATCATGATAGTATCCAGTCATACTTAGATGCACAGAATGCGGTGCCTTGTAAAGACGAAGATTTTGCACTGGCTCCGGAACTGGAAGATATGAAACCATATATTCAGGATAACCGTATGGCGGATTACCAGGATCACTATTATCCGTCAGAAATGGCAGTCGATGCACAAATCCAGACATTTCTCATAAACCAGGATGTTGACGCATTTCTGAAAAAATTTGACAAAGACTGGATCAGATATAACAGGGATATCATTCGTATGATGGAAGATTATGAAGCAGGCAAGTAGGAGGGATACAGATCATGAATAAATTGAAAAGGATGAATGGCAGAAAGCGGACATTTTTACTGATTACGATACCGATACTTGCGTTGTTTTTCTGCTTTAATACGCTGCCACTTATTAAAGGTGTTATTTATAGTTTTACAAATTTTCGAGGATATGGCGAGTTTGACTGGGTAGGTATTCGGAATTATACAGACTTATTTACTGATGCAAGAGTCGGGAAATCCTACCTGTTTACATTCAAGCTTGCAATTGTTGCAACAATAGTTGTAAATGTGTTAAGTCTTGTTTTAGCTCTTGGATTAAACAGTAAAATTAAATTTAAAAGTGCACTCAGAGGAATGTATTTCGTTCCAAATATTTTAGGAGCACTTGTAGTGGGCTATATTTTCAATTACTTTTTCACTTATATTCTTCCGACAGTTGTAAAAATGATGGGCGGAAAAGGTGACAGTATCCTGGCAAGCTCAAAATGGGCATGGGTTGCGATCGTAATTGTATGTGCATGGCAGTCTGTTGCAATGAATACGATTATTTATATTTCCGGACTTCAGACGGTACCGGAGGATGTATACGAAGCAGGTTCTCTTGATGGAGCGACCGGATGGAAAAAATTCAAGAATCTGACATTTCCACTGATCCTTCCATTCTTTACCATCAATATGGTACTTTGCATGAAGAATTTTCTGATGGTATTTGATCAGATCATGGCTCTTACCAAAGGAGGCCCGGCGCAGAGTACAGAATCAATTTCATTTTTGATTTATAACAATGGTATGGCTGGAGGACAGTTCGGGTTCCAGAGTGCCAATGCAGTTGTGTTCTTTGTAGTGATCGTTGTGATCTCTGTATTACAGATGAACTTTTTGGGAAATAAGGAGGAACAGTTATAATGAAAGTAAAGGTGAAAGAAAGAGTAAACTGGCCAATCACAATTTTATTGATTCTGGGTCTTGTAACCGTTATTTTTCCTCTTTATCTTACAGTTGTGATTGCATTTAAGAAACCGTCGGAAATGACAAACAGTATTTCCGGAATCTTATCACTGCCAAAAAGCTGGAGCTTTTCTAACTTTGCAGAAGCAATGCGTGTAACAGATTTCTGGCATTCACTGGGCAACAGTGTGCTGATAACGATTGTAACGGTGGTTCTTTCCATTCTGATTCATTCTATGATCGGTTATGTGATCGGAAGAAGTAAAAGTACCAGTAAATTTTACAAAGGCGCCTATCTTTACATTGTAAGCGGTATGTTTGTTCCATTTGCAATTTTGATGATGCCACTTGTGAAGCAGACAGCACAGATGGGAATTGACAATATTTTCGGTGTTATTTTGTGTTATCTTGTATTTTATATGCCGATGAATGTGCTCTTATACTCCGGTTATCTGAAAAATATTCCGATGGCACTGGAAGAGGCTGCACATGTAGACGGGGCAACAACCTGGAAAACTTACTGGAGCGTTATTTTCCCAATAATGAAACCGATGCATGCAACAGTAGCGGTACTTACAGCACTCGGTACATGGAATGATGTTATGACACCACTTGTAATTCTGGCAGGTAGTGATGTGAACACACTGCCACTTGCACAGATGACATTCCAGACACAATTTGGAACCAATTATAATCTTGCATTTGCATCCTATTTACTGGCACTGCTTCCGATTTTGATTTTCTATCTGATCTGTCAGAAACAGATTCTGAACGGTGTTGTAAATGGCGCAGTAAAATAAATTTGACAGAAGCTTAAGGAGAAGAATATGGGAATCATATACAACGAGAAAGCAAAAACATTTACATTACATACCCAAAATACAACGTATCAGATGCAAATTGATGCATATGGATTTTTACTGCATTTATATTATGGAAGAAAGACAGATGGAGTTATGGATTATCTTCTGACCTATGCAGACCGTGGCTTCTCAGGAAATCCGCAGGATACAGGAAATGACAGAACATATTCCCTTGATGTGCTGCCGCAGGAATTTCCGTGTCGACTGACAGGAGATTTCAGGAGTCCGGTGCTTGACCTTGTAAATGCAGATGGTTCTTTTGGATGCGATCTTAGATATCAGGGATATGAGATTTGTGATGGAAAATACAATTTGAAGGGACTTCCGGCAGTTTATGCTGCCGAAGAGGAAGCCCAGACTCTGATCATTTATATGAAAGATCAGGTGACAGGATTACAGGTAGAATTAATTTATGGAGTTCTTCCGGAGTATGATGTGATCACAAGAAGTGCAAAAGTAATCAATACAGAAGAAGATAAAATCAGACTGACAAAAGCACAGGCAGCCTGTATTGATTTCCTTCACGGTGAGTTTGATGTGATTTCATTTTACGGCCGCCATGCGATGGAAAGAAATATGCAAAGAACATCGGTAGGACATGGAGCTTTTGTAATTGGAAGCCGCAGAGGAACATCCAGCCATCAGTACAATCCGATGATGATACTGGCAGAAAAAGAAACGACAGAAGATGCCGGTACCTGTTATGGAATGTCTTTTGTATACAGCGGAGGATTTAAAGCAGAAGTAGAAAAGGATCAGTTCGGGCAGACAAGAATGCAGATGGGACTGCAGGAAGAACAGTTTTCTTATCCACTGAAAAAAGGAGAGGAATTTGTGATCCCTGAAGTTATTTTAACTTGCAGCAATCAGGGACTTGAAAAGCTTTCCCAGAATCTGCAGAGATGTATCCGTAAAAATCTGTGTCGCGGAAAATATAAAGAAAAAGTAAGACCGGTACTGATCAACAGTTGGGAAGCATGCTATTTTGATTTTACGGGAGAAGATATCTATCATCTTGCCGAGCAGGCAAAGGATCTGGGAATCGATATGGTTGTACTGGATGATGGATGGTTTGGAAGTCGAAATGATGACAACAGTGGACTTGGCGACTGGAAGGTTAATGAAGAAAAGCTGCAGGGAAGTCTTGGTGACCTGATCAGCAGGATCAATGCGTTAGGTGTTAAATTCGGACTCTGGTTTGAGCCGGAGATGGTAAATGAAGACAGTGATCTTTACCGTGAACATCCGGACTGGGCAATTCAGATTCCGGGAAGAAAACCGGTAAAAGGAAGAAACCAGCTGCTCCTTGATTTTTCGAGAAAAGAAGTTGTGGATGCTGTTTATGAGCAGATGTGTCAGGTGCTCGATCAGGGAAATATCGAATATGTAAAATGGGATATGAACCGAAGTATGGCAGAAGTATATTCTATGACAGCAGAAGAACAGGGCAGTGTGCAGTATGACTACATGCTTGGACTTTATGATTTCCTGGAGCGTATTATAAGCCGCTATCCAGACCTTCTGATCGAAGGCTGCAGTGGTGGTGGAGGTCGTTTTGACGCGGGAATGCTGTATTATACACCACAGATCTGGTGCAGTGACAATACCGATGCAGTGGATCGTGTAAGGATCCAATACGGAACATCCTTTGGGTATCCGGTATCTGCAGTTGGATCTCACGTATCTGCAGTTCCGAATCATCAGACAGGAAGAAAGACATCACTCCATACAAGAGGTGTCTGTGCCATGGCAGGAACCTTCGGCTATGAACTGGATCCGGCGAAAATGACAGATGAAGAGCGCAGAGAGATCAGGGAACAGATAGTAGAATACAAAAAATATGCACAGCTTGTACAAAATGGACTTTACTATCGACTGAGTAATCCATTCGCAGAAGAAATCGGCGCATGGGAATTTGTATCAGAAGATGGGAAAGAAGTACTTGTAAATGTAGTTATGCTTGAAATCCATGGAAACATGACAGTAAATTATGTAAAAATGAAAGGTCTGTGTGTCGGACAATTCTATAAAGATTCAAATACCGGAAAAATTTATCCGGCAGAGGCGCTGATGGAAGTTGGAATTCCGATGCCGCTTGAATTTGGTGAGTACAAAGCATATCAGATTTATCTGGAAATGGTCGAATAAAAATGAGAAAAACAAATGATATTTTTGAAAAGAGACTGGCGAAGCATATGGATGAGCTTCGCTGGCTCTATATGGAATTATATGATAATGAAGCAATGTTTGCAGAGCTCTGTGAACAGATGCAGAATTACTATCGTGCAAGAAATGCGAAACTTCGAAAGAGAGATCTGGAGAAGGAAAAGGATCAGGCGTGGTATCGAAAAAAAAACATGCTGGGAATGATGCTGTATATTGATAATTTCGCCGGAAATTTAAGAGGAGTCAAAGGAAAGCTTAAGTATCTGGAAGAATGTGGTGTAAACTGTGTTCATCTGATGCCGTTTCTCGATTCGCCAAAGGGAAGATCCGATGGAGGCTATGCGGTTGCGGATTTCAGAAAAGTAAAGCCGGAACTTGGAACCATAGAAGACCTTGCAGATCTGGCTGAAGCCTGCCATGAAAAAGACATGAATCTGTGTATGGATTTTGTGATGAACCATACTTCCGAAGATCATGAATGGGCACAGAAGGCAAGAATGGGTGAAGGCGAATATATGAGCCGGTATTTTTTCTGTGACAATGAAAACTATGTCAGAGAATATGAGAAAACAGTGCCACAGGTATTTCCGGAAACTGCACCGGGGAATTTCACCTGGCTTCCTGAAATCGGACACTACGTGTTGACTACCTTTTATCCTTACCAGTGGGATCTGAATTATAAGAATCCGAGAGTGTTTAACGAAATGATGTATAATTTCCTTTTCCTGGTCAATCAGGGGATTGACATTCTGCGGATCGATGCAGTTCCTTATATCTGGAAGGAAATGGGGACAAGCTGCAGAAATCTTCCACAGGTACATACGATAGTCAGGATGATGCGTATGATCGGGGAGATTGTGTGTCCGTCGGTTGTATTATTAGGGGAAGTCGTGATGGAACCGGAAAAAGTAGTTCCTTATTTTGGTACCATAGAAAAGCCGGAATGTCATATGCTTTATAATGTAACCATGATGGCTACTACATGGAATACGGTTGCGACGAGAGATACCAGACTTTTACGGATGCAGCTTGATATTATGAACAACCTTCCGAAAGAGTATACTTTCTTAAATTACCTCAGATGTCATGATGATATTGGATGGGGATTGGATTTCCAGACTCTTTCTGGTTGGGGAATGCAGGAAGTCCCACACAAAAGATATCTGAATGACTTCTTCACGGGAAAGATCGCAGAAAGTGTGAGCCGCGGGGAACTTTATAATGAAGATCCGATAACAGGAGATGCCAGATTCTGTGCAACGACAGCTTCCATGTGTGGAATTGAAAGTGCCGGATTTGAACAAAATGAAGAAAAGAAAAAAAGAGCAGTCAGATTTGATCTGATGCTGCATGCATATATGATGGTGCAATCCGGAATTCCAATGCTTTACAGTGGAGATGAGATTGGTCAGGTAAATGATTATACTTATAAAAATGATCCGGAAAAACGGGTTGATTCCAGGTATATCCACAGAGGAAAATTTGACTGGAAGCTGGCAGACGGACGAAAGAGAAAAGGAACGGTACAAAAAGAACTGTTTGATGGAATTGGAAAACTTAGATCCATCCGAAGTAAAGAAAAAGTATTTGATGCATCGGCAAATGTCTGGACGCTTGATACCTGGGAAAATGGAATCCTTGGAGTTGTGCGGGAACTGGAGGGCGAGCAGATGACAGCACTTTTTAATTTCGCAGAAGAGGACCGGACAGCCTGGATCGAAGAAGAGGGAGAGTATATGGATTTATATACCGGTAAAAAAGTCAGCCTTCAGGCAATAAAAATGGAAGGCCATTCCTTTGTATTAGCAAAGAAATGCTAAAGTAAGATAAAAAAAGAGCAGGTAAGAAATTCTATCCTTTCTTACCTGCTTTTGTATACTTTATTGGTTTTCCTGCATATCTTTCAGCATCTGGATAAGTTCCAAATCCTTTTCGGTAACACGGAAATTAGTGGTATAATTCCGTCCTTCCGGAGATTTGACGGAGATTTCGATGATGCTGTCTTTGCGGCATGCATCTCCTTTTACTGCATGAATAAAAGGCATAAATTTAGGATGCTGCTGTTGAAAAGTGGAAAATGCGGATTTCAGTTTTGCAAGCATTCCAAGCTGTTGAAAGTTAAGCGCCATAAAATACTCCTTTATAATTCAATATATCCATTGAACCCTCCAAGGGTGTAATATGCTTTTTTATCTTCTGGTTTCAGATAAATGGAGAGAGCTTCCGGATTTTCTACAGCGTGTCCCTTTGCATTGCAGTCAGCGATCACACGTTCTGTGATAGCGGCTACAGTATATTCTGCACTCTGGTACTGAACATAAAATGCAGGATTTTTGGCAGGAACTTCTACTGGTACTTTGACTTCTTTTACAACTTCTTTTATCTCTACAACAGGAGTTGCTGTAGCCGGTGCTGATGATGTAGCTGTAGCAGTTACTGCTGATTCAAGTGTTCTTTTCTGTTTTTTCTTATCGATTCTTTTATTCATTATTATTACCCCTTTTTCAAATTGTACAACATCTATTATATTACTTTTATATGGAGAAGTCAAAATGGTATTTATCACAGATATTTTGCAGCAAATGAAAAAGGGTTGCGCATAATGGTGAGATATGAGTATAATGAGTATCGTGTAATTGGAGTATAACCGGGAGGAAAAGGTAGAATGAATAGAGCAGCATTATTTTTTGATATTGATGGGACCGTACTCAGTGAGATTACAAAAGAGATTCCCGCAAGTACGGTAGATGCACTTAAAAGGGCACACGACGCAGGACATTTTTTATTTATCAATACAGGAAGAACATACTGCAGTGTTCCGGTGGAACTGAAAAAACTTCCATTTGATGGATATTTGTGTGGATGTGGGATTTATTTTACATTTGATGAAGAAATTATTTTTGAAAAGCATCTGGATCCGGAGAGGGGCGATGAGATCGCTGATTATATGACAAAATGTCAGATTGATGGGATTTTTGAGGGAGCAGAAGATGTGTATTTCACTTCAAGAGTTTCAAGATTTGACAGATTGGAAAATACAAAAAAATACATGAACAACCGTGGACTTGGAATCGAGCGTTATATGGAGCAGAGAAGATGTCCATATGATAAAATCTTTATTTATACGGATGAAAAAAGTGATGTAAAAGCATTTTTTGAATTTATCAAAGATGATATGGAAGTAATCGACCGTGGAAGTAATACGTTTGAATGTATCCTCAAGGGCTATACAAAAGGAACTGCGATTGACTGGGTACTGGAGCATTTTGGAATGACGAGAGATCAGTCATATGTATTTGGAGACAGCAGCAATGATCTGGCAATGTTCCAGCATGCCGGGCATGCGATTGCGATGGGCGCGCATGACCAGGTGCTGGAACCTTATACAGAATTTATTACAAAGACCGTTGAAGAAGATGGAATTGCTTATGCGATGAAGAAATATGGACTGATCGATTAGAGAATCCTCCGATAAAGTGACAGAGAAAAATTCCTAAGATGCAGTAGCTTTTATAAGGTCATCAAGAGAAGCAAAATGATAACCCATTTCTTCCCATTTGGTGAGAAGTTCATCTAAGATTTCAGCGTTTGTAGAGGACGTACTGTGGAGTAAAACGATGGCACCGGGATGGATCCGCCCAAGCAGCTTTTCAAAAGCCTCTTTGTGGGATGGCTGGCTATCCTGATACCAGTCGACGTAGGCGAGACTCCAGAAGAAGGTATGATAGCCAAGATCCTGTGCCATTTTCAGGTTGGCTTCGCTGTATTTGCCTTGTGGTGGACGATAAAATCTGGAAATTTCCTGTCCGGTGATCTGCCGATACAGTTTTTCAACTGTCTGGATTTCTTCAGAAAAGGATTCCATTGTAGAAATCTGTGACATGTCTTTGTGATGCCAGGTATGGTTGCCGATGGTGTTACCGGCAGCGAGGATCTGTTTGATAAGTTCTGGATTGCTTTCCAGAAGTGTGCCGACGACGAAGAACGTTGCTGGAGCCTGATGTTTCGTAAGAGCTTCCAGAATAGCCGGTGTATTTCCATTTTCATAACCGGCATCGAAAGTAAGGTAGATTACCTTTTCGCCGGTGTCCTGTGCGTAAAAGGCATCAAATTTTTTCAACTCGTCAAATGTGGCATTGCCGACAGGGGGATCCCCATCCGTTTGGAAGCTGAGCCCCCAGTTGCCTTCAGAAGAGGTGGGAACAGCGGCTGGAAAGAAATGATCATGCAGAAATGCAGCGCCGGTTCCCACAAAGAAAGCCGCGAGGAAAAGAAAACAGATCCGTATAATATTTTTTGATTTTAATCTGGAAAACATAAAAGGAACTCCGATCGGATAGAAAACAGGTGATTGATAAAATATATGTGGAAATGGAAGGAAAAGAACCGAAATAGATAAAATAGAGGTCAGAAAATAAAGTGGACAAAAAGTAATAAAAGTGATCAAAAAATAAAAAAAAGGCTTGCATTTTTTCTGAGATGTGATATCATATTACTTGTCTTTAAGACGCGGGTGTAGTTCAATGGTAGAACACCAGCCTTCCAAGCTGGATACGTGGGTTCGATTCCCATCACCCGCTTTTGTTATGCGTAAAAAGAAGAGAGAATGTAAGGAAAATTTTGTTTGACTTTTTGAAAAAGAGGAAATATAATTACAAGAAACGAGTAGCAAGTAAGCGTAAATCCAGTTTACCAGCTACTCGTTTTCATTTTGCAAAAATCAATATCGCCATGAAAAAGTGTGTAGCGTGTCAGCGTAAGTCCAGCTTATATGACAAGGTGCGCACTTTTTTTGTGCCAAAAAGAAAGGAGTTTAAAAAATGGCGGAAAGCAACAAGATGAAGGAGATGCCGGTAAATAAGCTGATGGTCCAGATGGGAATCCCGATGATCCTATCTATGGCATTGCAGGCAGTCTATAACATTGTAGACAGTGCATTTGTAGGAAATATGAGAGTAGGCAGTGAGGCAGCATTAAATGCATTGACTTTGGTATTCCCGGTTCAGATGCTTATGGTCGCAGTAGGAATCGGAACGGGTGTCGGAACCAATGCACTTCTGGCAAGGACACTTGGTCAAGGGAATAGTAAAAAAGCAGCAAAGGTAGCAGGAAACAGTCTGTTTCTTGGAGTGATCATTTATGTGGTCTGCTTACTGTTTGGTATCTTTGGGGTGAAAGCATATATTTCATCACAGACAGTAGATACAGAAGTATTGGAGATGGGAGTCAGCTATCTGAGGATATGCTGCGTAATCTCTTTTGGTATTATTTTCTTTTCTTTATTTGAAAAGTTATTACAGGCAACAGGTCGTTCTCTTTATTCCACAATTGGTCAGGTGGTTGGAGCCGTTGTAAATATTATCCTTGATCCGATCATGATTTATGGTATTGGTCCTTGCCCGGAAATGGGAGTGAAAGGTGCAGCTTATGCAACTGTAATTGGTCAGGTAGCATCCGCAGTATTATTGCTTATCTTTCATATCAAATTCAATAAGGAATTCGAGCATGGGGCAAAATACATGAAGCCGGATGGCGGAATTATCAAAGAAATCTATAAAATCGGACTTCCGGCAATCATTGCACAGGCATTGATGTCCATTATGGTTTATGTGATGAATCTGATCCTGAAGTTCAATCCAGCAGCACAGACAGCCTATGGATTATTTTATAAAGTTCAGCAGTTTGTACTGTTTCTCGCTTTTGGTCTGCGAGATGCGATCACCCCGATCATTGCATTTGCTTATGGAATGAGAAGTAAAAAGAGAATTCAGGATGGAATCAAATATGGTCTGATCTATACAATTGTGTTAATGATTCTGGGAATTACAATCACAGAGATTTTCCCCGGAGCATTTGCAACGCTGTTTAATGCGGGACAGTCAAGAGAATATTTTATTGAAGCAATGAGAATAATCTCAGTCAGCTTTTTGTTTGCAGGCATCAATATTGCTTATCAGGGTATTTATCAGGCACTGAATGGTGGTATAGAGTCCCTTGTTATTTCGCTTTTGAGACAGCTCATTATTATACTGCCGCTGGCCGGAATTTTTTCTATGTTTGTCAGAAATGGACAGATGGGCATTTCATTAATCTGGTGGTCATTTCCGATTACTGAAATAGTTTCATGTTTTGCAGGTTATGTATTTTTAAAGAGAATCAGAAAAAATAAAGTAGATGTTTTGAATTAAGGAGGAATCAGAGATGGCGAAAAGAATTATTACAATCAGTAGAGAATTTGGAAGCGGTGGACGTTTCATCGGAGAAAAAGTAGCGAAGAAACTTGGGATTGCTTATTATGATAAAAATATTATTAATGACATTGCAGAGAAGTCCGGTTTGTCACCGGAGTATGTTCAGAAAAATGCAGAATTATCTCCGAAAAAAGGATTATTTGCATATGCATTTGCCGGACGTGATATTACAGGAAAATCAGTAGAAGACATGGTGTATGAGGCACAGAGAAAGGTTATCTTAGAACTGGCTGATAAGGAATCTTGTGTGATTATCGGAAGAAATGCAGACTATATTCTGAAGGATAGGGACGATGTGCTGAATGTATTTATCTATGGGGATATGCCGGAAAAAACAAAGCGAATTATGGGGTTATATAATGTAGAAGAAAAGGAAGCTGTCAAAATGATGGCAGATACAGATAAAAGGCGTATGACGAATTATAATTTTTATACGGATCAGAAATGGGGAAAAACGAGCAATTATACGCTGTGTCTGAACAGCTCACAGCTTGGATATGACAGATGTGAAGCGATAATTATTGAGTGTGCAAAATAAAAATTTGCTTACATTTTTCAAAAAATAAAGTATAATTAGTATTGTAAAACCAAGTACGATTTACATGAAAATTAGGGATCATTTCATTCAAATTTACTGAGTGAAGGATCCCTTTTTCTATGTGACGTATCTTTAAATTGAAAGAGATGTAGTTACAATGAAAAGAATTAAAGCAGCTTGTATCACTTAGACATTGTTTTTTCAAATCATGATGGAGAAACGACAGAGTATGCAAAAAAAGCGATTGTACAGGAGTGTGAAAAGTATAAAGCACAGTTAGAAAAGAGTGGAACAAAGTACAAAATTTTGTCAGAAAATATGATATTGCTGGAGAAGTGTAGTAAGAAAATCAGACGAATATATTTTTCCGAAGATTTGTCGTAAAAATGTGGTCAAATCAAGAAAATCGAGTGCGAAAGCAAGTGAAAAATCCCTGGGAAGCTGAGAGATACGCCATGCACAGCTCGGGAAAGAATTTCCTCGTTGCCGGGCTGTCGCCCTATAAAATAGCAAAAATAGACGCCTTTGCAAGTTCGTTCACAAAATCTTCACAAAATAATTAGCACTCACCTATTGTTATTACAGCGTAGCTTTTGTCTTAGTTCATAGAGTGCCGTAAAGTGCCTATTTACAGGCTTTTCACGGGTTTTATGAATTTATCATATTTCATCAAAAATCGTCAATATACAAAAAATTGGTGTCAAAATTGGTGTCAAATAACCTTAATTTGAGATTTTGATGAGCAACACATCAGTATAAAAAATTGAATATTTTATAGATTATGGAACGCCTAAAATGACGTTCCTTTTCTATTTTCAGCCGTTCTTATTGGACGGCTATTTTATCACCCAAAATGAAAGGAGCATTAGATTTATGAAAAAGACATGGAAACGATTGTGTACGGGCTTCTTAGCTCTTGCAACTGTCGTTACTGCTTTACCGACTACACCCGTCCATGCAGAAAGTAAGCAATACTGGACGGAAAGTGCAGAGCGTGTCGGTATCATTGAAAAAGTAATGAATGACGGTTCTATCGGTTCGACATTCAATGAGGGTTATATGAAAGTCGAGGACGAAACTGCCTATTGTATTGACATTAATACAGATTTTAAGAATGGTTACAAGACCAGAGCTGACGCAAGCTCACGCATGAGTGCCGATCAGATTTCAGATGTGGCGTTATCTTTAGAGTATGTCAAACAGTATGGCGAAGCTCACAAGGAATTTAACTACAAACAAGTCTATCTGTTGGAACAATGTGTCGTCTGGCAGAGATTGAGCGTACATCTTGGCTGGCAATGTGATAACGTGCGAGCTTCTTATGATGAAATTCCAAAGGCAACGCAGGACGAAGTTTTCTCTGGTGCAAGAGCCTTTGTCAAAGAGAATAAAGAACGCTATGAATGTGGCGGTTATATCTACTCTGGCGAGGGGCAGGAATTGGGACAATTCTGGGCGAAGCTGAATGTCGGAAATGCGAAACTGCAAAAGACTTCCAGTAATACCAGCATTACAGACGGTAACGGGAATTACTCTATCGCTGGTGCGACCTATGGTGTCTTTTCTGATAAGGACTGCACGAAACAGCTTGCCACCCTTACGACTGATGAAAACGGAAATACAGATATTGCAGAGGTAAAAGCAGGCACAGTCTATATCAAGGAATTATCCGCACCAGCAGGATATAAAGTGGATAAGACAATCTATCCATTAACAATCAAAGCTGGCGAAACAGCAACTTTGAATGTATCAGATACACCAAAAGTAACGGACACTTTGATTGAGCTTTTCAAGATTGATATGGAAACACAGAAAGACAATCCGCAAGGGAACGCTTCTTTAGCAGGTGCGGAATTTACATGGAAGTATTATGCAGGCTTCTATAATAAAGACAATCTCCCTGCCAAAGCTACTCGTACATGGGTTACAAAGACAATCGCTGAAACAGATAGCGACGGGACAACTCACTACATTACAAAATTAGCGGACGCATACAAGGTATCTGGCGATAGCTTCTATATGCAGGACGGCAAGGCGGTTCTTCCACTTGGAACGCTAACCGTTGAGGAAACGAAAGCTCCAAACGGCTACTTGTTAGAGGGTGCATATATGCAGGCTGGCGATAAGTCCGAACAGATTAAGGGCTTATATGTAACACAGATTACCGAGGACGGCGACCTTGCCGTATTATCTGGAAGTAACCAGTTTTCCGTATCAGACAAGGTTATCCGTGGCGGTGTCAAAATTCAGAAACGAGATTTAGAAACGGGCGATACAAAGCCACAAGGAAGTGCCACTCTGAAAGATACTGTCTTTGACATCATTTCCTTAAATGATAATTCTGTTTTGGTTGAGGGCAAGCTATATAAGAAAAATGAAGTCGTAAAAACTATTCGTACAGATATTGAGGGTATCGCTTCTACTTCTTCTGACCTCTTACCTTATGGAAAATTCCGTATTGTTGAGAGTGAAGCTCCCGACGGTTACTTAACTGACGGTGCAAAACCGATTGATTTTACAATCACAGAAAATGGAAAAATCGTGGACTTAACCGACGAAGCTCATTCTATCTACAATCAGATTAAGCGTGGAGATATTGAGGGTGTAAAAATCGGTGCAGGCACACATAAGCGTCTTGCTGATGTTCCTTTTAGGATCACAAGCAAGACAACGGGCGAAAATCATGTTGTGGTAACTGATGATAACGGGCAGTTTTCCACTTCTGCTGACTGGGCTTCTCATAAGCACAATACAAACGCAGGCAAGACCAGTGAGGACGGTGTGTGGTTTGGGACTTCTGAACCAGACGACAGCAAGGGGGCATTACCTTATGATACCTATATCATTGAAGAAATGCGTTGCGATAGTAACAAAGGCTTTGAACTTATCCCACCTTTTGAAATCGTGGTATCAAGAAATAACCTTGTGATTGATTTAGGAACGCTAACTGATGAATACGAAAAAGAAATCTCTATTCATACCACAGCGACCAGCAAAGACGGCGAAAAGACTATCCTTGCAGGAAAAGAGGTTACAATCGTTGATACTGTCAAATTAGACGGACTTACAAAAGGCACAAAGTATCAGTTGAAAGGCTGGCAGATGTTAAAGGAAGAAAACGCCGAGCTTATCATTGACGGGAAACGTGTAGAAAACGATTATACCTTTGTCGCTGATGATGAAGAAATGAAAGTGGAAATTTCCTATACATTCAATGCGTCTGCTTTAGGTGGCAAAAACCTTGTTACCTTTGAAGAATTATATGATTTCAGCAATCCAGACGAACCCGTAAAAGTTGCAGAACACAAAGACATTGAGGACGACGGGCAAACGGTACTTATCACAGAGCGTATCATCAAGATACATACTACCGCTACCGATAAGGACGGCAACAAAGAGCTTAAAGCAGGAAAAGACGTTACAATCATTGATACCGTAACCTTAGAGGGCTTAGAAGTCGGTACACAGTACAAACTTGTGGGCTGGCAGATGTTGAAAGAAGAAAATGCAGAACTTCTTATCAATGGAAAACGTGTGGAAAGTGATTACACTTTTATTGCTGACAGCAAAACTATGAAAGTGGAAGTTGCTTTTACGTTTGACGCTACTTCTCTTGACGGCAAACAGCTTGTAACTTTTGAGGAATTATACGATTTAAGCAATCCAGACGAGCCGAAGAAAGTTACCGAGCATAAGGATATTGAGGATAAGGGACAGACGATTACTTTTAAGGAAAAGCCAGAAGAACCAGAGAAACCCGAAACACCACCGACACCGGAAAAGCCTAACAGACCTAGCGACAGTCCCAAAACGGGCGACAGTACAAATGTAATGGCATTTATCGTGATGTTGCTTGCGTCTGCTGGTGGACTGGCTGGAACATATCTTTACAAACGCCGTAAAATGAAGAAATCATAAGGCGGTAACGGTATGAGGAAAGAAAAATCACGCTCTCCGCCGAAGCTGTCAAACGGCAGATTTTTGCTTATTCTGGCTTGTCTGCCTACAACCTGCAAGAACACGGATAGTCAAGGGTGCGTAAGCATTGATTTTACCCTTTACTATCTGGGGGATTGCTGGTACTTCCCAAACCGCCAGAATAAGAAATCACAATTAAAAAACTTATCAAATATAGAAAGAAACGAGGTAAAACAGTATGGAAATGAAATATGTCGTGCCAGATATGGCACAGTCTTTTGGAACTCTTGAATTTGCAGGCGAAAGCGAGCCAGTCTTTGAAAGAGATAAAAATAATCGCAGGGTCTTAGCCAGACGAAGCTATAACCTTTATTCCGACGTACAGAAAGGCGAAAATGTTGTGGTAGAAATTCCCGTGCAGGCTGGCGAAAAGAAGTTCAAGTATGAGCAGAAAGTAAAACTTGTCAATCCGAAGTTATACGGCAGAGGTTACGCAATCGGGGATATGGGACATACCGATTATGTATTAGTTGCTGATGATATTGTAGCAGTTGAAGAAAAGTAAAGGAGTGAAGAATTTATGAGATTATCAAACGGGTTTGTTATTGACAAAGAGAAAACATTTGGAGAATTAAAGTTTACAGCGGTGCGTGATGTGTTCTTACAGAATGAGGACGGGACACCGAGTACCCAGCTTAAAAAGCGTATCTATGATTTGAAGTGCAGTCTGCATGGTGGAATTATCCCCGTGTCTGTACCGCCAGAAGTATCGTTAAGGGAATTTCCTTACAATGCAGTTGTGGAGCTTGTCAATCCCGTAGCCGATACGGTATCAAGAAAAACCTATACGGGTGCAGATGTGGACTGGTATGTAAAGGCAGAGGATATTGTGTTGAAGAATAAAGGCAACCAGAACGCAGGCAGTCCACAGAACCCTACACCGCAGGGACAGCCGAAGAAATAAAAGTGATGTATTTGTCTTAATTTTGATTGACACGAACAATGCGGAGTGATATATTTATCTCATAAAGATACAAAAACATCTCATTTGAAAGGAGAGATAAATATGTCAAAGAAACAAATTAAAAAAATTATTTTTATGGGGGTAGGGTGTGCTTTATTGCTTATTGTTGGTACAATCTACTCCCTATTATACAATGATGGACGCTGGGTCAAAAATATGGATATGTCGGAATATGTATTTTCTTACAAGGATATTCCTATGTTAGTAATTGGAGCTTTAATAGCACTATATGCTATCTATATAGTAATTATCTGCTTTAAAAATGTCTTTTCAAAAAACAGCAGGGAAAAACGATATTCAAGAACAATTTCTCCTTACTGGGGATTTTGTGGAATGTTTGGTTTTCTGGGGTTTGGCGGATTTTGGACATACTATAAATTTGGAGAAATATTTCCTTTTGCTTTTTTCATATTTTTTGGTTTTTTCAGTTTTTTCTTTGAAGGTAAACTTTCTCATATCTTAGAAGATGAGCTTTTTCAAGAAAATAAACGTAAGGCACAATTAGAAGCCTACAAGATAGGTTTTAAACTATTATTTGTAGTTATCTGGCTTATGGCAATAGGTATGTTTTCCCGTAATGTTGAGTGGTGTGCAATATTTATGCTGATTTCTGTTTCACTTATCTATGCTCTTGTTCTTTTTCTTAGCAACTATTTATTATATCGTTATGAAAAAAGGAAATAAATTATGGAAGCAAAGTTTGTATGTAATTTAAAAAAATATCGTGTAGCACAAGAATTAACACAAGAACAACTCGCTGACATTGTAGGTGTTCGTCGTGAAACTATTATGAGATTAGAAAAAGCACAATATAATCCGTCACTTAAATTGGCAATAGATATTTCAAGAGCTGTAAAAGCTCCGATAGAAGATATATTTATTTTTGAATAAAGACAGTTTAAAGCAGTTAGTCTTAGGATTGACTGCTTTTTCGTACACAGAAAGGAGAGATTGTTTTATGCGTAAGATTTGGAATAAAGGACACCGTATCAGAGCCAGCGACAAGCACCTTGTCTACCACTTTTCCATAGGAACGCTTCTGTTTGTATTCGTGGCGGTTCTCCTGCTACTGAATATCAAACAGCTCATGCGTGCCGATTGGGAGCATTTCAGCTTGTTTGAGAATGGCTTGACGCTTTCCCCTTACAACTTCATAACCATACTGATATCGACTGGTGTTTGTGCATTGGTCGCTTTTCTGTATTACCGCTTCTGTTACGACAGTTTCAAGAAGCTCCTGCACCGTCAAAAGCTGGCAAGAATGGTACTGGAAAACAAGTGGTATGAAGCCGATACCGTACAAGACAGCGGTTTTTTTACTGACCTGCAAAGCAGATCAAGGGAAAAAATCGTCTGGTTTCCAAAGATTTATTATCAAATGGAAAAGGGACTGCTTCATATCCGCTGTGAAATTACGCTGGGGAAATATCAAGACCAGCTTTTACGGTTAGAGGATAAATTGGAAAGTGGCTTGTATTGTGAGCTGACCGACAAGACCCTGCATGACGGATATATCGAATATATCCTGCTTTATGATATGATAGCAAACCGCATTACCATTGATGAAGTACGGGCAGAGAACGGCTGTCTTAGATTGATGAAAAATCTTGTCTGGGAATATGACGCACTCCCTCACGCTCTGATTGCTGGTGGGACTGGTGGCGGTAAAACCTATTTTTTGCTAACGCTCATTGAAGCCTTACTGCATACCAACGCTGTCCTTTATATCTTAGACCCGAAGAACGGTGACCTTGCGGACTTAGGGACAGTTATGGGAAATGTGTATCATACCAAAGAAGAAATGATAGACTGCGTCAATGCCTTTTATGAGGGCATGGTACAGCGAAGCGAGGAAATGAAGCGACACCCGAACTATAAGACAGGCGAAAACTACGCCTATCTGGGACTGCCACCCTGCTTTCTTATCTTTGATGAATATGTGGCGTTTTTTGAAATGCTGGGGACGAAAGAAAGCGTGAGCTTACTTAGCCAGCTAAAGAAAATCGTTATGTTAGGGCGACAAGCAGGTTATTTCCTTATCGTTGCCTGCCAGCGTCCAGACGCAAAGTATTTCTCGGACGGTATCAGAGATAACTTCAATTTCCGTGTGGGACTTGGGCGTATCAGCGAATTAGGTTACGGTATGCTGTTTGGTTCAGATGTGAAAAAGCAGTTTTTTCAGAAGCGTATCAAGGGGCGTGGATATTGTGATGTGGGAACAAGCGTTATCAGTGAGTTTTACACGCCTTTAGTCCCGAAAGGACATGATTTTTTGCAGACTATCGGCTCTCTTGCACAAGCAAGGCAGGACGGGACGGCGACGTGCGAAGCGAAAGGCGACGGCACGGACTAGCCGTTGCTGGTGTGGCGTTAGCCACGCCAGCAGGTAAAACCCCTCGGTATCTAACAGAGGGGTACGTTTGCAAATGGACAATAGACAAAAAACATAGGAAACATAAGGCTTATCGCATAGTTTCCTTGCAAAATTCAGATGTGAAGTCGCCTTAAAAAACTTCACACTTTACAGATTGGGGGTATGGTTCTGAATGAAGAACAAGGAATAAAAGAATTACGGGAGAAACGGATTGCTTACGGTATCTCACAAGGCAGGCTGGCGTTGGCTTCTGGTATCACAAGGGAATATCTCAACAAGATAGAAAGCGGAAAAATGAAGCCGTCAAAGGAACTTCTTAATACTCTGCAAAAGGAACTGGCAAAGTTCAATCCAGAAGCACCGCTTACCATGCTGTTTGATTATGTAAAAATCCGTTTTCCCACGCTGGATATACAGCACATCATCAAAGATATATTAAAACTGAATATCAACTATATGCTCCATGAAGATTACGGACATTACAGTTATACGGAGCATTATTCTTTAGGGGACATCTTTATCTATACGTCGGCTGACGAAGAAAAGGGTGTCCTTTTAGAGTTAAAGGGGCGAGGTTGCCGACAGTTTGAAAGTTACTTGCTGGCACAGGAAAGAAGCTGGTATGACTTTCTCATGGACGCACTCGTAGACGGTGGTGTTATGAAGCGTATCGACCTTGCTATCAACGACCATATGGGCATTTTGGATATTCCAGAGCTTGCGGAAAAATGCAGGAAACGGGAATATATCGGAAAGTCCAGAAGTTACAAGTTTTACTTGTCGGGCGAGCTTATCAAGCATAGAGAGGACGACAGAGAATATATGGGGCGTACCCTTTATCTTGGTTCGCTGAAATCCGATGTGTATTTCTGTATCTATGAAAAGGACTATGAGCAGTACGTCAAGTTCGGGATACCGCTGGAAGAAGCCGATATTATCAACCGTTTTGAGATACGGCTTCGTAATGAACGTGCCTATTATGCAGTACGAGATTTGCTGACGTATTATGACGCAGAGCAGACCGCCTTTTCTATCATCAACCAGTATGTGCGGTTTGTTGATGAAGAACCCGACAAACGAAAAAGCGACTGGAAACTCAATGACCGCTGGGCTTGGTTTATCGGCGATAACAGACAGAGCTTGAAGCTGACGACAAAGCCAGAGCCGTACACCTTAGACCGCACGTTGCGTTGGGTACAACGGCAGGTAGCACCGACCTTGAAAATGCTGAAAAAGATTGATAAGGGAAATGGTACAGATTACATGGAAACAATCGAACAGCAGGCAAAGCTCACAGAAAAGCATGAAATGATAATCAAACAGCAGACGACCCCTGCAAAAGATTTAGTAGAAAGTTAGGAGTGATAAAAATGTGGGTATTATTAAAAGATTTCCTGCTGGTATCTATGGGAATGGGTATCGGTGTAGTCTTGATGTGTATTTTGAATGTCGGCAAAGAAGCTGACTATGAAATGAAACAATTAAAAGAAAGCGAGGACAATTAAATGAATTTCGGACAAAATTTGTATCAATGGTTTTTATCAAACGCACAGAGCTTAGTGCTTATGGCGATTGTGGTTATCGGTATCTACTTAGGGTTCAAGCGTGAGTTTTCCAAACTTATCGGCTTTTTGGTAGTTGCCTTGATTGCTGTCGGCTTGGTATTCAATGCTGGCGGTGTGAAAGATGTACTGTTAGAGCTGTTCAATAAGATTATCGGTGCATAAAATTTTATTGTGGGGCTGATGTATGGGTGCTATAATGTGAAAAAAGAAGTAATCGAGGTGTTCTATTTTGAATGAGAGAGAAAAAATTATTCGTTTATGGTTTGATATGTGGTTGAAACAGCAAGACTTAGGAATGGATAAAATTTTTACAGAAGATGTTGTTTATACGGAAAGCTGGTGTCCTAAATATGAAAATCTTAAAACAGTAAAACATTGGTTTAATGAATGGAATACTCGTGGTAAAGTCATTATTTGGGATATTAAACAGTTCTTTCATAAAGAAAATCAAACTGTCGTAGAATGGTATTTTAAAAATGAAATGAATACGGGAAGCGTTGAAGAATTTGACGGTATTTCCTTAATTGAATGGACAGAAGATAACAAAATCAAATCATTAAAAGAATATGGTTGCAATCTGAATAACTATAATCCATATCAACACAGCGATAACCCTCAATTTAGAGATGAAAAAACAAACTGGTTTTAAAACTTAATCAAATTATATCCATATACATAAAGCAGTTAGTCTTAGGATTGACTGCTTTTTTCTTACCTAAAATCAGATTGGAGTGATGACATGAACGATATTTTTAAGGATATGCAGGCAAAAGTCGGCTGTGAATACATTTCCGACCTGCCCTCTTACAAGCGTAAGGTGTGGCAGGAAATGAAACGACTGAACCCTGCCGACTATGAAGAAAAACAGTTAGAAGATTTTTCAAAGTATGTGTTTGGTATGTCGTACCAGACCTTACAAGATGTGATGAAACAACAGAAAGGACGTGAGGAACAATGCAGGAAACAAGGGTGCTGGTGGAAACGAAAGGAACAACTGGCGAAGAAACAATATCATACTGGTTTGAACTGCCGATAGATGTTGCCGAGTTTGAAGAAAAGTTAGGTATCGGTGCAGAAAGTGGGGATTACCGTATTATCGAAAAGGTGTTGCCTTATGCTGATGAAGTCCACGAACATACAAGCGTGTACCAGCTCAACGAATTAGATTTTATGTACCGCCAGCTTTCAAGTGATATGCAGGAAGAATATGTATCACTACTTACGGTGTTTGAGAATTTAGAAGCACTTTATATTTGCAGGAACGTGATTACGATTTATCCCGACTGCAAAAGCATGATAGATGTTGCAAAGCAAAAGCTGATGAACGACCCGACATTTAAGCATTTATCCGAGGACTGTCAAGAATATTACTTTGACTTTGAAGCCTACGCTTCTCACTTGCAGGAACACGGGAAATTTTTAGTAACAGAACACGGTATCTTTGAACTGCCAGAGTAGGAAATGAGGTGTGCTTATGATTGATGATATGGCGGTTTATATTGCTAATCTTGGCAAATACAACGAGGGCTATTTAGTCGGTGCTTGGTTCACATTTCCCATTGACGAGGAAGATGTAAAAGAAAAAATCGGCTTGAATGAACAGTATGAGGAATACGCTATCCATGATACCGACAACTTCCCCATTGGCATAGGGGAATATGTTTCCATTGAAGAACTCAATGAGATGTATGAAATGATAGCGGAACTTCCCGACTATATCGTAGAGTGTCTGGACGAATTTATCAGCCACTATGGGACGCTGGAAGAAGTCGTGGAACATAAGGACGATATTTACTATTATCCCGACTGTGAAACCATGACAGATGTTGCCTACTACTACATAGACGAATTGCAGGCACTTGGGGACATTCCACCCAGCTTACAGAATTACATTGACTATGAAGCCTACGGGCGAGATTTGGATATGGGCGGTTGCTTTATTGAAACAAGCCGAGGGATATGCGAGATACCATATTAACGCTGGAAGATCAGCGACAAGCATTGTTGCTACTGACAGCGTATTTCTCTTTTAAGGGACAGTCTGAAAATGGCTGTCCTTTTCTATTTTGAAAGGAGCTGAAAGAACTTGAAAAAGATTAAAAGCTACACGGGTATCTGGAACGTGGAAAAAGTCTTATATGCAATCAATGACTTTAACTTACCCTTTCCCGTTACTTTTACACAGATTACATGGTTTGTGATTACGGAATTTCTCATCATTTTGTTTGGGGATATTCCCCCACTTTCCATGATTGAGGGAGCATTTCTCAAATACTTTGGTATTCCCGTTGCTCTCACTTGGTTCATGTCGCAGAAAACCTTTGACGGAAAGAAGCCGTACAGCTTTTTGAAATCACAGATAACCTATGCCCTGCGACCAAAAATCACTTATGCAGGAAAAGCCGTAAAACTGCATAAGCAGATATTGAATGAAACAATCACGGCAGTAAGGAGTGTGAACTATGTTCCCGATAAAATATATTGACAATAACCTTGTCTGGAACAAGGACAATGAGGTGTTCGCCTACTATGAGCTGATACCATACAACTATTCTTTTCTATCCGCAGAGCAGAAATTTATCGTGCATGACAGTTTCCGACAGCTTATCGCACAGTCCCGTGAGGGTAAAATTCATGCGTTGCAGATTGCCACAGAAAGCTCAATCCGCAGTATGCAGGAACAGTCAAAGAAACTGGTAACTGGAAAATTAAAGGAAGTTGCCTGCCAGAAGATAGACGAACAGACCGAAGCGTTAGTATCTATGATTGGGGACAATCAAGTGGACTACCGCTTTTTTCTTGGCTTTAAGCTCATGGTTACGGAAGAACAGCTCAATCTGAAGAACATCAAAAAATCGGCGTGGCTGACGTTCACGGAATTTCTCCATGAAGTGAACCACACGCTGATGAATGATTTTGTTTCCATGCCGAATGATGAAATCAACCGTTACATGAAAATGGAAAAGTTACTGGAAAATAAAATCTCCCGTCGCTTTAAGGTGCGTCGCTTGGAAATCAATGATTTTGGGTATCTCATGGAACATCTTTACGGCAGGGACGGTATTGCCTATGAAGATTATGAGTACCAGCTACCAAAGAAGAAATTGAACAAAGAAACGCTGATAAAATACTACGACCTTATCCGTCCGACAAGGTGTGTGATTGAGGAAAGCCAGCGGTATTTAAGATTGGAACATGAGGACAAGGAAAGTTATGTGTCCTATTTTACCGTCAATGCGATTGTAGGCGAGCTTGATTTTCCGTCAAGTGAAATCTTCTATTTCCAGCAACAGCAATTCACATTCCCCGTTGATACTTCTATGAATGTAGAAATCGTGGAAAATCGGAAAGCATTAACGACCGTCCGCAACAAGAAAAAGGAACTGAAAGACCTTGATAATCACGCCTATCAAGCAGGAAGTGAAACCAGCTCAAATGTGGTGGACGCTTTAGACAGCGTGGACGAGCTGGAAACTGATTTAGACCAGACAAAAGAAAGTATGTATAAGTTAAGCTACGTCATACGGGTGTCTGCACCCGATCTTGACGAGCTGAAACGCCGTTGTGATGAAGTCAAGGACTTTTACGACGACCTCAATGTAAAGCTGGTGCGTCCTGCTGGGGATATGCTGGGGCTTCATTCTGAATTTTTACCAGCCAGCAAGCGATATATCAATGACTATGTGCAGTATGTAAAATCAGATTTTTTAGCTGGGCTTGGCTTTGGTGCGACACAGCAGTTAGGAGAAACTACGGGTATCTATATGGGCTATTCTGTTGATACGGGAAGAAATGTGTACCTGCAACCGTCCCTTGCCAGTCAAGGTGTAAAAGGTACAGTTACCAACGCTTTAGCGTCTGCTTTTGTCGGTTCGCTTGGCGGTGGGAAATCGTTCTGTAACAATCTTCTGGTATATTATGCGGTGCTGTTTGGCGGTCAAGCACTTCTGTTAGACCCTAAAAGTGAGCGTGGTAACTGGAAAGAAACGCTCCCAGAGATTGCACATGAAATCAATATCGTAAATCTTACCAGCGATAAGGACAATGCAGGGCTTCTTGACCCGTTTGTGATTATGAAGAATGTAAAAGACGCTGAAAGTCTGGCAATCGACATCTTAACATTCCTTACGGGTATTTCTTCAAGGGACGGCGAAAAATTCCCCGTACTTCGTAAGGCAGTACGCTCCGTTACCCAGAGCGACAGTCGGGGCTTGCTCCATGTGATAGACGAGCTACGCCGTGAAGATACGCCCATATCAAGAAATATCGCAGACCATATCGACAGCTTCACGGACTACGACTTTGCACACCTGCTGTTTTCAGACGGTACGGTAGAAAATGCTATCAGTCTGGATAATCAGCTCAATATCATTCAAGTAGCCGACCTTGTACTGCCAGATAAAGATACCACTTTTGAAGAATACACGACCATTGAATTGTTGTCTGTGTCTATGCTGATTGTGATTAGTACCTTTGCCCTTGATTTTATCCATTCGGACAGAAGCATTTTTAAGATTGTCGATTTAGACGAAGCGTGGGCGTTCTTAAATGTGGCACAAGGAGAAACCTTATCAAATAAGCTGGTTCGTGCTGGGCGAGCTATGCAGGCAGGCGTTTATTTCGTTACACAATCTTCTGGCGACGTGTCAAAGGAAAGTCTGAAAAACAATATCGGCTTGAAATTTGCCTTTCGTTCTACTGACGTCAACGAGATAAAACAGACCTTAGAATTTTTCGGTATCGACAAGGACGACGAAAACAACCAGAAACGGCTTCGTGATTTGGAGAACGGACAATGCTTATTGCAGGACTTATACGGACGTGTCGGTGTGGTACAGATACACCCCGTCTTTGAAGAACTGCTACACGCCTTTGATACCAGACCGCCCGTACAGAGAAATGAGGTGGAGTGATGAAAGAAAGGGTAAAAGGTGCGTTCACAAAAAAGAAGATTTTCCACTTTCTCAAAATGGCTCTGTTCGTGGTGGCACTCTCCCTTATCCTGCTTTCACTTCTGGGGACGGTAGCTCATGCAACGGGGCTTGTGGACGATACCATAAACGCAGAAAATCTGTATTCAAAATATCCGTTGTCGAATTACCAGCTTGATTTTTATGTAGATAATAGCTGGTCGTGGCTTCCGTGGAACTGGCTGGACGGTATCGGAAAATCGGTGCAGTATGGACTTTACTGTATTACCAACTTTGTCTGGACGATAAGCCTTTATTTAAGTAATGCAACGGGCTATGTGGTGCAGGAAGCCTATAAACTTGATTTTATTAACGATATGGCAGACAGTATCGGAAAGAGCATACAGACCCTTGCAGGCGTTACTTCAAACGGCTTTTCCAGCTCTGGCTTCTATGTTGGCTTTCTGCTTCTCATTATCTTGGTGGTGGGACTTTATGTTGCTTATACGGGACTGATTAAACGGGAAACCAGCAAGGCACTTCACGCTGTTATCAACTTTGTGGTGGTGTTCGTGCTGTCCGCTTCATTTATTGCCTATGCTCCCGACTACATTAAGAAGATAAATGAATTTTCATCAGACATCAGTACCGCTTCTTTAGACTTGGGAACGAAAATCATGCTCCCTAATTCTGACAGTGAGGGCAAGGATAGCGTGGACTTGATACGGGACAGCTTATTTTCTATTCAAGTGGAACAGCCGTGGTTACTCTTGCAATTCGGGAACAGCAACGCAGAAGAAATCGGGGCAGACCGTGTAGAAGCTCTTGTATCGGCAAGCCCAGAGGACGAGGATGGGAAAACTAGAGAGGAAGTCGTGAAAACAGAAATCGAAGATAACGACAACAACAATCTGACGATACCGCAGGTCGTGAACCGTTTAGGCATGGTGTTCTTCCTCTTGTTCTTCAACTTGGGTATCACGATATTTGTATTCTTGCTTACGGGCATGATGTTGTTCAGCCAGATACTTTTTATTATCTTTGCAATGTTTTTACCTATCAGTTTTTTACTTTCCATGATACCGAGCTATGAAAGCATGGCAAAGCAGGCAATCGTGAGAGTATTTAATACCATAATGACACGGGCAGGAATAACGCTCATTGTAACGGTGGCATTTAGTATTTCCAGTATGTTTTACAACATTTCCACAGACTACCCATTCTTTATGGTGGCGTTCTTGCAGATAGTATGTTTCGCTGGTATCTACATGAAGCTGGGCGACTTAATGAGTATGTTCTCACTTAATGCTGGCGACAGTCAAAGCATGGGACGACGCATATTCCGCAGACCGTATCTGTTTATGCGACATCGGGCTAGGCGTATGGAACACCGTATTGCAAGGGCGGTAAGTGCTGGCGGTATTTCGGGCGGTGTAGCTGGTGCGGTGGCTGGAAGTGCCGTTGCTGGCAAGAGAGCCGAAAGAAAAAATACGGCTTCTAAAGAAAATCGGGGCAATACCACTTCCAGCATGGGACAGCGTGCAGGTTCAAAAGTCGGTGCTGTTTTAGATACGAAAAATAAAGTGAAAGACAAGGCAAACGCTGTCAAAGAGAATATCAAGGATATGCCGACACAGACCGCTTATGCGGTGTATTCCGCAAAGGAAAAGGCAAAGTCCAGCGTGTCCGACTTCAAGCGTGGCATGGTGCAGGAACAGCAGTCCAGACAGACGGGACGCTTGGAAAAGCAGGAACAGCGTAAGAAAAATATCGCTGACAAACGTATGGAGCTTCAAAAGGCACAAGAAGCAAGGCAGGTACAGCGAAAGGCTGACGGATCAGCGACAACGGGAGCTACCCGTCCCCATGAGCGACCAGTCACAGCTTCAACCATTCCAAAGCCGAGTGTTGAAAAAATGCAGGAAGTCAAACGCCCAGCCACAGCTCCAACTCCGAAAGCAAGTGAGCCAGTCAAGACAAATGTTATCAAAGAGCGTCCGTTATCTTCTGGTGCTTCTGATAAGAAAGCACCCCAGCCTACACAGACAGTACATAGGCAGAATGTAGAAAAAGTGGTATCGCAGGAAACACGCCAGAATGACACCAAAGACCGCAGGATAAAGGTTCAGCAGACCCAGAGCGTCCAGAAGAACCAGCAGACCATAGAGAAAACCCGTAACCTTGTAACGAAGAAAGGACAGAAGAAAAAATGAAACTGAAACATATCGCTATCATTGGCAGTCTGTTTCCTATCCTCTTTTCTCTGGTGCTTTTCTTTGGCGTCCTCATTAGTGCGGACAGCGACGACGAGAACAGCAATTTTTCTTCTGGCATTACGGGTATGAACCTATCCGCAGAAGTCTTGAAACATCAGCCTATGGTAGAAAAATACGCCAGAGAAAACGGTATCTCCGAGTATGTCAATGTGTTACTTGCTATCATTCAAGTAGAAAGTGGCGGTACGGCAGAAGATGTTATGCAGAGTTCGGAAAGTCTTGGTTTACCGCCTAATTCCTTAGATACGGAAAGCTCAATCAAGCAGGGGTGTAAGTATTTTGCGTCCCTGCTTTCTTCCTGCAAAAATCAAGGTATCGACGACTTGAATGTAGCGATACAGTCTTATAACTATGGCGGTGGCTATGTGGGATATGTGGCAGGAAAAGGAAAAAAACACACTTTTAATCTTGCAGAGAGCTTCGCCCGTGAGAAATCGGGTGGAAAGAAAGTAACCTACACCAACCCGATAGCCGTTGCTAAGAATGGGGGCTGGCGGTATGGCTATGGAAATATGTTCTATGTGGAAGTAGTCAATCAGTATTTAGCAGTTCCGCAGGTATCGGGAGAACTGGCACAAAAGGTAATGAATGAAGCGTTGAAATATCAAGGCTGGAAGTATGTGTATGGTGGCAGTAACCCGAATACTTCCTTTGATTGTTCGGGATTGACGCAATGGTGCTATGGAAAAGCTGGTATCTCCTTACCGAGAACAGCACAAGCACAGTATGACGCAACCCAACATCTGCCACTCTCGCAGGCAAAAGCAGGCGATTTGGTGTTTTTCCATTCCACCTATAACGCTGGTTCGTATGTAACACACGTCGGTATTCTTGTTTCGCCGACACAGATGTACCACGCAGGCGACCCGATAGGATATGCAGACCTAAGTAGTAGTTACTGGCAACAGCACTTAATCGGTGCAGGACGAGTAAAACAATAGAAAGGACTTGAAAAATATGTTTAAGAAGAATAAGAAACAGACAGAAACTATCAAAGAACCAAAAGAAAAAAAGGTGCGTACTGTCAAGGTAGGCACACATAAGAAAACCGTGATTGCGTTGTGGGTGGTGCTTGTCGCAAGCGTGAGCTTTGGGGTGTATAAGAATTTTACGGCTATCGACCAGCACACCACCCATGAAAAAGAAATCATTGAACTTTGCTTGCAGGACACCAACGGGATAGAAAATTTCGTGAAAAACTTTGCGAAGTCCTATTACACATGGGATAACAGCAAAGAAGCTATCGAAGCAAGGACGCAGGCAATCAGCGGTTATCTGACAAAGGAATTGCAGGACTTAAATGTAGACACCATTAGAACCGATATACCGACCAGCTCCACGGTTACAGATGTGATTGTATGGCATATCGAGCAATCGGGAGCGGACACTTTTTCTGCTACCTACGAAGTAGATCAGCAGATAAAAGAGGGAGAACAGACAAGCAATGTGAAAGCAACCTATACTGTAAAAGTCTATGTGGACGCAGACGGGGATATGGTAATCGTTCAAAACCCTACCCTTGCACCAGCAGTTGAAAAATCAGACTATGAGCCTAAGACACCAGAAGCAGACGCAAGCGTGGACGCTGATACGGTAAATGACGCTACCGCTTTTCTGGAAACATTCTTTAAGCTGTACCCAACAGCGACGGAAAAAGAGCTTGCTTACTATGTATTGGGAAATGTGATTGAACCTATCGGCAGGGACTACCTTTATTCTGAACTGGTAAACCCTATCTTTATAAAGGACGGCGACAATGTGAAAGTCAAGGTTGCGGTAAAATTCATTGATAATCAGACAAAAGCGACGCAGGTATCGCAGTATGAGCTTGTGCTACATAAGGATAGTAACTGGAAGATTGTAGGATAAATGATATAGCGTGCATTTCCTATCAGATTTGCACGCTTTTACAAAACGACAAGAAAATTGTGCAAAAATATTGACTTGTAATGACCGAATGCTATAATATAAATGACAAGTGTACTTGGTATTATTTGAAGGGAGCGTTATATAATGGATAAAGAAAAAATACTATCACAAAACAAAAAAGAGAATCTATATCTTGATGAATACGAAAAACATATTAAACTTCAAGGGAAATCTTTTGGCTTAATGTTTGTTTTATTTATCTGCATTTTAATTCTTCTCATTAAAGCAGTTTGTAAAGAACCCTACTATGACATAATGACAATTATTGGGTCTGTGGCATTTGGCTCTATGGGTTATGAAGCACATATTTCAAAAAATAAATCCAAATTTGTTATTGCTTTATTCTTTCTTCTATTTATGGGGTATTACTTTTATAAATTTTTAATGATAGGTTTATAGAATGGACGAACATTTAATTTTGCGAAACAGATTAAAAACTGTACGAAAAGAAAAAAAATTATCACAAACAGAATTAGCTGAACTAGTCGGGGTTTCTCGGAATACAATTAGTTCTATTGAAACTGGACAATTCAATCCAACAGCAAAATTGGCATTAGTGCTTTGTATAGCTTTAGATAAAAAATTTGAAGAATTATTTTATTTTGATTAAAGGAGAGAACGATTATGGAATTAGAGGAATTGATTGTTGAAATAGTTATAGGATTGTTTTTACTTTTTATATCTTATCAAATAGGAATAAAAGAGAATATTACTTTATTACATGGTTATCATTATACACAACTTGACCCTAAAGATAAAAAGGTGTTTACAAAAAAAATAGGAATAGGCACTTTACTGGTTAGTATTGGTATTCTTGTTATGCCGATTATCAATTTAATCTCTCATTCTGAATTAGGCTATTACATAGGTCTTATTTTGATTTTTGCAGGAGTGTTTTATATCATATTCATCATTGTAAAATACAACGGAAAACTTATTAGCTTTAAAAAGTAGAATTGAGGTATGAATATGATAGGACTGAACAAAAGAGATATAAAAAAGGCATTGAAAGCTGGTGCAAAAGCTGGCGGTGTATCATTGGCTGATGTTCGGGCGGATATTGAAGCTACGATTGATGAAGCTATGAATAGCACCGACCCAGAGGTGCAGGCAAATTTCAAAAAGTATTTTGGGAATAAACGCCCTACACCAGAAGAATATATTTATATCATTACGAAAAAGACAAAGGCAAAATTATAATAAAAGGGTCGTGGAAATGCTTCACAAAATTGTGATCTGCATTATCACGGCTCTTTTACTCTCTGTTTACTTTCAAAACTGTAAGTGTAATTGAATACTGCCCTTGCTATAATTTAATTGTATTCCAAAACAAATAAATGTGGCAGGAAGAAAGGAGCGATTTTTAATGGAACACATTTTAAATTTAGAGCAAGTAAAAAAATACTACGGGGGTAACTCTGGAAATATCACAAAGGCAGTAGACGGTATTTCTATGTATGTAGACAAGGGCGAATTTGTCGCAATCATGGGAGCTAGTGGTTCTGGAAAGACTACCCTATTAAACTGTATCTCTACGATTGATACTGTAACCAGTGGACACATTACAGTCAATAATCAAGATATTACAAAAATCAAGGATAAAGATTTTGCTGATTTCAGACGTGAAAATCTAGGGTTCATTTTTCAAGATTTCAACCTTTTAAATACTTTAACGATTGAAGAAAACATTTCTTTGTCATTGGTAATCAACAAACGGAACCCTGCTGATATTGAAAAAAGAGTTCATGCTATCGCCGATAAATTGGGTATTCGTGATATTTTATCGAAATTTCCTTATGAAGTTTCTGGCGGACAAAAACAGCGTTGTGCTTGTGCTAGAGCCTTAATCAATGAACCGAAACTGATTTTAGCTGATGAACCGACGGGAGCTTTGGACTCAAAAGCTTCCAGATTGTTGCTGGAAACAATGGCTGACATCAATAAGAAAATGCAGGCAACTATTTTGATGGTAACACATGACCCGTTTAGTGCGTCTTTCTGTGAACGTATTTTGTTCTTGAAAGACGGTAAAATATTCAATGAAATCTTCAAAGGAGAAAAAAACAGAAAAGACTTCTTCAATGAAATACTGGATATATTAACCTTGCTTGGAGGTGAAGTGGGAAATGTTAGGTAAGTTAGCGTATAGAAATACAAAAAGAAATATTAAAGATTATATGATTTATCTGATAACCGTTACTGTTTCCTTTTCTCTTATATTTGCTTTTAATTTGGTGGCAAGTTCTGATGAAATTGTAAAGTTATGTTCCAGTATGGATGCATTTAAGAATTCATTGTTCGCTGTAAATATCCTTATTGTTTTTGTGATATGCTTTTTGATTAACTATACAACGAAATTTATGTTTGAAAAGAGAAGTAAAGAGTTAGGAACATATATGCTTCTTGGCATTGAGAAAAAAGAAATTGCCCACTTAGTTGTAATTGAAAATATACTGTTGGGAATTTTAGCAATTGTATTAGCTATTCCTATTGGCTTTTTATTCAGCCAGTTTGTGTCGTTAGTAATTGTAAACTTACTGGGTATTCCAAAAACTCTCTTTATTTCTTTGAATTTCGTTTCTATTGGACTATTGATAATTTATTTTTTAACTATTTATGTTTTGGTTTTACTTAATCTATTAAGAAGAATAAGTAAAATGACGATACGTGATTTTCTTTATTTTGATAAACAAAATGAAAAGAAAATGTTCCGTGACAGTAAAAAAAGAAATGTCATTTTTGTCTTAAGTATTATTCTTGGTGTGATTTCTCTTTTTCTCTGGAATTCACGTTGCACTATGGATAACTTTAATAAGCAAGAAACACTTACCTATTTAATGGTAAGCGTAATCATGTTGATTATCAGCATTTATGGTATATCTACAACTTGTGCAGATATGTTCTTGACTGTTTTGTTAAAGAATAAAAAAATGAAATATCAAAATGACAATCTGTTTGTAGCAAGAACATTTGCTTCTAAAGCAAGAACAATGAGCTTCACATTTGGTACATTGTCTATGTTGATTTTAACTTCACTGCTGGCTCTGAATTATTCTAGTATCAACAAAGCTTCGTATGATATCAGCGTAAATTTAAATGCACCATATGATGTACAACTCTTTGATGATAAGCAGGTATTTGATGAATATATTCGAGTAATTGAAGAAGAATATACGATTGATAATACCATTGAGTACGACATTTATAAAGAGCCGAATCATCAGGTACAAAATTTCTTCCAATCAGAATATTATGATTTTGACCCAGTCTTGAAGTTAAGTGATTATAATAGGTTACTAGAATTAAGAAAGATGCCGTTGCTTTCTTTAAATGATAACGAATACTATATAGTTACAAATAGCAAGTTTGCATATGAGGTTGAAGATAACAAAGACATTGAAACTATAACAGTAGCAAATAAAAATTTGAAATTAAAAGGATATGACACTAAGTCTTATTGGAACTCTATAACTAATACTGGCAGATTTGTTGTTGTACTTCCAGATAAATATGTTCAAGGACTTGAAGTATCAGAAAATCATTTGATTATAGATACAAAAGAAGAAACAGATGCAGAATTAGAAAACAAGATAAAAGAAGATATGCAACATCAATTAGTAAAGGTTGATAAAAATGGAGAAATAAATGACGAATCGTATAGAGTAAATGTAAGAGGTGCAGAAATAGAACAACAAAAAGCAATGGTTGCAATAGTAGCCAGTCTGTTTATGTACATTGCATTTATTTTGATTTCCGCAGTAGGGACAATTTTGGCAGTTCAATCATTGAGCGACTCTACTAAATACAAATATCGCTACTTGACCTTGCGAAGATTAGGAATAAATGATAAGTCGCTATTTAAGACAATCAGAAAACAATTATTGATATTATTTTGTGTCCCTGCAATATCAGCAATATTATGTTCTTTTGTGATGATGTCGTCATTGAATAATGTGTATCAACAAATTTTGGGAGATAAACACCTTTATCTAATCTACTTTGGCTTGAATTTAATTATCTTCTTCCTAATTTATAGTATTTACTGGATTGCAACGTATATTGGTTTTAAACGAAATATCAACGAGGAGAGTTAGACTTTTCTGGCTCTCCTACTGTGAAATTATTATAATGATAAATCAAGGGGGTGTTGAAATGAGAATAGCAATTATCGAAGATGATGAAATCACTCGTTTGGAGCTTTCTAAATTATTGAACACACAAGGATATGAAACAGTTTTATTGACTGACTTTGGAAACCTGACAGATGAATTAAAGCAATATTCCATAGAACTGGTTCTGCTTGATATTAACCTGCCGTATGAGAATGGCTATGAAGTATGCAGGAAAATAAAACAAGTCATGCCAGTACCGATTATCTTTGTAACAAGCAGAGATACAAATGCTGACGAATTGAAAAGTATTCAAGTGGGTGGGATTGACTTCATAACAAAGCCGTATGACACGCTTATTCTTCTTGAGAAGATCAAGCGTGCATTGCAGTTGTCAAACCCGAATAATTTCCGTGAGCTTGTCAAAAAAGATTGTACCCTTGATTTACATTTATCCATTTTGAAGTATCAAGAGCAAAGCATTGAACTGACAAGAAATGAATTTCGTATTTTGTACTACTTCTTTATGAACGAAGATAAAGTTATTAGCAAAGAAGAACTATTGGAAAAGCTGTGGAATGACAAATATTATATAGACGAAAATGTATTATTGGTTAATATGACCCGTCTAAAAAAGAAAATGAAAGAAATCGGTATTGTTCATTTATTGGAAAATATACGAGGAAAGGGTTGGAAACTGTGAGTTTTTTTACATTCTTAGAAGAAAAAATAACAGAGATATTGTTTCAGCTTTTCTTTCTTGCCGTAGTAGCATTTCTCTTGATTTTCTACGGTGTAGATACGCTGTTTGTTGTATCGTTGGTAATTCTGTTCATCAGCATACAAGGGCTTTTTCAATGGTGTTTGTATCGGAAGAAACGTAACGTTTCACAACATATTATTGATTTAGTAGACGGACTGGAAGAAACCTATTATATTGCAGACGTTTTACCAAAGCCAAAAGAATTTCAAAATAAAGCCTATTGCTACGCACTAAAAAAAGCCTGCAAATCTATGAATGATGAAATCGGCAAAATCACAGAGGAAAAGCAGGACTATCAAGAATATGTGGAAAGTTTCGTCCATGAAATTAAAATACCGATAGGAGCATTGTCTTTGACGTTTGACAATACAAAAAATTACACATTAAAAAAAGAAACAGACAAAATATTTCAGTTAGTGGAACAAATGCTCTACTATGCAAGAAGCGAAAATACGGAAAAGGACTATTTTGTAAAACAGTTGCAGTTAGACGAAGTGATACATAATGTCATTCTGAAATTCCGTCATTCGCTTATGGAAAGAAAAGCAATTATCAATATCCATGACATAGAAAATGTCATTTATACTGATGAAAAATGGCTGACATTCATTCTATCTCAAATCGTGCAAAATGCGATTAAGTATTTTGATAAGCAAGAAAATAAACTGACGATATACAGTCAAGACAATGGTACAAATATATTGCTTGTGATTGAAGATAATGGTTGTGGAATAAAAGCGTCTGATTTATCCCGTGTATTTGAAAAAGGTTTTACGGGTTCAAATAGAAACAAAGCAAATGCAACGGGTATGGGACTGTATCTATCGAAAAAATTATGCGATAGGTTGGGCTTGAAATTGGATATTGCTTCTACGGAAAAAGAATATACAAGACTGACCATTACATTTCCAAAAGGAACAGTTCATAATTTTTCAGAGTAATTTGAAAACCATGCCAACATTGATACGGTGCTTTAAGGGGGCTTGCATTATGGAAAGCTTTAAGTACAATTATTTGCAATCAAATTCCACCTAATAGCACACTATTAAAAATTGAATATGTTTTAGCTTTAAAGGCTCGTACAGACTATATGTTTTGTGCGGGCTTTTTTCATACCCGAAAAAAATTTAAAAATTTTTCAAAAGAGGTCATTAAATCACACCTTTCATTCCCTATATGGTGCGGAAAGAGGGATAAACACTTTTCAAATCATAGTGGAAAGGGGGTGAGATTGATGAAACCGTCTGACTTCCAGAAAACAGTTCAATGTCGCTTTGAAAGTTGTTTGAAGAAAGTTGTCCGTCATGTTGTAAAGGACTACCAACAAGGATTAAAACGACGAAAAGATAAAGAAATTCCATTCTGTGAACTTCCAGAAATTTTCGTTGAAAATTTTGCTGTGTGGGACGACTACGAAACAGATTATACAATCTTTTCAGTATGTGGCATTGATATTCGTGTCCTTGATGATGAGCTGGCAGAAGCCTTGAAAAAACTTCCAGAAAGAAAGAGAAATACTCTGTTAATGTATTACTTCTTGGAAATGACAGAAAGTGAAATTGCCAACTTACAAAAGATTACGCAAAGCGGTGTATTTAGAAACCGACATCATGCTTTGGAAACTATGAAAAAAATACTAAAGGAGAAGCAGTAAAATGAAGCAAACATTTAAGAAGCCGTCCTACTATTTGCTTTCGCAAGCAATGGACGGGGACGAAAAAGCGATTGAAAAAATACTGGCATTTTATGACCCGTACATATCAAAGTGCTGTTTGCGTCCACTCTATGATGAATACGGCAATGTCTATATTGTTGTAGATATGGAGTTAAAGGGACTTATCCGAGAAGCACTTATCAAAATGATTTTAGGGTTTGATATTGCCTTAGAAATCGAAGAAGAATAAGCAGTTTTTAGCAGAGCATGGTTTAATGTCCCCCTCTTTCCTGCTCTGCCCTGCTTTTACATGAAAGCAACACGCTTTCGCCACAGCTCTTTGACAACTGAATAAAGCAGACAGATACGTTTGTGAGATAGCGAGCCACGGGGACTGTACGCCACGACTTTTCCAAAAGAAAGCGAGCGCCCCACGCAGTGATCCGAGAGCGACTGTTGGAAAAGTCGTTTTGCCATGACCTATCCTCACAGAATAATGATACGTCCGCATGGTGCGGTTCTGCCCACAAGAATGGGAATAGTTGAGATACTAATGGAGCTTTCCAAAGCCGTCTGTCTGCTTATGTAACTTATAAATAGACACACAGCAAAGGGGGTGTTACATTATGTTAAATACTGATGTGTTAAATGATGTGATGTTCCAGCGAGGTAAGGTGTTGGAATATGAATAAAACGAAGATAAGAGCAACGGAACAGCCGATTGCTGTTGATATAGAGGGACTGTCTGCTATGTTATCTTGTGGTCGTGCTACTGCAAGAAAGATTGGCGAGCAGGCAGGAGCAAAAATTGTGATAGGTCGCAGGGTTCTTTATTCCATAGAAAAAGTCAAGAAATACTTGTTATATTTGGAAGAATAGAGCGATTTTCTATTTATGTTCTCTGGCGTGTGTAGTATAATAAGAAAGGACAAAGCACGCTGTGAGAACAAGAAAAGAGGCTTTTTCAGAAAGGAATGGTTCTCATGGCAATTAGTAGAAAAGACCCAAAAGGAAGAAAATTAAGAGAGGGCGAAAACTGGCGTAATGATGGAAGATACAGTTATCGTTATACAGATGCAAGAACAGGCAAGAGATTGACAGTCTATGCACAAGATTTACCAGAGCTTCGAGAAAAAGAGAAGCAGATTGCAAAAGATATGGAAGATAATATATTGACAGACGGAGCAATCAAAAAAATGACGCTTAACACGTTGTTTGAGCGTTATATGGCAACTCGTGAGCTGGCTGATACTACAAGAGTTAGTTATGTTCGTGCTTGGGAAAACAGAGTAAAAGACGAGATTGGAAATATTAAAGTTGTTCAGCTTTTACCCTCACATATTAAAGCGTATTATGCGAAACTTTCCAAAGCTGGATATGCTTATTCTACAATCAAGTATATTCACAACCTGCTTTATCCTGCATTAGAAATGGCTGTTGATGACGATATTATCCGAAAGAACCCTGCAAAAAGTTCCATTAGTGATTATGGAAAACCAGCAGAGGAAAAAGAAGCCTTAACAGTTTCTCAACAAGAAAAGTTTATGGAGTTTGTAAAACAGAGCAATGTCTATAACACATATTATCCTATGTTTACCATAATGATTGGTACGGGGTTAAGGTGTGGGGAGCTTATTGGTCTTACATGGAAAGATATAAACATCAAGGCAAAAACGGTTAATGTAGACCACCAGCTCATTTATAAGAATTTAGGCGACGGTTGCAAGTTCCATATCTCAACACCAAAAACGTCGTCGGGTATTCGTATTATACCTATGACACAAGAAGTTGCAAAAGCCTTTGAGGAACAAAGAAAAATCAATTTTATGCTTGCAAAGGATAAGAGCATTGAGGTGGACGGGTGTTCGGGGTTTGTCTTTACAGCAAAATCGGGCAGACCGCTTATGCCGAATGGCGTAAATAGTGTTTTATACAACATTGTAGACGCATATAACAAAACCGAAGTAGAGAGAGCAAAAAAAGAGCATAGGAAAGCAGAGCTGTTACCAAAGTTTTCAGCCCATGTCATGCGTCACACAGCTTGTACCAGAATGGCAGAGTGCCGTATGGACGTAAAAGTTCTTCAATATATTATGGGACACGCTCATATAGATGTAACAATGGAAGTGTATAACCATATTGGAGAGCTGACAAGGATTGAAAATGAGATTGCAAGACTAGATAGTATGGTGTTAAATGCTTGACACCACAAAAAGAGAAATTGGTGTCAAATTGGTGTCAAAACAGAAAAAATCACAATTTCAAAAGAAATAAGATACTGCAAACCATTGATTTTAAAGGGTTTGCAAAAAAAATCTCAAAAAATTAGCACTCACCTATTGACAGTGCTAATAATAAGTGTTATATTACAGCTAGAACAAAGGAAGGGGAACAAAAAGAGATGATAAAGATTCCACCGACCGGTGTTTGAGATGACAACAACACTTCAGAGTAAATCCGAATGTGCTAAATAAATTAATAAATGTCTTTTGAAAGGAGATATGACTTATGTTAATGCCTAGTATTTTTGGAGAGAACTTATTGGATGATTTCTTTGGAGAACCATTTGGAGGATATGATTACAGTGAATCCGGACTTATGACAACGGATGTAAAAGATACCGATAAAGGCTATGAAGTAACGATGAACATGCCTGGAGTTAAAAAAGAAGATGTAAAAGCAGAACTGAAAGATGGTTATCTGACAGTCAGTGCTGAGACGAACACGAAGAAAGATGAAAAAGCTGAAGATGGCAAGTACATCCGCCGTGAACGTTACAGTGGATCCTGCAGCAGAAGCTTTTATGTAGGTGACGGTGTCAAACAGGAAGACATCAAAGCCAAATTTGAAGACGGTACATTGAAACTGTTCGTACCGAAAGAAGCAGCAAAACCTGCTGTAGAACAGAAGAAATACATTTCCATTGAGGGATAATCAGAATACGGATTGTAAGCGTCCGATTACAAGGCTGCCAGATGAGGCAGCCGCTTAAAAAGAAAGTTAGCTAAATTCAGATAGATTTATAAGGAGGAACGACTTATGTTAATGCCTAGTATTTTTAATGATAACTTATTTGATGATTTCTTTGATTTTCCATTTTATGATGATAAAGCAGATCGTAAGATCCAGAGAAAACTGTATGGACATCATGCAGGCAATCTGATGAAGACAGATATCAAAGAGAAAAAAGATGGTTATGAACTGGAGATCGATCTTCCGGGATTCAAGAAAGATGAAGTTACAGCAGAACTGAATGACGGATATCTGACAGTCAGCGCTGCCAAAGGACTGGATCAGGATGAGCAGGAGAAAGAAACTGGTAAGTACATCCGTCGTGAACGTTATGCAGGAGCCTGCCAGAGAAGTTATTATGTAGGTGAAGATATCACGGAAGAAGATATCAAGGCTGAGTTTAAGCATGGTATCCTGAAACTCTTTGTCCCGAAGAAAGAAGTAAAACCGGCAGTAGAAGAGAAGAAATATATCAGTATCGAAGGATAATGACAACACGTTAAAAACTTTCAAATACACCATATGATGAGGGCTGCATACAGGAGCAAAATCTTGTATGCTGCCCTTTTTGCCATCTATATAAATGGAAATTTGAGAAAGTCTGGATAGTATAATGAAATTAGGATTTGATCTGTATTTCGAGATGTGGAAAAAGGGAGAAATATCTATCAGAAAAGCTGTATAGTAGTGGTGAATCGAAAAATAAAATCTGAGAGAGTTTTCGAATGTGGGAATCGGAGAATTACAGATAATGAAAAATCAACCATGGGAAAGGGAATGTTTAGTGTTATGGCATGGACATTCCCTTTTCTGGACATAAGGATAATAAGAGGAACAGTTTGCTGGCATCGGCAAGATGTATTATAGAAAAAGCCCTGCTTTATGCAAGGCTTTTGAAGTATGAGAAAGATTTTCATTTACCAGATTCCAAGCACATGCTGCATGGAAAGACTGGCGATCGTGATACCGATCCAACAGCAGAAACCAAGAGCGAGTGGTTTGCCGCCGGTTTTGATCAGCTTGATGATATTCGTATTCAGACCGACTGCACTCATGGCGAGGACGATGAAGAACTTGCTGAGTGTCTTCAGCGGAGTAAATACATCTGCGGATACGCCGGCTGAAGTTGCGATCGTTGTGATCACGGAAGCGAGAACAAAGTAGAGGATGAACATCGGGAAAATCTTTTTAAATTCCACTTTCTTTCCTTCGGCTTTGGAGCTGCGTGTCCGGATAAATGCGAGAACCAGTGTGATCGGGATGATCGCGAGCGTTCTGGTAAGTTTGACCGTAACTGCCTTATCCAGTGTGGCAGAACCGAGGGCGTAGAGCGAATCCCAGGTGGAAGCTGCTGCAGTTACGGAAGAGGTATCGTTGATCGCAGTTCCGGCAAAGATACCGAAGGCTTCCCCGCTTTTGGTTGAGAATCCAAGCAGTGCACCAAGTGACGGGAAGAACAGTGCGGCGAGCATGTTGAAAAAGAAGATAACAGAGATTGCCTGTGCAACTTCTTCATCATCCGCATCAATGACCGGTGCTGTTGCGGCAATTGCAGAGCCTCCGCAGATGGAAGATCCGACACCGACCAGTGTGGAAATATTTCCCGGTACATGCATAACTTTATGTAACAGATATGCAATGATCAGGGACGTTGAAATTGTCGTTACGATAATTGGCAGTGACTGTTTTCCGGTTTCCAGAATCACGGAGAGATTCAGTCCGAAACCGAGAAGGATTACAGCGTACTGAAGAACCTTCTTTGACACAAAAGTAATACCGTTCTGAAACATGGATTTGTTTTTTAATAATAAAGTAATGATCATTCCGGCAAGGATACCGAATACCGGTCCGCCGATGATTGGAAATGTCTGTCCGAGGAACCAACATGGAACGGCGATGACCAGACAAAGTAAGATGCCTTTCCAGCTTTTTGTTATAAAATTCATAGAAATACCCCTTTCAAGTGAAATAAATAAGTTACTCTCATAACAATCTGTCCTATCATAGCATAAAAACAGCAGAATAAAAAGATGAAGGAAGGAAAATTCCCAAAGTAATTTGAGAATAAGGTGGAAATAACGAAAGATTCCCGATATAATAATATGTGATTTTGGGGACAAGGAGGTAAAGTGTGATAAAACGGGAAATCCGGACATTGCACAAAAGAAAGTGATGCATACACTGAAAAAATTTGTAAAATATTATGCGCCGTACAGGACAGTATTCTTTCTGGATCTGATCTGTGCGGCGATCATCAGTCTGGTGGATCTTGCATTTCCACAGATTTTAAGATCACTGACAAAGACTTTATTTACAGAGGATCCGTCACAGATCCTTGGAGCACTTCTGCCGATCGGACTGGCTTTGCTTGTGATGTATATCATACAGACATTTTGTAAATATTATGTCAGTTATCAGGGTCATATGATGGGGGCACATATGGAACGGGATATGCGCCAGAAGTTATTTGATCATTATGAGAGACTTTCTTTTTCTTATTATGACCAGAATAATTCCGGACAGATGATGAGCAAGCTGGTGTCGGATCTGTTTGATATTTCCGAGTTTGCGCACCATGGACCGGAGAATTTATTTATATCCGTAATTAAAATCGTTGGTTCGTTTACATTTTTGTTTCTTATTAACTGGAGACTGGCGATTCCGCTGCTTGTGATGGTTGTATTTATGCTGATCTTTTCTTATAAGCAGAACCGTCAGATGCAGGAGACTTTTATGGACAACCGGAGAAAGATCGGGGATGTCAATTCCAGTCTGCAGGATACACTTGCGGGAATCCGTGTGGTGCAGTCTTTTGCAAATGAAAAGATTGAACGGGAGAAATTCGAGAAAAGCAATGAAGGATTTCTGGTATCCAAGGATGCAAACTATCATTGTATGGGAAGCTTTATGAGTGGCAATCTTTTCTTCCAGGGAATGATGTATCTGATCACATTAGTGTTCGGCGGATGGCTGATTGCACATGGGAAAATGGAAGCTGCCGATCTTGCCATGTATGCGCTTTACATCGGAATTTTTATCAGCCCGATCCAGATTCTTGTGGAGCTTACCGAGATGATGCAGAAAGGTCTTTCCGGTTTCCGGCGTTTTCTGGATGTTGTGGAGACGGAGCCGGAGATTGTAAATGCACCGGATGCGGAGCCACTTGAAAATGTAAAGGGTGAAGTGGAATATAAAAATGTTTCTTTCCATTACAGCGATGATGATACGCCGGTACTGGATCGGGTATCTTTTAAGATCCCGGCTGGCAGATCCATTGCCCTTGTGGGACCGTCGGGAAGTGGAAAGACGACGATCTGTTCCCTGCTTCCAAGATTTTATGATGTGACCGGAGGTGTGATCACGATCGACGGGCAGGATGTAAGAAAGCTGACACTGGAAAGTCTGAGAAGCCAGATCGGACTGGTACAGCAGGATGTCTATCTGTTCTGTGGATCGATCAGGGAAAATATTGCTTATGGAAAACCGGGGGCATCGATGGAAGAAATTATCGATGCGGCGAAGAAGGCAAATATCCATGAATTTATCATGTCCCTGCCGGATGGATATGACAGCTTTGTAGGAGAACGAGGAACCCGTCTGTCGGGTGGACAGAAGCAGAGGATTTCGATTGCAAGAGTATTTCTTAAGAACCCGCCGATATTGATTTTGGACGAGGCGACCAGTGCGCTTGACAATGAGAGTGAGCGCTGGATCCAGCAGAGCCTGGAAGAGCTTGCGAAGAACCGGACCACGATCACGATCGCACACCGGCTTTCTACGATCCGCAATGCGGATGAGATTCTTGTGGTTGCAAATAATGGAATCGCTGAACGGGGAAATCATGATGAATTGCTTGAGCAGGGTGGAATTTATGCGCATTATTATGAGATGTCATAATAGTAAGTGAGAAAATCAAAATAAGTAAACAAAAAAGCTTCTTTTCAGAAAAACAGGAGGGCCGTTTCTGAAAAAGAAGCTTTTTATATCGTAAAATTGTAAGCAGTGTATGCTGGTCTATATTTGCAAAACATTACACAGCTTAGTCACACATATGGCAGGCTGCGCATGCAGACGGTGTCGTTGCGCATCCGCCGAGAGCTGTCTCCCGAAGCTCTGCCGGAAGACGCTTTCCTACAGTGTACACCGCTTCCAGCATTTCATCGAATGGAATCAGCTGGCGTACTCCGGAAAGGGCGATCTCTGCAGCGATCGTTGCATTTGCCACACCGGCAGCATTACGGTTCTGGCAAGGATATTCGACCAGCCCGCCGACCGGATCGCAGACCAGACCGAGCATATTCATAAGAACAGTGGATGCTGCGGCAAGGGATTGTTCCGGGGATCCGCCCATCAGTTCAACGGTTGCAGATGCCGCCATTGCAGATGCGATTCCGACTTCTGCCTGACATCCACCGACTGCTCCGGCGACAGTTGCATTGCGCATAGCAAGATAACCGATCGCGCTGGCATTATAAAGTCCCTGCTTGATCTGTTCATCGGAAAGATCATAGGTTTCCTGGAGGGCAAGCAGAAGTCCCGGAACGATACCGGCAGATCCGGCAGTCGGGGAAGCTACGATCACACCCATGGAAGCATTGGTTTCCAGAGTTGCCATCGCGTAAATGACAGCTCTTTCCAGAAGATCTCCGCAAAGACCTTTTCCGGTATCTTTGTGATCTGAAATCTTTTTTGCTTCGCCACCGATCAGTCCACCCATGGATTTGACCGGGGTATGGATCGGAGTAGAAGCGGCTGATTTCATGATCTCAAGAACACGATCCATTTTGCGGTCTGTCTCTTCCGGATCCTGTTCTCCCTCTGTGAGCTCTCTCTGAAGCATCACAGCAGAAATTGAAAGGCCTTGTTCCTGACAGACTTTTAATAATTCTTTTGCATTTCTAAAATCCATAATCTGTATTCTCCTTCCAATTACATCTGAACAACCATAACGTTGTATATATTTTTGTTTCTTCTGATTGTATCTGCGATATCTTCCGGTACCAGGTCATCGGATTCTACGATGGTATAAGCGGTATTTCCTTTTGATTCGCGGAACAGACGCATGAATGCGATATTGATTCCAAGCTCACTGAGGCATTTGGTAATGTAAGCAACAACGCCCGGTGCATCTTTCTGGACGACGACGATCGAGCTGTATTCTCCGGTAAAATCAACCTCCACACCATTGATCCGGCACAGGCGGGCTTTTCCGCCACCGAGAGATTCTCCGCGGATCGTCATCTCCTGCCCTTCTTCATTTACCATCAGGATATCGACGGTATTCGGATGTACGTCGGTTTCTACGTTGTTCGGAATGAAAGAATATTCGATTCCGTTGTCTGTCGCGATCTGGAAGGAATCGCGGATGCGCACGTCATCGGTGGCAAATCCCATAATACCGCCGAGAAGAGCACGGTCCGTACCATGACCGTGATAGGTTTTGGCAAAAGATCCATAAAGGGTAAATTCTACTTTTTTAAGAGAACCGGTGAGAAGCTTTCTTGCAAGCAGAGCGATTCTGGCAGCTCCCGCAGTATGGGAGCTTGATGGTCCGATCATATTCGGTCCCATGACATCAAAAACACTGATAAAGGACATAGTAAACCTCCTGTAAAATAATTGTTTTACGTAAGTAAAAAGGATTGACGTCTTATTAGTTATATTGTACCATCAACTTATGAGTGAAACAAATTCATAGATTTTATGAAGACGTTGAAAATTTTTCATAATGGAGTCAGAAGATGGAATTACGTCAATTACAGACTTTTATACAGATCGCGCAGATGCAGAGCTTTTCCAGAACGGCAGAGATGCTGGGGTATTCGCAGTCGGCAGTGACGGTTCAGATCCGCCAGCTGGAAAACGAACTTGGGAAAAGGCTGTTCGACAGGACAGGAAAGAAAGTGGTGCTTACCCCGCAGGGGGAAGAATTTCTGGAGCATGCCAACCGGATCCTTTATGATGTTCATCAGGCGAAAGCATCCATGAATGATACGGATGAATTGAAAAACCCACTTCACATTGGGACGATCGAGTCTCTGTGTACGGTGAAATTTCCAAAGATCATAAGGAAATTCAGGGAACAGTATCCCAGGGTTTCTATCCGGATCACGGTAGATTCTCCGGAAAAGCTGATCCAGATGATGGAACATAATGAACTGGATCTGATCTATATTCTGGATACACCAAGATGGGACAGCAACTGGATCAAGGTGATGGAGAAGGCAGAACCGGTTATGTTTGTGACATCAGTCAGTCACCGGCTGGCAAAAGAAAGAAATTTATTGCTTGATGATCTGCTGAAAGAGTCTTTTTATCTTACAGAGCGCAATGCCAATTACAGGCAGGCACTTGATGGTCAGCTGGCGTTAAGAAGAAAAGAGCTTTCTCCGATGCTGGAGATCAGTGATACTGCATTTATCAAAAAAATGCTGATGCGTGGGGGAGGCGTTTCATTCCTGCCACGTTTTGCAGTAGAAGATGATATTGAGAAAAAGAAACTCACACTTTTGGATGTGAAAGATATAGAAATTACGATGTATCGTCAGATTTTCTATCATAAAAATAAGTTCAAGACAAAAGAGATGGAGAAATTTGCAGAGTTTGCACTGGAGGACAACTAAGAGAAAATACGGCTATGGATAAGAAAAATACTGATTTTGGCTTGGATGTATTACGAAAATTTATCTGAAGAGCAGGGAGAGCATAATATTTTCTACGTCATCTTGCGAAGTCTCAAAAAAGGATTTATACTAAAAATTAGCAGAAAATCATAAGAGGAAAGAAGGAAATAAAAGATGGAAAATTTCACATTTTATGCACCGACTTATTTTGCTTTTGGTAAGGATACAGAAAATGATACCGGAAAGTATGTAAAACGTTTTGGCGGCAGCCGTGTACTGCTCCATTATGGCGGAGGTTCTGTCATTCGTTCCGGACTTTTGGACCGTGTTAAAAAATCTCTGAACGGGGAAGGAATTTCTTATGTAGAATTAGGAGGCGTAAAGCCAAATCCGAGAAGTGGTCTTGTATATGAGGGAATTGACCTGTGCCGGAAAGAAAAAGTAGATTTTGTATTGGCAGTCGGAGGCGGAAGTACAATTGATTCCGCAAAGGCAATTGCGGCAGGTGCAGTATACGATGGAGATTTCTGGGATTATTATGAAGGAAAGCTTGTCGAGGAAGCACTTCCGATCGGAACAGTTATTACGATTTCAGCTGCAGGAAGTGAGGGATCACCGGACTCTGTTATTACAAAAGAAGAAGGAATGTTCAAAAGAGGGGCAACCGGAGAAGCATTCCGTCCGAAATTCACGATCATGAACCCGGCACTTACACAGACACTTCCGGCATATCAGACAGCTTGCGGAATTACGGATATTATGGCACATCTGTATGAGCGTTATCTGACCAATACTGAAGAAGTAGAAGTGACAGACCGTATGATCGAAGGACTTCTTCTGACGATGATCCATGAAGGACCGAGAGTCATTGCAGATCCGGATAATTATCAGGCAAGAGCAAACATTATGTGGGCAGGTATGATGGCACACAACAATTCCTGCGGAGTAGGACGTACACAGGACTGGACAAGCCACAACATTGAGCACGAATTATCTGCATTGTATGACTGCGCGCACGGTGCAGGGCTTGCGGTTGTTATGCCGGCTGTATTTACTTATACACTGGAACACAATGTGATGCGTTTTGCACAGGCTGCAGTCCGTGTCTGGGGCTGTCAGATGGATTTTGCAGATCCAAAGAGAACGGCACTGGAAGGAATTGAGGCACTTCGAAACTTTTTAATTTCGATTGGGATGCCAAAGAATTTTGCAGAACTTGGAGCCAAAGAAGAAGATATTGAAAAGCTGGCACATACCTGCTGTTATGGAGATGTAAATACTGGTACAGTGGAAGGATTTGCAACTCTTGATCAGAAAGATGTGGAAAATATTTATAAACTGATGGTATTTTAGAAAAAGAAATATCGGAAAACAGGAGATTTGGAAAAGGGAGTGCGTGACTTATACTCAAGTCATACACTCCCTCTTTTTGAAACGTCTATTTCCAACAGGCTATACATTTCCATAAATCGGTTCGAAATCATCTGCGCCGTGTCCACAGAGCGGGCAGGTGAATTCTTCCGGAAGATTGCTTCCTTCGTATACATAATTGCAGATCTTACAGCGCCATCCGATAATCTTCTTATCCTCTTTTTTCTGTTCTGGTTTTGGCTTTACATGTGCCTGATAATCTGCGTAAGTCAGAGGCGGATTGTCACTTAAAAGTTTCGCATCGGTTACTTCAGCAATAAAAAGGGTATGTGTTTCAAGATCCTGTCTGGAAACGACTTTTGCGCTGAGAACAGAACATGTCTGCCATCCGAGGTAAGGAACTGCATTTTCATCTGCAGGTGCAGTGATATTTGCGAATTTATCAACATCTCTGCCGGACTGGAAACCGAAATGCCGGATCGTTTCAAAAGAGCAGGTCTGGTCAAGCAGGCTTAACGTAAAAATGCCGCTCTCTTTGATCAGATCACAGGTATAGTTGCTATTCAGCACAGAGATTGCGATCCGTACCGGATTATTCGCAACCTGAATGCAGGTGTTGGTAATACATCCGTTTACTACATTCCCAGAGCGTGTTGCAAGCATAAATACTCCATAAGATAAATTGTAAAGTGCTTTTTTATCCATATGACATTCCTCCTGACTTTTAAAACTCAATAATAAGAATCATTACTATAATTAAAATATACATGATAAAAGAAAAATTGTCAATTACAAAATCAAAATTTCCGGAAAATCAGAATCACAAAAAATGTGATGATTTCTGATCCTAAGAAGGAAAGCCAGATTCCATTCAGCCCCAGAATCTGTGAGAACAGAATCGCACAGAAAGCAATTGCGATAATGCCGCGCATAACAGAACCAAGGACGGCAGGACATGCTCTGTCGATTGCGGAAAAATAGGCAACCAGCACAATATTGATACCGGCGACTAAAAAGCCCAGGAAATAAAGCCTAAGACCAGTATGGGCGTAAGCAAGCAGCTGGAGATTATGTTCGCTGTTAAAGATACTGATAAAGGTATCCGTAAATCCGTAGATCAGTACAACGATCACAAGCTCGATCAGAAGTGCTGCAGCAAGAGACCAGTTGAGAAATTTACGGACTAGATCATGTTCACCCTTTCCGTAACTCTGGCTGATCAGCGGTTGTGCACCCTGGGCAAGTCCGTTTAGGATCGCCATTGCGACCAGTGAAATATTTGCAACTACGCCGTAGGCTGCGATCCCGATATTTCCCGCAATGCGCAGGATCAGCATGTTAAATATAATCGTAATGACAGCGGAAGAAATTTCAGCAAAAAATGCAGAAACACCAAGCTGGCAGCATCCGATGATCCGGCGAAGAGAGGGCTTGCGCCAGTGAAACTCTACATGGTTATTCTTTCCAAGATAATGTGTCGAACATACCAGCATCGTCACAACCGGTGAAAGAGCGGTTGCAAGTGCAGCCCCCAGAAATCCAAGATTCAAAGGGAACATGAAAATATAGTCAAATAAAATATTAAAGAAGCTTCCGGAAATGGAACCGATCATGGCGATAGAGGTCGCATGGTCATTCCTCGCAAATGCCGTGAAGGTATAGTTTGACATAAAAAACGGGGTAAAGAGCAGGACGATACGCATATAATTACGTCCAAGCCGGATGAGCCCGGCATCTGCCCCTAAAAGTGCAAGTGCTTTATGCGGAATGAAGATTCCGGTGAGCATAAAAGGAATGCTGCATATGAGACACCAGAAGATGGACTGGGTAAAATAGTAGTCCGAAGGTGAACCTTTGGCTGTGCTGATATTGTATCGTGTGGCGGAGCCGATTCCGATCATCGAACCGATTGCGAAGACCAGACCGAACACCGGCAGGATCAGATTCAGGGCAGCAAGTCCATCTGCACCGCATTTGTAAGAGATAAAAAAGGTATCTGCCAGAATGTAGACGGAGACACCGATCATTCCGGAAATACTCTGGGAAATGTATTTTAAAAATTTATGAAACATGTTTTTGAATTCCTCGTCTTTCTTAAAGCCAGATTAAATGAAATAACCATCTGTACCAGCCTGGTAATAAGCGGACTCTGATATCTCCATATAAGAATAGCATAAACATACGGGTTTGTCGAAAAAATAATCTTGCAATTACTGCTGTAACGTGCTATAGTAAGTTTTGTAAAACCAAATAATGCTTCAGGGCGGGGCGAAATTCCCCACCGGCGGTAAAGCCCGCGAGCCGTAAGGCATGAACTGGTGAGATTCCAGTGCCGACAGTAAAGTCTGGATGGAAGAAGTTGAATCGTTGCTGATAAAAGCGGTTTCTATCATATATGCAGGAATAAAAAGTAAAACGCTCTGGAATGGGAATCATTCCAGAGTTTTTATTTTCCGGAAAATAAAATGCCGAGGCCAGATTCGATGAGAAAATGGTATTTCCGAGAAGTATGACAGAGCGTACAGCGATATAACTGAGAAAGAAAGCCCTGACAGGTAAGAGAATCTGTCAGGGCTTTTCCTATATGCCAAAGCACATTTTTGAAAAGAGACTTATCCGGCAACATATCTAAAATGTTTAGCAGAGTACATTTCCAGGGGGCTTTTCCGGGAGAGATGAGAAAGGAGAAAAAATGACAGATGAATTTTATATGCGCCGTGCAATTGAACTGGCAAAAAAAGGACGTGGATGGACAAATCCAAACCCGATGGTTGGTGCCGTGATCGTAAAGAATGGAAGCATTATCGGGGAAGGGTATCACGAAAAATGTGGTGAGCTTCATGCAGAACGGAACGCAATCGCATCCCTGACAGAAAGCGCCGAGGGAGCAACACTTTATGTGACGCTGGAGCCGTGTTGCCATTATGGGAAGACACCACCATGTACGGAAGCGATTCTGGAACAGAAGATCGCACGGGTTGTGATCGGATCGAGAGATCCGAATCCGAAAGTGTCCGGCAAAGGAGCAAAGATTTTACGCGAGGCAGGCGTCCAGGTGGAAGAGGATTTCCTGCGCGAAGAATGTGATGCGTTAAATCCGGTCTTTTTCCACTATATCACAACAGGGCTGCCCTATGTGGTGATGAAATACGCAATGACGGCAGACGGAAAGATTGCGACAAAAACAGGAGCATCAAAATGGATATCCGGTGAGGAAGCAAGAAGTCTGGTACATGAGATGCGCCATGACTATATGGCAATCATGGCAGGAATCGGAACGGTTCTGGCAGATGATCCGATGCTGAATGTGCGTCTGGAGGGAAAGAAAAGTCCGGTCAGAATTATCTGTGACAGTATGCTCAGGATCCCACTGGACAGTCAGATCTGCCAGACAGCAGGGAGATACCGGACGATCGTTGCATATGCCGGTGAAAAGGGGAATGCGATTTATTTAGAAGAGAAAAAACGCAGTCTGGAAAAGCTTGGAGTCGTGCTTCTCGGAGTTCCTTCGGAAAAAGGGGAGATCAATCTGCAGCTTCTGATGAGAAAGCTTGGAGAGCTGGGAATTGACAGTGTACTTATTGAAGGCGGTGGAACTTTAAATGAGGATGCCCTGCGATCCGGTATCGTAAATGAGGTGAAAGCTTTTATCGCACCGAAAATTTTTGGCGGAAGAGGCGGCAAGACTCCGGTGGAAGGCTTTGGAGTTGAGAAAGTAGACGATGCCATCAAGCTACAGCTTATGAGAATCTCGCAGGTTGGAGAAGATATTCTGGCAGAGTATAAGGTTTTGGAGGAAATGTAAATGTTTACAGGAATTGTAGAAGAAACCGGATCTATCCGGTCACTCCGACTTTCTGGATCATCCGGGAAGATTGCGATCCGGGCAAAAAAAGTACTCGGCGGAACCAGGATCGGAGACAGTATTGCGGTAAATGGTGTCTGCCTGACGGTGGTTTCTCTGGAAAAGGATGGATTTACCGCAGATGTGATGGCGGAAACAGTGAGAAGAACCAACCTTGGTGATACGAAGATTGGTGAGAAAGTGAATCTGGAACGCGCGATGGCGGCAGATGGCAGATTCGGTGGACATATCGTTGCAGGGCATATTGACGGGACCGGAATGATTGAAGAACTCAGAAAGGAAGAAAATGCGGTATGGGTAAAAATCCGGACAACGCCGGAGATTCTGGAACTGATCGTAGAAAAAGGTTCAATCTGTATTGACGGGATCAGTCTGACAGTGGCAGAAGTAAGTGAAAAAAGCTTTCAGGTATCAGTCATTCCTCATACCGGAGAGGAAACCACACTGCTGAGGAAAAAAGCTGGGGACAGGGTGAATCTGGAAAATGATATTGTAGGGAAGTATATTAAAAAGTTTCTTACACCATCGGAACCGGCTGGAAAATGTGGTGGACTTACCATGGAATTATTAGAGGAGTATGGAATTTGATGCGAAGAAATTCCGGGACCGGAATGGAGAGCATACAGAAGAACAGGATAAAAATGAGTTATAGATCGGACAGGAGGAAGTAACAAATGGAGAAACAGTATCAATACAATAGCGTAGAAGAGGCACTTGAAGAATTGCGCCAGGGAAGGATCGTTCTGGTAACGGATGATCCGGACCGGGAAAATGAAGGAGATATGATCTGCGCGGCGGAATTTGCAACTCAGGAGAATATCAATTTTATGGCATGCCATGCGAAAGGGCTGATCTGCACACCGATGAGTGCAGCGCTGGCCGGACGGCTTGGGCTTTCACAGATGGTCTCCGAAAATACAGATAACCATTCGACTGCATTTACGGTATCCGTTGACCATGTGGATACGACAACGGGAATTTCAGCAGCAGAGCGAGGATATACTATACGCAGCCTGACAGAAGAAGGAACGAAACCGCAGGACCTTCGAAGACCGGGGCATGTATTTCCGCTGGTGGCAAGGCATGGAGGTGTGTTGGTAAGAAATGGTCATACCGAGGCAACGGTTGATCTGATGCGTCTTGCCGGACTGAAAGAATGTGGAATCTGCTGTGAAATCATGGAAGAGGACGGAACGATGATGCGGACAGAGAATCTCTGGAAGCTGGCGAAGAAGTACGACCTGAAATTTATTACGATCAAAGATCTGCAGGATTACTGCAGGATCCATGAAAAACATGTCGTAAGGGAAGCATGTGCAAAGATGCCAACCCAGTATGGAGAATTTCAGATTTATGGGTATGTGAATGACATCACCGGTGAACATCATGTGGCATTGGTGAAAGGTGAGATTGGCGATGGGGAAGATGTTCTGTGCCGTGTACATTCCGAGTGCCTGACCGGCGATACTTTTGGATCTCTCCGCTGCGATTGTGGAAAGCAGCTGCAGTCGGCGATGCAGCAGATCGAGAGAGAAGGAAGAGGAGTTCTTCTGTATATGCGACAGGAGGGAAGGGGAATCGGTCTGATCAACAAGCTGAAAGCGTATGAACTTCAGGAACAGGGATACGATACCGTGGAAGCCAACATCCGTCTGGGATTTGCACCGGATCTTAGGGAATACTGGGTAGGGGCTCAGATTCTATCGGATCTGGGAGTAAAATCACTCCGGCTTCTTACAAATAATCCGGAGAAGGTATATGGACTTTCCGGTTTCGGGCTTGCAATCCATGAGAGAGTACCGATTGAAATAGCACCGCAGAAATTTGATGCATTTTATATGAAGACGAAGCAGGAAAAGATGGGACATATCTTTAAAGAAATCAAATTTCAGTAAAAAGAGAATAAACAGTATTTATCATAGAAGAAACACTTTAATTACAGGAGGAAAAAAACATGAGACAGATCAATGTATTAGAAGGAAAAGTAGTAGCACCAGAAGGAATGAAAGTAGGAATTGTTGCTTCAAGATTTAATGAGATTATTGTTAATAAACTACTTGGTGGTGCGGTAGACGGGCTGGTACGCCATGGCGTGGAGGATGAAAACATAACGGCAGCATGGGTACCGGGAGCATTTGAGATTCCGACAGCAGCTTCTAAAATGGCGGCATCCGGAAAGTATGATGCGGTGATCTGTGTGGGAGCAGTGATCCGTGGAGACACGACGCATTATGATTATGTCTGCAATGAGGTATCCAAAGGGATCGCACAGGTCGGACTTGCAACCGGAGTGCCGGTATTATTTGGTGTGATCACGACTGAAAATATCGAGCAGGCAATTTCAAGAGCAGGAAGTAAAGGCGGAAATAAGGGATATGACTGTGCACTTTCTGCAATCGAAATGGTAAATCTTCTGAGACAGATGTAATTTCCGGCTGACGGTTACAAAAAGAATCCTGTTTTCCGGCAGAAAAAGGGCAGATGCCGGGATTTACTGGACATTTATGCAGGAAAAAGGTATCATATCTGATAAGAGAAATCTGTAAAAGAAATAGTAAAGTTTCAATTCAGAGATAATGAAGGAGAAAATGAATTATGTATACAGCATCATCTGAGAGATATGATACCATGGTATATAACCGTTGTGGGAAAAGCGGGCTTTTGCTGCCGGCAGTTTCTTTAGGACTTTGGCACAATTTTGGAACCAATGCGGATCCGGAGAATATGAAGGCAATGTTGAGGACAGCATTTGATCTGGGAATCACCCATTTCGATCTTGCGAATAACTATGGACCGGAATACGGAAGTGCTGAGACGAATTTTGGGAAGATTTTAAAAGAAGACTTTGCACCATACAGGGACGAGATGATCATCAGTACCAAGGCTGGCTATGATATGTGGCCGGGACCTTACGGGAACTGGGGAAGCAGGAAGTATCTGATCGCAAGCCTTGACCAGAGCCTGAAGAGAATGGGGATGGATTATGTAGATATCTTCTATCATCACAGAATGGATCCGAATACCCCACTGGAAGAAACCATGGGAGCACTCGATTCCATCGTAAAGAGTGGGAAGGCACTTTATGTCGGAATTTCTAACTATGATGGTCCGACAATGGTACGTGCAGCGGAGATTCTGGAAGATCTGAAATGTCCGTTTGTCATTAACCAGAACCGGTATTCCATTTTTGACCGGACGATTGAACAGAACGGCTTGAAAAAGACGGCGAACCAGATGGGAAAAGGAATCATTGCATTTAGTCCGCTGGCACAGGGGCTTCTGACAGATAAATATCTGCACGGAATACCGTCAGACAGCTGGATTGCTGTGGATGGAAGGTTTCTACATGCCGATGCATTGACGAAAGAAAAGCTTGCGCAGATCGAGGCTCTGAACAAGATGGCAGGTGAGAGAGGACAGTCTCTTGCACAGATGGCACTGAGCTGGATCCTGAAAGATGAGGATGTGACCAGTGTGCTGATCGGAGCGTCCAGACCGGAGCAGATCATTCAGAATGTGGAGATTGTGCAGAATACGAAGTTCACCCGGGAAGAACTGAAAAAGATCGATCAGATCAGCAGGGGCAATCTGTAAGTGAAACCTGTGCGAAGAAATTATTTGCAAAGGACGCAAAGGAAATATTGAATAAATGATTGACAGGAAGCAGCCATTGTGTTATTATAGTCCATGGTTGCTTCAGCAATCAACAATTTCATATAGGGGATTGGTCAAATGGTATGACAGGAGTCTCCAAAACTCTTAGCGGCAGTTCGATTCTGTCATCCCCTGTAACTTGAAGGACTCAGTTTGAGTCCTTTTTTTATCTAATGGACCAAGTGCGGAATGGTGATAGCGCAAGTCCAAATCAACTCTTCATTTCCAAAACAAAATAATCATCCCGCTAGATATATATATTCGACATAGTCACTATACATAGTGCATAAAAATAAAAGAAAATAATTGTAAAAAATGCCAAAAATTCAACTGCACAAAAGCACAAAATCCGTCAAAAAAGAATCTCGAATGCTACAAACTAAAAAAAGTGTCAAAAAATAGAAGTAAAAACAGCTAAAGAAAATAAAAGAAAAACAGATGAAGATAGTGAAAATAGATAAAAAAATTGGTTTTTTTACTGTACAATCTACAAAAGCTGAAAATATTGACAAAGAAAAAGTGTGAGCGTAATATAAGCATGACTTTTAGAGGACGCTCTGAAAAGTACTATAAAATAAGAATAAATAAAACGAAAGGGAGGGAGCGATACGGAACATTTAACAGAGACTCTGTTAGAAGAGCTGAACTGCGAGACAGTGTTTACGATCCCGATATTCGGCGGAATACCGGTAAAAGAGTCGGTCGTAGTTACCTGGATCATCATGGCGGTAATCGTAGGACTTTGTATCATATTTGTCCGAAGCTTGAGCGTCGAAAATCCGGGAAAGGTTCAGCTTTTATTGGAATCCGCAATAGGAAAAGGACTGGACTTCTTTGAAGACATCATGGGAAAAGAAAACAGGAAATATATTCCGTATCTGATTACAGTGCTTATCTATATTGGGATAGCCAATATCATTGGTCTGTTCGGATTTAAGTCACCGACAAAAGACCTCAATGTAACAGCAGCACTTGCGATCATGAGTATGTGCCTGATTGAATTTTCCGGAATCCGGAAGAATGGATTTAAGCATTGGGCGGCGCATTTTGCAAAGCCGGTACCATTCGTAGCACCAATTATGGTTCTGGAGATTGTGATCAGACCATTATCACTTTGCATGCGTCTGTTCGGTAATGTATTGGGAGCGTTTGTTATCATGGAGCTTTTAAAAGCAGTGGCTCCGGTTCTTATCCCGATACCATTTAGTTTTTACTTCGATATTTTCGATGGATTCCTGCAGGCATATGTATTCGTATTCCTGACAGCACTTTTCATGAATGAGGAGCAGGAATAATCCCGAAATGACAGAAGAAACACAAATCTATAAGAAAAAAGGAGATTAAGATTATGTTAGTAGCAATTGGAGCAGCAGTAGCAGTTTTAACAGGTTTAGGAGCAGGACTTGGAATCAGCCTTGCAACAGGTAAAGCAGTAGATGCGATCGCAAGACAGCCGGAAGCAGAAAGCAAGATCAGCAAGAACCTGATCCTGGGTTGTGCACTTGCAGAGGCAACCGCTATTTACGGTTTCATTATCGGACTTCTTATCATCTTAATGCTGAAATAAGAAAAGTAAAATGAAGAAAGGCAGGTGGGACAGGTGATACAGTTTAATGTAAGCCTTCTCTTTACGATCATCAACCTGATTGTCTTTTATCTTTTGCTGAAAAAATTCTTATTCAAACCAGTAATGGGAATTATGGAAAAACGTGAAAAAATGATTGCTGACGGACTGAAAAATGCCAGTGATAGTCAGGAAGAAGCGGCGAGACTGAAAGCGGAATATGAAAAGGCTCTGGAAGGAGCAAAGGCAGAATCCATTCAGATCGTGGAAAAAGCTAAGAAAACTGCAGCCGGAGAATCAGAGCGTATCCTTCAGGAAGCCAATACGGAAGCCGTAGGAATCCTGAAAGATGCCAGAAAGACGATTGAAAATGAACGCAAACAGACCATGAATGATCTGCAAAGTGAGATCGCAGGACTGGCAATGCAGGCAGCACGTAAGATTGTGGATGACACAAAAGGAAATCAGGATATATATGATCAGTTTCTGAAAGGTGCAGGTGATGCTCATGTCAATGAAGAGGTTAAATAAAGAGTATTGCTGTAGCCCTTCGGCAAAACAGTATGCACATGTTTTGTATGAGCTTGGAATTTCAAAAGAAGCGGTAGGAGAGACTGAAAAGCTTTTTGAAGAAGTACCGGTGCTTGAAGAAACATTTGCAAGTCCGGTGGTACCGATGCGGGAAAAATTAAGTTCGATCGACAAGATTTTCCCGGAAGAAATAAAAAACTTTCTCAAGGTTGTATGCCGTAATCAGAGAATGAGCGAGATCAGTCAGATTCTTTTTGCTTATGACAGATACTGTAAAATGCAGGAAGGAATCCAGATGGCAACGCTTACCTGTGTGGAAGCACCAGATGAAAAGCGGCTTGAGAAAATCAGAGAATTTCTTTGTGAGAAGTACCATAAGACAGATGTGAAGATCGAGATAGTCAAAGATCCGGCATTACTTGGTGGATTTATCTTAAAGACCGGTGATGATGAATATGACTGGAGTCTGAAAGGAAGATTATCGAGATTAGAGCAAAAATTGACCTGGAGGTGAACAAAGTGAGTTCAATTAGCTCAGATGAAATTATTTCTATTCTGAAAAATGAAATAGAGAACTTTGATCAGATCAGTAAAGACAGCGAGGTCGGTACGGTTGTCTCTGTCGGTGACGGAATTGCAAATATCTATGGAATAGAGCATGCAATGTACGGAGAAATCGTGACATTTGAAAATGGACTGAAAGGTATGGTTCAGGACATTCAGAAAGATACGATCGGCTGCATCCTGTTCGGATCAGATGTAGAGATCAAAGAAGGTACGAAAGTGATGCGTACCAAAAAGAAAGCCGGAGTACCGGTTGGCGATAAATTTATCGGACGTGTCGTAAATGCACTTGGAGCTCCGATTGACGGAGCGGGAGAAATCGAAGCAGAAGATTACAGACCGATTGAAAATGAAGCACCAGGAATTGTAGACCGTAAATCCGTCAGCGTTCCAATGGAAACAGGAATCCTTTCTATCGATTCTATGTTCCCGATCGGACGTGGACAGAGAGAGTTGATCATTGGAGACCGTCAGACAGGAAAGACTTCCATTGCTACAGACACGATTTTGAATCAGAAGGGTAAGGATGTCATCTGTATCTATGTAGCAATCGGTCAGAAAGCATCAACGATCGCAAAGGTTGTCAATACTTTTAAAAACGGCGGCGCAATGGATTACACCATCGTAGTAGCATCAACAGCAAGTGACTGTGCACCGCTTCAGTATATTGCACCATATGCAGGAACCGCGATTGCAGAACATTTCATGCATAAAGGAAAAGATGTCCTGATCGTTTACGATGATCTTTCAAAGCACGCAGTTGCATACCGTGCGCTGTCCCTGCTTCTTGGACGTTCACCGGGACGTGAAGCTTATCCTGGAGATGTTTTCTATCTGCATTCAAGACTGCTTGAGAGATCAAGCCGTTTAAGCGATGAAATGGGAGGCGGTTCGATCACAGCACTTCCAATCATCGAGACACAGGCAGGAGATGTATCTGCATACATTCCGACCAACGTCATTTCCATTACAGATGGACAGATCTTCCTGGAAAGTGATCTGTTCTTCTCAGGAATGAGACCGGCGGTTAACGTAGGTCTTTCCGTATCCCGTGTTGGTGGTGCAGCACAGACAAAGGCAATGAAGAAGGCAGCCGGAAGTATCCGTATCGATCTTGCACAGTATCGTGAGATGGAAGTATTCACACAGTTCAGTTCCGATCTGGATGCAGCAACAAAGGAACAGCTGGAATATGGATCTGGTCTGATGGAACTTCTGAAACAGCCACTCGGACATCCAATGTCCATGCATGAGATGGTCATCACCCTCTGCGCAGCACGAAATAAAGTGCTTCTGGGAATTCCGGTAAAAGAGGTTAAGAAATTCCAGATGGATATGCTGAATTATTTTGCAACAGTTCATCCGGAAATCAGTGAAGAGATTGAGCAGACAAAGGCTCTGTCCGATGAACTGGCTGCAAAGATTGTGGAAACAGCGAAGGAATTCAAAGACAGCAGGTGTTAATATGGCAAATATCAGAGAAATACAGACTCGAATCAACAGCGTCAAAGATACGATGAAGATCACGAACGCCATGTATATGATCTCGTCTACCAAGATGAGACAGGCGAAGAAAAAGCTGACAGATTCAGAGCCGTACTTTTACGGACTTCAGGGAGAGATTTCCAGAATCCTGAGGCATATTCCTGAGATCGAGCACCGGTATTTTGATGTGCGGGAAGAGATTCCAAAAGAGAAACGAAAGATAGGTTCCATTGTCATTACTGCGGATAAAGGACTTGCAGGAGCTTACAACCACAACATTGTCAAGGTGGAGGATGAGATCCTGGAGGAACCGGGAGAGCATAAGCTGTTCGTAGTCGGTGAGCTTGGCAGACACTATTATGCGAATAAGGGTGTGGAAATTGACACCAATTTCCTCTATACTGTGCAGAAACCGACCATGCACAGGGCAAGAGATATCGCGGAAGTGATTCTTTCCCAGTATGAGAGAGGTGAACTGGACGAGGTCTACATCGTTTACACCAGAATGGAAAATTCGATGCTGACAACGGTTGAAAAAATGAAGATCCTGCCGCTTGAGAGATCTTCATTTAATGAAATGAAAATGCCGCTTAACATCCATAGAGAGGCGATCGCGCTTTATCCATCAGCAGAGGCTGTTCTGGACAGCATCGTACCAAACTACGTGGTTGGTATGATCTATGGATGTCTGGTAGAGGCATATGCAAGCGAACACAATGCGCGAATGACAGCAATGCAATCAGCAACAGACAGCGCGCAGGAAATCATCAAAGATCTTTCTATTATATATAACAGGGCAAGGCAGGCTGCGATCACACAGGAAATTACTGAGGTTTGTGCAGGTGCCAAAGCCCAGAAACGGAAAAGGAAGTGAAAACAGGTATGAATAAAGGACGTATTGTACAGGTCATGGGACCAGTTGTTGACGTTGTATTTGAAGACGGAAATCTGCCGTGCATCAAAGATGCCCTGCAGGTGGAGAACAACGGAAAAACCTGTATTATGGAAGTTGCGCAGCATCTGGGAAATGATGAGGTTCGTTGTCTGATGCTGGCAGCAAGTGAAGGACTTTGCAAGGACATGGAAGTAACCGCTACCGGTTCTGGAATTAAAGTACCGGTTGGAGAGCAGACCCTTGGACGTCTGTTCAACGTACTTGGAGAAACCATCGACAATGGCGAAGAAATCAAAGAAGATACCGAACACTGGGTGATCCACAGAGATCCGCCTTCATTTGAAGACCAGAGCCCGGTTGTAGAAATCCTGGAAACCGGAATCAAGGTTATCGACCTGCTTGCACCTTATGCAAAAGGTGGTAAGATCGGTCTGTTCGGCGGTGCCGGTGTAGGTAAGACTGTACTGATCCAGGAACTGATCCGTAACGTAGCCACAGAGCACGGCGGATATTCCATCTTTACCGGTGTTGGAGAACGTTCCCGTGAAGGTAACGACCTCTGGACAGAAATGAAAGCATCCGGAGTTCTGGATAAGACAGCCTTAGTGTTTGGTCAGATGAACGAACCACCTGGAGCACGTATGCGTGTCGCTGAGACAGGACTTACAATGGCTGAATATTTCCGTGATAAAGAACATCAGAATGTGCTTCTTTTCATTGATAATATTTTCCGTTTTACACAGGCAGGTTCCGAAGTATCCGCACTTCTTGGACGTATGCCATCAGCCGTAGGTTATCAGCCGACACTGGCAACTGAAATGGGTGAACTGCAGGAGAGGATCGCATCTACAAAGAATGGTTCTGTCACATCCGTACAGGCTGTTTATGTCCCTGCCGATGACCTTACAGACCCGGCACCGGCAACTACATTTGCTCATCTGGATGCAACAACCGTACTCTCCCGTAAGGTTGTAGAACAGGGTATTTACCCGGCAGTTGATCCACTGGAATCTAACTCCCGTATTCTGGAGGCGGATATTGTCGGAGAAGAACATTATGAAGTTGCAAACCGTGTAACAGAGGTTCTGCAGAAATACAAAGAGCTGCAGGATATCATCGCAATTCTTGGTATGGAAGAGCTTTCCGATGAAGACAAGGCAACGGTTATGAGAGCAAGAAAGATTCAGAAATTCCTCTCCCAGCCATTCTTCGTTGCAGAGACATTTACCGGAGTTCCGGGAAAATATGTACCTCTGAAAGAGACGATCCGAGGATTTAAGATGATCCTCGACGGAGAAATGGATGAGTATCCGGAGAATGCATTCTTCAATGTAGGAACGATTGATGAAGTCATCGAGAAGGCAAAGGCTGAAAAAGCAGAATAGAGGTGCCAGGTATGGATACATTTGGACTTAAAATCATTTCCAGTGACCGGGTATTCTATGAAGGACGTTGCAGAAAGATGATCGTGCCGGTACCGGACGGCGGTGGAATGGAAATTCTTCCGCACCATGAAGATATGGTGATCGCTGTGGTGATCGGTGAGGCAATGCTTCAGTTTGAAGAAGGCGAATGGGTGAACCTTGCGGTCGGAGCCGGATTCCTTGAGATCGTCAACAACCGTGTGACGATGCTGGTGCAGACGGCAGAGAAACCGGAGGATATCGATGCCAGACATGCCCAGGAGCAGATGGAGTATGCAGAAGAAAAGCTTCGCCAGAAACAGAGTATACAGGAATATTACCGGACACAGGCTTCGCTTTCAAGGGCGATGAACCGGTTGAAGGTGTCGAAGCGAAAAAAATGGTAAATAGGAAACAAATTTATGTGGAAGCGCGTAATCTACTACAGATTGCGCGCTTTTTCAATACGGAATTTTTGACAAAATTTATTGGGAAAAATGGTACAATCTTTTACAAAATAAAAGTTCCGATACAGGGTAGTTTGTGGTAGAATATATAACAGTGTGCGTGTACTGAGAAAAAGGATTTTGAGGTGTTCAAATAGAGTGTATTTCATCATAGAAGGAGCAAAAACGTGGAAAAAGAGGAGCTTACGCAATTATTTAATTTCTTTCGGGAGATTGATAAGGAAAAATTTATTGGAAGGCAGACATATCTGACGGATGGGGTGCGTAAGGAGAATGACGCGGAGCATGCGTGGCATATGGCAATCATGACGGTTCTGCTTGCGGGATATGCCGATGAGAAGATCGATGTTCTTAAGACAGTGACGATGCTTTTGATCCATGATATTGTAGAAATTGATGCGGGGGATACCTATGCCTATGATGAAGATGCGAAGAAGACGCAGAGAGAACGGGAAGTGAAGGCTGCGGACCGGATTTTCGGACTTCTTCCGGAAAAGCAGGGAAAGGAATTTCGGGCGCTCTGGGAGGAATTTGAGGCACAGGAGACTGCTGAGTCGAAGTTTGCCCGGACGATGGACAATATCCAGCCGATCATGTTAAATGCGGCTACAGACGGCAAAGCGTGGGAGGAACACGATGTTCATATTGAACAGATCCTGAACCGTAACCGGAATACGGCAAAAGGCTCAGAAGCGATCTGGGAGTATGCGAAAGAAGAATTCTTAAGACCGAATCTGGAAAATGGCAAGATAAAAAAATAACATAAAAAAAACAAAAATCCCCCTTTTCATTTTCGTGAATATGGGGTATCATATACTACAGAGCGCAAAATATAGTGGAGAAACTTAAAAGTGACACTATATTTTGTGGAGCGATGGAACAAAGTTAGGAGAAAGTTGGGATGGATTTGGAAGTAAAGACGAGAGTAATCAAAAGAAACGGTGAGGAAGTAGACTTCCGGCTGGAGAAGATTGTGAATGCGATCAAAAAAGCGAATGAAGAGGTTGAGAACATCCACAGGATGAATGACTTTCAGATCATTGCAATTGCGGAGAAGATTGCACAGCAGGCAGAGGAATTTACGCATGCAGTGAATGTGGAGGACATCCAGGATATGGTTGAGACCGGCATTATGGAGATGCGTGGTTATGAGGTTGCCCAGAAGTATGTCCGCTATCGCTATAAGAGAGAATTAACCAGAAAGTCGAATACAACGGATAACGGAATTCTTGCATTGATCGATCATATGAACGAGGAAGTAAAGCAGGAGAACTCCAATAAGAATCCTGTGATCAATTCTACACAGAGAGATTACATGGCAGGAGAGGTCAGCAAGGACCTTACCAAGAGAGTCCTTCTTCCGGAGGAAATCGTCCGTGCACATGAAGAAGGAATCATTCATTTTCATGATATGGACTATTTTGCGCAGAAAGAGCACAACTGTGATCTGATCAACCTGGAGGATATGCTCCAGAACGGAACTGTCATCAGCGAGACGATGATCGAGAAACCACATAGTTTCTTTACCGCGTGTAATGTGACCACACAGATCGTTGCACAGGTTGCAAGTAACCAGTATGGCGGACAGTCATTTACGCTGTCACATCTTGCACCATTCGTAGATGTAAGCCGTCAGAAGCTCCGCAAGAGTGTCATTGAAGAAAGAATAGAATCCGGAGAGGTTCTGGATGATGCGATCATCGACAAGATCACAGAGAGAAGGCTTCGTACCGAAGTACAGAGCGGAATCCAGACGATCCAGTATCAGCTGATCACACTGATGACCTGTAACGGACAGGCACCTTTCGTAACGGTGTTTATGTATCTGGATGAGGTCCCGGAAGGAAGAACCAGGGATGACCTTGCGATGATCATCGAAGAAGTGATGAAGCAGCGTATGCAGGGTGTTAAGAATGAAAAGGGTGTATGGATCACACCGGCGTTCCCGAAGCTGATCTATGTACTGGATGAAGATAATATTACCGAGGATTCCAAATACTGGTATCTGACTGAGCTGGCTGCAAAATGTACGGCAAAGCGTATGGTGCCGGATTATATTTCTGCAAAGATCATGAAAGAACTGAAAAACGGAGATGTTTATCCGTGCATGGGGTGCCGCTCATTCCTTACCGTAGAAGATTCCCAGAGAAATGCAGACGGAAGTCATAAGTTCTATGGACGTTTCAATCAGGGGGTTGTAACGATCAACCTGGTTGACGTGGCATGTTCAGCAGAGGGCAATATGGAACGTTTCTGGGAAATCCTGGATGAGAGACTGGAGCTTTGTCACAGAGCACTCCGGTGCAGACATGAACGCCTTCTCGGAACCGTTTCAGATGTTGCACCGATCCTGTGGCAGAACGGGGCACTTGCCCGTCTGAAAAAGGGTGAGACGATTGACAAGCTGTTATTTGACGGATATTCTACCATTTCTCTTGGCTATGCAGGACTTTATGAGATGTGTATGCGGATGCTTGGCAAATCCCATACAGATCCGGAGGCGAAGCCATTTGCACTGGCAGTTATGCAGCGCCTGAATGATAAATGTAAAGAATGGAAAGAAGCAGAAAATATCAGCTATTCCGTATACGGCACACCGATGGAATCTACCACATACAAGTTTGCAAAATGTCTGCAGAAGCGTTTCGGAATCATTCCGGGCGTTACAGATAAGAACTATATTACCAACAGTTATCATGTACATGTTACCGAAAAAATTGATGCGTTCAGCAAATTGAAATTTGAATCGGAATTTCAGAAGCTTTCACCGGGTGGGGCGATCAGCTATATCGAAGTACCGAATATGCAGACCAATATTCCGGCGGTACTTTCCGTATTACAGTACATTTATGAGAATATCATGTATGCAGAGCTGAATACCAAGAGTGATTTCTGTGAAGTCTGCGGCTATGACGGAGAGATTAAGATCATCGAGGACGAGACCGGAAAGCTGGTATGGGAATGCCCGAACTGTGGCAACCGGGATCAGGATAAGCTCTTTGTAGCGAGAAGAACCTGTGGATATATCGGAACCCAGTTCTGGAATCAGGGAAGGACCCAGGAGATTAAGGACAGGGTACTGCATCTGTAAGGATGGAAATGTTTTTGAAAAAATAGTGAGAAGATATAATAAAGGACACGGCTTTCGCTTGGCGAAGCCGTGTCCTTTATTATAAATTATTTAAAATTAATTGGATAAACGTCTTTTATCAAACCATCCTGGTCATAAGAAAAATAGATTTTTTCGACCATTTTTTCTTTATTAATCTTAAAAGTCACAAGAACTGTTTCAGAATCATCTGTTTTGGAGTCAAGCGAAATATCTTTTACAGATATTTTGGTATTATTAACAGCTGCCTCTGACAGATAGGTCTGACCATAGGTTGAAACAAAATATTCTAATCGTCCCGTTTCAAAGTATTTTCCTACAAGTTTGTTCCAGTTTTCGAGAATTTTCTCAGAATTAACGGAAGCATTTTCAGAATCTGCCGTGCTATTCTCACCGATTACAGTAGAAGAATCCAAAGAATACAAGTCATCATTTGGTGCAGTGAACATCGCATTGAGTACTGCTTCAGCTTCCGGACTTACGGCTGATTCAGATGCTTTTTTGGTTGAGCAGCCAGTAAGCAGAATAAACAAAAGTAACAGAATAAAATAAATTTTTGGCGTTGCTTTTTTCGTCATGAGAATCCCTCCTTTGCTTGTGGGGGCAGTTAAAATAGTTTTCCTGCCATTGGATTGATCTACCTTTCACATTTTGGGTGTTTATAAGTATAGTATAATGGAGCTGGCTGTAAAACGCTAATATTATTTTTACAAAAAGGCAGTTGCTTGGGCGAATGTATGCGGACAAATCATAGCAGCACTTATCACAGCATTTGGAGGAGTCAAAAGACCGCCGGAGCGGTTGGAATCGTACTTTATCGGAGGACAATAGTAGTTGATTTTCAGGTGTGATTTGCTATAATTGATAAGAAGAGTAAGAATGGACAGCAGAGTAGTACTGCTATAATGAGAAAAAGGGAAGTATAAAGATATGAATTACGGAACAATCAAAAATTACGATATCGCAAATGGAACCGGCGTCAGGGTCAGCCTTTTCGTATCCGGCTGCCGGCATCATTGCAAAGGATGCTTCAATTCCGAGACCTGGGATTTCAATTACGGCAATCCATATACCAAAGAAGTAGAAGCAGAGATCCTCGAAGCACTCAAACCGGCATATATCCAGGGATTTTCTCTCCTAGGCGGCGAACCCTTCGAGCCGGAGAATCAGAAAGAACTCGCAGGACTCCTGCAAAAGATCAAAGAAAGCTACCCGGAGAAAAATGTCTGGTGCTACACCGGATATCTCTATGATGTAGACCTCATCCCCGGCGGAAAAGTCTACACCGAATACACTGACAAGATGCTCGCCTGTATCGATACCCTCGTAGACGGCGAGTTCATCGAAGCCGAAAAAGATCTCACCCTGGAATTCCGCGGAAGCCGCAACCAGAGAATCCTTCACCTTGATGAAATCCGCCAAAATGCGAAAAACTAAAATAATTCATTGACAAAAAAAGACCACTGTGATATTGGTATGCTCCCCGTCAAGAGGACAATAAAAAATAATAAATTTTTGTATCGTCAGCCATGCTATGGCTGGCGATA
>NZ_JBCPDP010000015.1:0-69048 GCF_040915385.1 Coprococcus sp. RTP21204st1_G4_RTP21204_210225 | reverse complement strand
TACTCTTTCTGAACATGAAAATACCCCCATATAGGACTTTTATATTTCATTGTCCTATATGAGGGTAGCATATCATTCCCCAAAAACAATACAGCAGCTTTTCTCTTTATCTTTTTTAAGGCTTTCGCCCAAAAACCTCTCTTTTTGGCGAGGGCATGTGGGAATCGAACCCACCCAGGACGCTCCTAACGCCCCACACTGGTTTTGAAGACCAGGAGACACACCAGTTATCCATCTACCCCCATATATTGATTATTCCAATCAAGCTTATTTATTATAGCAAATTACCATTGACTTTTCAAGTGTTTTCGTACATAATATTTTTAAAGAAAACTGAACTGCATACTAGACTCTGGTCTGGTCTTTCAACTAAGGAGGAATATTAAAAATGGAAATCAATCCAAAACTGAATCTTGACGCATTTGAGGCATCTTTCCATGCGATCGACACACATACAGTTGGGGAATTTACAAGAATCATTACATCAGGTTTCCCGAAGCTTGAAGGGGATACAATGATCGAACGTAAGAACTTTCTTGCAAAGCATTACGACAAATACCGTCAGGCTCTGATGTTTGAGCCACGTGGACATCATGATATGTTTGGTGCTCTTCTGACAGATCCGATCCACCCGGAAGCTGATTTTGGTGTGATCTTCATGGACACTGGAGAATATCTGAATATGTGCGGCCACGGAACAATCGGTTCGGTTACAGCAATCATCGAAACAGGACTTGTTCCTGCCATAGAACCTTATACAGAAGTTGTTCTGGATGCTCCTGCAGGAATTATCCGTACCAAAGCAGAAGTCAAAAATGGAAAGGTACTTAATGTAACACTTACTAATGTACCGGCTTTCCTTTACAAAGAAAACCTCACCACAGAAGTTGATGGCAGAGAAGTTCACTATGATATTTCTTTCGGCGGAAGCTTCTTCGCACTTGTTGATATCGAACAGTTCGGATGGCACGTAGATCCACAGTCAATCCCACAGCTTACCGATTTCGGTATGAAGCTGATTGAAAAGGTCAATGCCGAAGTAGAGATCCAGCATCCGGAACTTGATATCACAACTGTCGACCTTGCAGAGCTTTACTGCTCTACCGATACTCCTGGATGTGACAAACGTAATGTCGTTATCTTCGGAGATCATATGGCTGACCGTTCTCCTTGCGGAACCGGAACCAGCGCAAAGCTCGCCACCCTTTACAAAAAAGGTGAAATCAAAGTTGGACAGCCTTTCGTATATGAAAGCTTTATCGGCTCTCAGTTCAAAGGCGTAATCTTAGATACTACAAAGGTTGCCGACTATGATGCCGTTATTCCGCAGATTACCGGAAGTGCTTATCTGACAGGGGAAGCTACTTATGTGATCGATCCAGATGATCCGTTAAAATATGGCTTCAAAGTAGGCCGTTAAGTCAAAATCTTTCAGGAGACAGAGCTATGTATATGGCTTTGTCTTCTTTTTTTGTAAACAAATTACTTTCTTGTTATTTCATATCCATTCTGCTATAATAAAAAAAGATTACTATTTTCAAAGGAGGGGAATTTTCATGCCAAAGAAAAGAAGTTCCACCAAAAGCCGTATCATAAAAGCCGCGTGGAATCTATTCTACAAGCATGGTTATGAACAGACCACTGTTGATGAGATCATCTCGGCTTCTAAGACCTCAAAAGGAACCTTTTACCACTATTTTAAGGGAAAAGAAGCTCTTCTCAACACACTTTCTTATCTGTTTGACGAAAAGTATGAAGAGCTTGCAGGAATCGTAGATCCGGATCTTTCTGCTTATGACAAGCTGTTATTTTTTAACCATGAACTATTTCATATGATTGAGACCAGTGTCGATGTCGGGCTTTTAGCCTCCCTCTACTCGTCCCAGCTGATCACCAAGGATAAGCGCTCCCTTCTTGAAAACGATCGTTACTATTTCGTGTGGCTCACTGAGACAATCAGCACTGCACTGAAAAATGGAGAATTCAACGGCACCAGTACTGCCGATGAACTTCTGAAGATTTATGCAATGTACGAACGTGCTGTTCTTTATGACTGGGCATTATGCAAAGGCAAGTATTCTCTCACCGCATACAGCGACAAGCTTCTTCCACATGTACTTGACCAGTTTGTAGAAGGATTTTAATTCTGTCATTTTTTTCATTGACAGTATAGACACCCTTCTGCACATGGATCATCGCACTACAATCGAGTAGGCTGACTCCTACTCGCTTCTTATACTTTGTACATCATCTCGCTTAACAGCTCGATGATGTACATTCGTCAAATGCAGATCCTTGTGCAAGCACAAATCTGCACTTGACTCATCGTATACACAAAAAGACCAGAACCCACCCCACTACCAGGGCATTCTGGTCTTTTTCTTTTCACTGCCGCACTTTTCCCTTATGCACTGCACTCTATTCTTCAATCAGGAAGCTTTCCTGTTCAATTCCCTTTCCAGTTTCAAGAAGCTTTTCTTTTAACTCCTCCAAAAGTGGAACATTTACCTTTTCCAGCTTTTCCATCGTCTCTTTCGAGATTGTTTTCGCATATTCTTCGTATTTCTCGTAGGTCTCCACATCCATCTGCAATGGCTTTATTCCAGGGAAAATATGCTTCTGGATATATTCAAAAATCCGGATTCCACCGTAATCCATATCTCCGCTGTGGAATACTTCCACGTCTTTCCCTTCAATCACTCTCTGCAGCTTCTTCAGAAATTCTCTTTCAAGTGGTGAAAAATATCCATGACTGTAGATATAAAGGATCTCCGGATCATATTCCATCGCAAGGTAATTCGTCTTATTCTCGATCGTCACGATTTTTTTCAGTGCCGGCTGCTCTACCTCAACCATTGCATGCTTGACTGTCTGGCTGTTCAGCACAACTCCATATGTAAAATCGGAAAGATCCACTCTTTTTGCTTCTGATCCTTTCCAAATCTTCAGTTTAAGCGGTCCTTTAACTGCCAGTTCCTGGGAATTTTCTTCAATCAGCAGCTGCTCCAGAACCGTCTGGATATCCATATCTGCCGTAATCTCCGGGCAATATCTCCTTGCAGCCGTCACCACATTTCGTTCCATCTCCCGCTCGAAGATCTTGCTGTCCTTCAGATAGCGTTTACTAAAAATCCGCTTCATCATCGGTTCTTCCAGAGAGTCCAGTCCCCGGTAACAGTCCAGATATTTTTCCAGCTTCTCTATATTTTTCGGCAGATCACCTTCTGCGATCCGCTCTTTCAGCTTTTCCAGATAATTCTCGATCCATTCTTTCTGAAAGCCTTCCGAAAGCTCCTGGTCAATCATACGTATATAATAATTTACCTTCGCCTGCTTCGGCCAGTATTCTTCTCCACTTTCGCTGTCTGCAAGACGGTAAAAATCCGGAAGATGCTCTACCTGATATGCCACAAGCTCTACATCACTGTCTGGAACAACCCATTTTTTCACAGTCAGAAGTCCTGCTCTTTCCAGACGCTGCACCTCTTCGATCAGCTCTTCTTTCCCACAGGCATCATAATCCTCCTGTGTGATCCGAAGAGTCCTCCCTCCAGTCACTCCTTCCCGCCAGTCTCGGCTGCTGTTCTCACATCTTTCTATAATCCTGTCTACCAGATACATTTTCTATCACCCCTGTTCTTCCTCATCCGCAAGCTGTGCGAACTCGGTTTTTTCAAATTCCTGAATTGATATATGCCGTTTATTCGGGTTGGCATATACAAAGGTTTTATCAACATTTTCCAGATAATTCTGGATCTTATCATTTGTGGCACTGATGATCGCCTGGAAACCAAGCCCACGGATCAGCGCAATACAGCTTGCCACCTTCTCGGCATCCATTTTTGAAAATGCCTCATCCAGAACGACCAGTCTGAGTGTCGGATTCCTGTGGATTTTCGGGGAAAGATTGATTCTGTAAATCTGTGCAAAGCTTGCAAGAAGTGCAACATAAAGAGGATTTTGTCCTTCTCCTCCGGAATTCTTGCGGATCATCTTGCCAAGACCGATTTTCATATCTTCCTCACCCTGGACGATTTGCTGCATATCAAACGAAAGATAAGTACGGTAATCCGCGTACTTGTCCATATTTTTCTTTGCCTCTTCCAGTTCCTCATGGGTAGCATTTTCCGGTGGGATAAATATGCCGATCAGTTCATTCATCATATCACCGTAGTTTTCTTCATGCTCCATCGTGAACAGATTCATCTGGTTCTCAATAGAACCAGAAAGCTGTGCCGGATTGATCTGCAGGGTATCATCCATAAACATCTTATAGTACTTTCCGTCTGCACCCTTATTCTTCGTGATCACAAACTGGTACTTATCTTTTCCGAAATCCAGCCGGCTGATGATCCGGTTCAGCTCATCTCTTCTCTGGTAGGCCTCGCGGATCGCACTGCGGATCTTGAAAACAAAGTCATCCTTGAAGTGCTCGACCGCTGCCTTTGCCTGTTCATTCGCTGCCTGCCGGTAAGTTTCCAGATTATCACACGACAGGCTTTCCAGAAGCTCCTGATAAACCTTATTATCTTCTTCTACCACTGAAAAATTACGCTGCGTATATTTTTTGGTATAAGCACTGCGGGCTGCCACCAACTCCTGATAGATCTCTTCTTTTTTCTTTCCAAGCTGCTGCAGCTGCCTTGCACTTGCCTCTTTTAAATAAATATAGTTTCTGCTTTTCTGTGCTTCCAGATACTCTTCAAACTGCTTCTCAAACCTTTCGTTTTCCTGAAATTCTTTCTGGATTCCAGAAAGTGCAAATTCCGACTCTGTAATACTGTTTCTGAATTTTTCGATTTCTTCCCCGTTTTTCCAGATTTCTTTCTCTGTCTTCGTGATCTCTTTCTGCTTTGCATCCCGTTTTTCCTGCACTTCTTTCATCTGTGCTTCCAGAGTATCGACTGATTCTGCACGCAGTTTCTGCAGTTTTTCAAGTAAATCTTTCTTACGGGTTTCTTTTCCCTTTATCGCCTTTGCATCCAGGATCTGGCTGATATAATCCTCTGTCGGAAGTGGCATTGCTTCCAGTTCCAGAAGTTTCTTTGCCTCTTCCACAAGTGCCGCAAGTGGAAGCCTCTTCTCCTGAAGCTCATCACAGTGCTTCTGAAGCTGCCGGATCCTCTGACGGAGACTAATCTCTCCGATATAAGCACGTCTCGTATAATTTTCCGGATTAATATGCTGCAGACGATAGCTGTGATACAGCATACAGTCCGGTGTCACACCAATCCTGCACTCCCTGAGTTCCTCAATGTTCTCACATTTCATGACATTACCAAGAAAGAAATTGATGTAAGACTGCACGTATTTTTCTTTTGCTTTTACTTCTTCTGCAAGAGCGCCCTGCCGGACAATGTGCTCTTCTTCCATAACCTTTTCCGTATCCAGAATTGCAGCACGGAAGAATTTCTTCTTATCCATCTCCTGATAAATATCCATTGCCGCTTTTGCGTATTTCGGCTCTACGATCAGCAGAAGTTTATTATTTCCCATATAGCCTTCCACTGCATTGTGCCATCTTTCATCCCGGATTTCCAGAAGATCTGCGAGGATCTGCACGGAAACAAATTTTCCACAATTCTCCTGCAACCGGTTCTGTAGTTCCAGCCTTGCTTCTTCCAGCTCTTTGGGATATGCTTTTCTTCCCTGTTTCAGCTCTTTTAGCTCTTCTTTGGCTTCCCGTTCTTCTTTCTTGATCTGACGAAGTGTACTGTCCGTATCCCGACGTTCTTCTTCGATCTCCGCACGCATCTGTGCGATATTTTCTTTCAGCCTTGTAAGTTCGCCCTCCGAAATCGTACCGGCTTCAAACTTATCAATATCCCAGATTGTCTGGTTGGACGTAATCTCCTGTTTCTTCCATGCTGCAAGTCTTTGTGCTGTCTTTGTGAGACTCGCCCTGCTTTTTCCCAGATGTTCCAGAGTCTCGTTAAGTCCTGCAAGTTCTGCTTCCAGTGCTTTATAACCACTGTTATTCAGACGAAGTAACAGCTCCTCATGCTCCTTTTGCAGTTCTCCACTCTGGCGCATCAGCTCGGCTTTCGTATGCTCCTGTACCTTGATACCTTCTTCTCTGGTTTTAATCTTATCATGGAGTCCCTGGATGTCCTCCTGCAGCCGGAGCATTTCCAGACGGGTAAGACGGTAGTCACATTCCCTGCTTTTTTCTCGCTTATCATCAAAATCCTGATAGATTCCATCGATCTTCTTCAGTTCCTCAATCTCTTCCATCGTTGACTCAATCTTGCTGCGCATCCTGCCATACTGCATGATACTTTCTTTTAGATCCTCAATCTGGATATCCTGTTCCATACAGATATATTCTTTTACAAATTCTTCCAGCTTGATATTCATCCGAAACGGGATTGCCCGCTTAAAAAGACGTGGGAACTTTTCTTTATCCAATCCGCCCAGATACACATCATAAAGCTGACGGCGGAAACGCTCATTGCTCGGTCCGCAGTAGAATGCCTCTTCACCAAAGGTACGCTGCAGATATTCTCTTATTTCCACAGTAGAAAGACATCTCTTTTCTCCCCGGTAAGCATTCGCAAGCAGACCGCTTCTGTGCCAGAAAAACAGGCGGTTGATCTCATTTGTTGCTGTCTCCACGTCAAATACAACGCCCACGCACTGTTTCTCATGGGTTCTCGTCTGTTCCAGCTCGATCACAATCGTACTGGAAAAATTCTTATTTCGCAGATACTGGGACTCATTATTTTCACTGATGTTTACCATTCCGCGCAAATACTCGATCAAGGTACGGTCGGAATCATCTGCTGCCGCTTTATTAAAAAATCCACGTCCGTCCGTGTTAGCATAGAGCACAATCTGAATTGCATCGATAACCGTTGATTTTCCACTTCCGGAATGCCCGGTGAAAAAATTGATCCCTTCACTCAAAGTCAGTATTTTTCTGTCTATATAATGCCAGTTGTTCAGGCAGATTTTTGAAATCGCCCAGAACGGCTGCCTGTTATCCAATGTCTCCAAGAGTCTCCTCCTCTTCTTCCCGGCTGCTTCCAAATGATTCCAGAACTTTTCTCACCGCATCTCCCTGCAATACTGCATGGATACACGGATAGATCAGAAGTCTTGTACTTTCATTTAACTCTTCCAGTACATCCAATGGCTCGATCAGCTGGTATTTTTTTAGCATGGCAATAGTTCTTTTCATCTCGGTCGGTGACGGGATACTGTGAAGCACGCGAAAATCTCCTGCTTTTCCGTTGAGTGCCCCCAAGGTTGTCACAATCTGGCTGCTCGACGAAACCGATGCCATCTGCTCATCATAGATCAGTTTCAGCAATAATATGTAAATAGTCGCAAGACGCGGAAGCTTTTCTCCCCAGACCATCTCATCCTGAATATAGATCAGACCCAGATGTACATTCTCGCATAACGTAATGCCGGCAATCTGGAAATACATTTTCAGAAAATCAATGTGCTTTTCGCAGATACGGTACTCTCTCTGATACTGGAGTCTGCCCGTACGCTTGTCAAACTTCCTCTCCAGAAGAAATGTCTGTCTATAGAGAAGCCTGATCACATCTGTCAGATCTTCCTGTTCTTCCTGCGTAAGCTGCTCAAAATATTCTATCATTCATTCTCTCCAATTTTGTCTTCTTTTTCTATAAATGTCTTCTTACAAACTTCAGTGCAGGATAACGGTATCCGTTCTTTTCAATCGTCTCCGCATCCTCTTCCAGCGTTTTATATTTGCTGTTCTTACGGGTACTTAAGTCATATGCCAGAATCAGCTTTTCAAAATCCTCCTCTGATGTAAGGGAAAGTTTTTCTGTATCCAGCACATCTTTCTCTATATGCTCTTCGATAAATTCTTCAATCTGCTTTTGGCTGAATCTGCGCTTGATCCGGTTCAATCTGAGCACATCTTCCCTGTCCAGATCATCCACTTCTTCTTCCTGTGCCATCTGACTTACAAAATCCTTCCGGTTTTTTCTTCGCTTATAAAGAGATTTTTCTGACAGGATTTCGACTAAAGACAGATTCATCTTCTCCCCCGTCTTTTGAATGACCTCTTCATAGTCATCCTCTGACATCCGGTTCAGGAGCTGAATAACCAGTCCCTTCGTGTCGCTCTCTCCGCTCAGAAGATAATTCAGTCTTGTCACCGTCGCACGCACATATTTGCTGTGCTCCTTATCCATATTGGAAATGCGGTGCTCGATATCATCAAAGCCTCTCTCGATCATATCCAGAAGTTCCAGCACATCTTCTCCCGTATCTCCGGTTGCACGAGCACGCTCACGGATCTTCTCGATCCATTCCTCATCATCCCGCATCTGACGCAGACATTCTTTGATATCTGTCTTATAGATATAAAAATTATCCGAAGTCTTCAGGATATGGTATTTTTTCCGGACAATCTCTTCCACATATCCGTCCAGATGCTCTTTCAGAAGATCCCCGTAAAACTGCTGTTCCAGAAGCCTTGCAAAAAATTTATCCATGTTATGCAGCATATCCTGCAGTGCTTTGTTGAGCCGTCTGGTATTGATAAGTGCTGTCCGGAGCATATTCAGATTCACCCTTGGATCATTTTTAAACGAGAACAATGTCGCATAGACATTCTGGATATAGATCTCTGTCTCCTCCAGGTCCTCCGTAGAAAGCCGCTCAAAGGCATCCACAAATATTGCTGCATAATCCGGAATTACGATATTCGTCACCAATGTATTATAATCTTCAATTTTCTTCAGCCATCCTTTTCGGATCAGCCAGTTCAGAATCCTTGCCGACGGAGTCTCCAACATATCAAACTCAGTCTCATCTTCTTCTCGTTTAAGTTCGATCTGTTTCTTCATATACAGATCCCGAAGCACCTGAATACAGACTTCCCTGGTCAGGAAATAATTGCTGTACTGGTATTCTTCATTGATCGCCATCAAAGCCTCAATGTATGTCTCTCTGTTCACAGAACGAAACAGACTCCAGAAACCCTCCGGAATTTCAAAACGTAACTGCATGCTTTGCCTTTCTGTAAATTCATAAATTTTTCCATTATCTATAAGTATACCATATTCTACCCTTTAAATGGGAAAAACATTGTAAAAAGGCATTACGAAAAAGTGCTGCAAAACCGATCACTCTCATCGGCTTGCAGCACTTCTTCATAACGAGACCAAATATCTGGCAGAATATTTGATTATTATTTTAATTAAGCAAGTATGGGTTCCATATTTTTCAGTATGACTATTTGATAAATCCAACCTGTTTGCTGATTATCTCATACTGTTCGTCTTTTCTCTTATTGTAGATTACTTTTCTTTCTTCAAAGAGGTTGTTTCCTTCTGTATCGATGGATACGATCAGTGGTCCAAACTCTTTTACGCGGCAGTTCCAGAGTGTTTCCGGCATTCCGAGATCTCTCCACTCAGCTCTTACGATCTCTTCAACCTCTGTTGCTGCTACTACGGCATTACCAGCCGGGAATACGCAGTGGATTGCTCCGAACTCTTTACATGCACGTTCGGTGTTTTCTTTCATTCCACCTTTTCCGATGATCACACGTACACCAGATTTCTGTACGAATTCATACTCGAATTTTTCCATACGCATACTGGTTGTCGGTCCTACGGAAACCATCTCGAATTTGTCATTTTCCAATGGACGGATGATCGGTCCTGCATGGAAAATTGCGTTATTTCTTACATCTACAGGAAGTTCTCTTCCTTCTTCTACCAGACGGCGATGAGCAACATCACGGCATGTTGTCATACTTCCGTTCAGGTAAATGATGTCTCCGATTTTAATGTCTTTTAAGTCCTCTGCTGAAATTGGTGTTGTTAAAATTTTCTTTCCGTCTTTTACTTCTACCATTATAATTCCACCCCCGAATGTGTTGTGATTGTGTAATTAAGGTCCTTGTCAAATACAATGTGTCCTCTTCTGTGACTCCAACATCCTACGTTTACGGCCACACCGATTGCAGATGGATGACGTGCTGTATTTTCGATGTTAACACCCATTACTGAGTATTTTCCGCCCATTCCCTGTGGTCCAAGGCCGATTGCGTTGATTCCGTCTTCCAGAAGGTTTTCCATCTTTGCAGCTCTTTCGTTATCATTGTGAGAGCCGATCGGACGCATCAGAGCTTTCTTGGAAAGCAGAGCTGCTGTTTCTACAGAAGTTGCTACACCTACACCTACAAGAAGCGGAGGACATGCATTCAGTCCGTAGCTTGTCATAACATCGAGAACGAATTTTGTTACACCTTCGTATCCTTCACCTGGCATCAGAACCATAGCTTTTCCCGGAAGTGTACATCCGCCACCTGCCATGTATGTGTAGATTTCACATTTGTCAGAGTTTGGAACGATATCCCAGAATACGGTCGGTGTTCCTTTTCCTACGTTCTTTCCTGTGTTATATTCATCGAATGTCTCAACGCTGTTGTGACGAAGCGGTGCTTCGAATGTAGCCTTTACTACTGCTTCTTTCAGTAATGCTTCCAGATCATCGATCAATGGGAATTTTGTTCCACATTTTACCCAGAACTGAAGGACACCTGTATCCTGGCAGCTTGGTCTGTTAAGAGCTACTGCGAGTTCCTGGTTACGGAACATGGTATCGTAGATTACCTTAGACAGCGGGCTGTCCTCTTTCTCTCTGAGTTCCTGAAGTTTTGCGATGACATCATCTGGAAGTTTTTTGGCAACGTGTGCAATGAACTTTGCCATGTAATCTGTAAGCTGTGTTACCTGTTCTTCTCTAGACATTTTAAAATCCTCCTCTTTTTATATTGCATTTAATTTAATTACTTTGTTATCCCTTCTTACGGGAAGAATGGATAGAATATCGGAAGTAAGATCATACTTACTACGGTGGATACCAGAATCAGCGGCACACCTGCTTTTGCATAATCTTTAAATGTATATCCTCCGGCTGTGACAACCATTGTGTTTGCCGGCATTCCGATCGGTGTTGCGTATGCGCATGATCCTCCGATGACACATGCCATAAGTACTGCGCTTGGGTCTGCTCCCATTCCCTGTGCGATTGACACAGCGATTGGTGCCATAAGTGCTGTTGTTGCTGTATTCGACATAAAGTTGGTAAGTACACAGCACAGCATGAAAATTACAAATGTAAGTACATAAGGTGACGGGTTCTTTCCAAGAAGTCCGATTACTTTATCAGCAATCAACTCTCCTGCCCCTGTCTGATCAAGTGCTGCTGCAAGGGAAAGTGTTCCACCGAACAGGAAGATCGTCTTCAGATCGATGGAAAGAAGTGCATCTTTCTCACTGATAACTCCTGTAAGGATCAGGGCAATTGCTCCGACGCAACCCGTTACACAAAGCTTGATTCCGATCTGTTCTTCAAAGATCATTCCGAGAAGTGTAAGAATCAGAATAACCAGGGAAAGTGTCTGTTTCCACTTTGGTACATTGCTGAAATCCTGTGCCTCATCATAAATGCTGTCTCCAGCTGCATCTGTCTTGTTCGGAAGAAATTTGTATCCGATCAGTGCGAAATAAATGATTCCGACAATCAGGATCGGTACACCTACTTTTGCATAATCGAAGAATCCAAATTTCAGTCCGATGCTTTCCATCTGTGACTGTGCGATCATGTTACCCGGAGCTCCGATTAGAGAAAGGTTACCTCCCATCGCTGCTGCGAATACAAGTGGCATCAGAAGTCTTGATCTTGAATATCCCGACTTTGCTGCGATACCGATGACTACCGGGATCAGAATTGCGGCTGTTCCTGTGTTGGAAAGGAAACCGCTCATCACGCCTACGATGACCATAATCGCAACGATCAGCTGCTTCTCTGTCTTGGCGAAATGTGTTACAACTCCCCCTATTTTGTTTGCCATTCCTGTTTCAAAAAGTGCGCCACCTACAATGAACATCGCAACAAACAGGATGACGTTGCTGTCAATGAATCCTGAAAATGCTGTCTTCCAGTCCAGAACTCCCGTGACTACCAGTCCCACACAGACAATCATGGATGTCAGTCCCAACGGAATTTTCTCCCACATGAACATCACGATTGCAAACAGCAGGAACAATAATGTGATAGTTACCTGACTCATTTTGCTACCTCCTCATTTCTCTTTTTAGTTTCTTTTCTTGATGTCTTTTACTTGATATCTGATTTTTGATATCTGATTTTGTATCCAAATCTTGATTTTAATATAATTCATTGACACCAAAATGTCAATTACTTTTTATCATTTTGGCGGATAGCATAATTCTGCATATTCTATTTTGTATATTCTGACTAAGATTCTTCTGTCATATTGCACGAAATGAAATTTTTTGCAAATAAAAAAGACTTCAAGAAGTATCTATACTCTCAAAATCTTTTTATGTTCTGTGTATATCTTTTATTTTCTTGCACTTATCTACTTGTAATACGTCAGCATATCATCGCGGCTTCGCATGATATGCGCATACATCTCTTTTTCTGCCGCTTCGACATTATGCTCCTGGAGTGCTTTCAGAATCCTTCCATGCTCTTTGATCGATACCTTCGCATAATCACCTTCTGAAACCATACTTCCCATAGAAAGTCCGTTCCAGAGTTCGGAGATCATTTTTTTCATCTTTCCATTACCTGCCGCACTCCAGATTTCATTGTGAAATGCACGGTTGAGATCCGTGTATTTCTGGGATTCCCCGTTTTCCAGTGCCTCACAAGATTCCTGATAGACATCTTCTATTTCCGCAATATCTGTTCCCGGTTCTGCTGCAAGCTTTGCTGCCGCACTCTCGAGGATCGCGCGGAGCTGATAATGTTCCCGGATATAGGTTTCCGTGATTCCAAGGACGACTGCCCCTTTATTCTTCCGAAGCTGGATCAGCCCGTCCCTCGCCAGAATCTGAAATGCTTCTCTTACCGGCATTGCCGACACATTCAGCTGAGATGCCACACTGTCGAGTGAAAGGATCTCTCCTTCTTTCATTTGCCTTGATAAAATTGCTTTTCTAAGCTCCGCAGCAACTTTTTCCTTCGCTGACGGCATCTTGATCGGTTTTAAACCATTCATCTATTCTTCCTTCTTTCTTCCTTCACCTGCTCTGCCAGAAGCAATACCCATCTGTCAATCTCACTATTGACCGCTTTTGCAAATGTTTTTGTATATTTTTCCGCACCATTTAATGCACCTGTTATCTTTTCGCAGATTGCCTTTTCTGCCTCTTTTTTTCCATCCGTCTCTTTACATTTTGTGGCAAACCGGATATAACACTCCGAAGCATTTTTCAGCAGATTCGTCAGATATCCATTCTCCATCTGTGCAAGAAGCAACTGGTCCGGTCTTGTTTCCGTCGAAAATACTTCCTTTTCCTCTGTTTGACTCTTCGTATTCAGGACATGCTGAACCGCTTTTTTGAGGATTTCCCCGATCATCTCAAAAATCAGTTCTATCTGCTCTTCATCCAGCTCAACCGTATAAATTCTTTTTGTTGCCAGCCTCACGATCAGCCCCTGACTCTCCAGAACCTGAAATGCTTCACGGATCGGGATTCTGGATGCTCCAAATACCTCAGCAAGCTCTTCCTGCTTTAACTGGCTTCCTCCTTCTATCCTGCCCGCCAGAATTTCATCCGCAATCTGTTCTGCCATATAATCGCTCAACCGCTTTTCTGATAATCCTTTCATCTTCCCCTCCACCATACCGCAGTTAATTAGTAGGATATACTAATAATGTATCCAAAATCAATCTAAATGTAAAGAATTATTTTTCTTGTTCCACGAATATTCTCAGTAAATGATTTTAGAAATATGTTTTCAGAATTTCCTGTTAAATAAAACAAAAAAGGAAACCGCAAAAATGATTCCTCATCTTGCGGTTTCCTCGTTTTACCTCTTCTTATACCATACACTCGTGGATCTCTTCTTCTTCAAGACCGATTCCCTGCATGACATTTTTCAGTTCTTCCCTGCATTCCAGTGGTGCGCACCAGGAAAGCCCGCATCCTGCTGAAATACTTCTCGGCACCGGAATCATACGTCCCTGTGCACCAACTTTTTTACATTCTTTTTCCATCGCCATCGCATCCGCTGTTGTATGGAATGTGATAACCAGCTTTAACTCTTTTTTTCTCATTATTCAATCACAATTTCAAATTCAGAGCCCTTCTCGGTAGAAGTTGCCTTCTTTCCTTTGTCCTTCGCAAACTTCTCGATATTAGTCTTCTGGTGAGGTTCGCTCACAAGAACCTTGATCGGTCCGTTTGCATTCTTCAGTGCCTCTGCAGTAAGCATCAACGGTTCCGGACACGAAAGTCCTCTTGCATCTACTTCTTTCATATTTTTTACCTGCCTTCCTAGCATATCATATTTCTTATGGATTATCCATCTATATCTTGCGGTTTCTGACTATTTTGCCTGCTCTCTTTTGTTTGTAAATGCAATGATAAAGCATGCGATAATACAGATAATGCAAGCAACTTTTCCATTCGGCGTTACGGCTCCTGCAACGAGTTCGCCTGTCTCTGCATTCATAGCTGTTCCGCTTGATGCAAGTCCGAAGTTATGGCAAAGTGCTGCTGCAAAGAACATGCCAAGTACAGTAACTGCTGAATCAGAAGAACCCTGTCCTGCAAGGATCAGCTGGCGAAGCGGGCATCCGCCGGCAAGAACTGCCGCGAATCCTACTGCATACATGCCAAGGATATTCCACAGATGGTTGGAATGTGCAATGATTCCAGGAGTGTTAAATCCAAGTACAAATCTTCCTGTTGCCAGATTGAAGATCAGCATTACTACAAAAAGACCTGCAATAATTGTAAGAAGATCAAAGTTCTTCATTAAGATCGCATCACGGATTCCGCCGGCGAAGCACATTCTTGATTTCTGAGCAAGTGCTCCGAAAATAAGTCCGCCGATCAGTGACATGATAATTGGTGCATGAAAGCTTCCAGGACCTGCTTCACTTGCTTTGAGAAGTGTTGAGCAGGTTGCAAGGATCAGAATACCAAGCATCAGTACCGGAAGCACTGCTCCACTTTCTTTGTTTGTCTCATGCGCACGTCCAAGGCTGAAACCATTTTTGAGTGCAAATGCTCCGGTTCCAACTCCAAGTACAAAACCGATCAGTGCTACCCATGCATTCAGGTCACCTGCTGACATACGGATCACCATACGGAGCGGGCAGCCAAGGAAAATCAGGGAACCGATCATAATTACCATACCAAGGATAAAGCGGATCATCGGTGAAGATCCTGCTGTTGAACGGTATTCTTTTGTTGCCACTGAAATAATAAATGCTCCGATCACAAGACCGATGATCTCCGGTCTTGCATACTGTACAACTTCGGCCTGGTGAAATCCCAGAGCTCCTGCCGTATCACGGATAAAGCAGGCAATACAGAATGCCATGTTTGCCGGATTACCAAAGTAAGCCAGACATGCAGCTACAAGCCCACACAGAACCCCCGCAAGTGCAAGCTTCTTCTTTGAATCTGATAAATTCATTTTTCTTCCTCCTTCGTCTTTCTCTCATTCGTCACTTTGACTATTAAAGACTTTTTTGTTACCTTATAATTATATCTTTTGCACAACTTCTTGTCCAATTCATAATTAAAATAGACCGATATATATATTGATACTATCAATATTATACCGGTCTTCTATCAATCTCTGATCTTATAAAATTTTACTCTTCTTCTGCAAGCTCGCAGATTGCCCGGATTGCCGTATCCACTTCTTCCTCTGTGTTATAGTGGGAAAAACTGAATCTGACAGCCCCCTGCTCTACGGTTCCAAGTGCCTCATGCATCAGTGGTGCACAGTGTCCTCCTGAACGGGTAGAAATCCCATAATCTGTCAGAAGTGCATCGCTGACTTCTCCCGAGTCATAATCTCTGATATTCAGGCTCACTACCGCACAGCGGTCCATGCTGCTGAAATCCCCATAGATTTTGACTCCCGGGATTTCTTTTATCCCTTCATAAAACCGCTTCATCAATGCCTGTTCCTTTGCGCGGATCGTATCAATTCCTGTTTCTTCCAGATATCCGATCGCAGCATCCAGTCCGGCAATTCCGTGTCCGTTAAGTGTTCCTGCTTCCAGTGCTGTCGGCATCTCTTCCGGCTGTGTCTTACTATAGGTCTGCACACCGGTACCGCCTGAAAGAAGTGGCCGGACATGAACGCCTTTTCTCACATACATCCCACCAGTCCCCTGCGGTCCTAAAAGTCCCTTATGTCCGGTAAAACACAGAATATCAATATGCATCTTCTGCACATCGATCGGAAATACACCGGCAGTCTGTGATGCATCTACCACAAACAACAGATCGTGTTTTTTGGCAATTTCCCCGATCCGCTCCACATCCACTTTGTTTCCCGTCAGATTGGACCCATGGGTACAGACAATTGCTTTTGTATTCTCTTTGATTGCTTTATCAAAATCTGCGTAATCCAGAGTTCCTTTTTCATCACATCCAAGGAATGTCACTTCAACTCCCTTTTTCTCCATCTCATAAAGTGGTCGGAGAACAGAGTTATGTTCCAAAACCGTAGAGATCACATGGTCTCCCGGATTTAAGATCCCCTTGATCGCAATATTCAGACTCTCCGTTGAATTCATGGTAAATACGATCTGTCTTGCATCTTCCGCCCCGAAAAAACCTGCAAGCTTCTCTCTTGTGTCATATACGGTTCTTGCTGCTCCGAGAGATGCCTCGTTGACGCCTCTTCCTGCATTCCCCATTGAGCACATTACTGCGGTGATCGCATCAATTACTTCCTGTGGTTTGCGCATTGTGGTTGCTGCATTATCTAAATATATCATATTGATCCTCTTTTCATTTCCCCATATGTGCATCCGGATAGAAATCCTTTACAATCCGGATCAGATGCTCTGCTGCTGCAGGCAGCTGATAGTTTTTATTGTATACAAGGTTCAGATAACGACTGCTTTCATCCTTCTGTAACGGGAATTCCAGAACCTGTCCGGTCCGGATCTCCTCTTCTGCTGCAAGTCTTGATATGATCGTGATTCCAAGCCCACTCTTTACTGACCTTTTTATTGCTTCCGGATTCTCAATGCATGCTACTATATTGAGAGTATCAGGCATAATTCCTGCTTTTCTCAATATTTTTTCTGTTTCCTTGCGGGTTCCCGATCCTTCTTCCCGCATAATGACCGGTTCATTCTTTATCCATGTTGCTGTCTTATAGCGCTTCTGTATTTCCTGATAAAACTCGGTATTCGGCATGATAACAACCAGTTCATCCTGATAAAAAGGCATATATCTGCAATGCTTTTTTTCAAGTACCGTACCTGTGAATCCAATATCTACCATATGCCCTGCTACCTGTTCAACAACACCGCAGCTGTCATTTTCTGAAATCCGGAACTGCTCATCCGGATAAGTCTCTCTGAATTTCGCCAGAATCGCCGGAAGAACATACTGTGCCGGAATCGTAGAGGTCGCAATTGTAATACATTTTTCCTCACGATGCGCATCCTTGGAAAATACCTGCTCGATTTCTTTTTCGAGTTCCACCATCTGGCGCGCATACTGATATAATTGCTTTCCTTCTTCCGACAATTTTACTTCCTTTGTATTTCTGACAAAAAGCCGTGAGTCCAGTTCTTTCTCCAGAGAAGAGATATGTGCACTGACCGTTGGCTGCGTCAGGAATAAAAGCTTTGCCGCTTTTGAAAAACTTCCCGACTCAGTTACCTTAACAAATGCCTCCAGCTGCTTTAAATTCATAAGTATGCCACCCTCTCACTTTCTCCGCCTGTCTTCTTTGTCACCTTAATGCTGTCCATATATTCTAAAATCGGTTTCGCACTCTTTCTGCTTGTTGAGAACATATCTCTCACCTGTGCGATCGTGATCAGATTTTCTTCCTTCAGATGATTCTGAATTTTTTCCTTCGCTTCATCCATCAGGTGTTTCATCGTAAACATCTCTTCATTGATACGGAGTACTTTTCCTTCGTCAATCATCATGAGAACCACATCTTCCGCTGTCTGGCGCGGAATTTTTCCAAAATCAATCTCTGAAAATCTCACAAAATCATAGCCTGCTTTTTCAAATGTATCTTCGATCAGCTTCTCTGTCTGAAGATACATCGCGTCCTTCGGAACTTCATATCCCGGAAGCGAAAGATATTCTTCCCTTCTTCCATAGACATTTTCTCCCGTCATTCTTTCGATATACGCATCAAATATGTTTGGTTTGATCTTTTTCAGGAATGTATTGTGAATTTCGGCTTTCTTCATTCCATATCGGTATGGATGCTCACTGTGATATTTCTGCAGTGTCTCCTCTATCTTCTGACGTACTGCAAATTCGCTATCTCTGTGCCACAAATATGTATCCTTCTTCATTTGGAATACAAAGATTGTGCCCGATTCTTCCAGTTCTTCAAGATACTCCTTCAGTTCATCTACGGAATGTGCCATCACCTTTGCAAGCTCAGCAAGTGTGATCATCGTGTCGCCGTGTTCTTTGATCTGAAGCTCCATAACATCGCCAAGTGAACCGGATTCTTTTTTCTTCAGTTCTTCGATTGCCTGCGCATCAAAACGTTTCTTACGCATCGGATTCGGTTCCAGAACGATCCCGCCTCCGATAGTCTCCATCGGCGAATAGAAACGTACTACAAAACGGTCGCCTCGTTTGACCGCAATCTCTTCTTCCAGTCTGAGCTGTACCAGTCCCTCTTCTCCCGGTCCGATCTGCTCCTTATCCAGCAGAACAGCACGGCAGAGGATCTCACTCGTACCCGTGTATAAATGCAATCTCTCATGATTTGTAAGGATACGCATGGAGTCTTCCAGAACTTTCAGCTTCACATCCAGAAGATCTGTATTTTTCATACTGTTCTTCGGTGCAAGCACACACCCTCTGCGAATTTCCTTTTTCTTCACATTTGACAGATTGATCGCCACTCTCTGTCCGGCATAGCATTTGTCCTGATTCTGCCCATGTACCTGAATATTACGGATCTTGCACTCTTTTCCGATCGGATACATTTCCAGAACGTCTTCCCTGGTGATCGTACCGGAGATAAGTGTCCCTGTGATAATTGTCCCAAAGCCTGACAGGGTAAATGCCCGGTCAATCGGAAGTCTTGGAATAGTCTGTGTATCCTTTGCAACCACCTCATCCGACATCAGTTGCTGGATCGTATCCGTCAGTTCATCAAGCCCCTGCCCGGTTGCAGCCGATACTTTAACAACCGGTGCACCTTCCAAAAAAGTACCTTCCAGTTCTTCCTGGATTTCTTCCTCAACGAGTTCCAGCCATTCTTCATCGACCAGATCACACTTGTTGATCACCAGAATGCTCTTCTTGATCCCAAGGAGTCCCAGAATGTCCATGTGTTCTCTTGTCTGCGGCATGATACCTTCATCCGCTGCCACAACCAAAAGTACCAGATCCATTCCGACAACTCCCGCAACCATGTTGTTGATAAATTTTTCATGTCCCGGAACATCAATGATCCCTACACGGTCTCCATTTTTCAGATCAAAATAAGTAAACCCGAGGTCAATGGTGATCCCTCTTCTCTGTTCTTCTTCCCACCGGTCCGTGTTACGTCCGGTAAGTGCTTTTATCAGTGTCGTTTTCCCATGGTCAATGTGACCTGCGGTTCCTACGATAATGTTTTTCATAATAATTCTCCCAGCATCTCTGCTATCTTCTTAAAGTAGCAGGATTCAATTGTCCGCACATCCAGATAAATCGTGTCGTTAGCTGTACGCGGAATGATTGGCATAGAAAGATGCCGCATCTCTTCTTCCAGCTTCGGTACACTGATATTCTCCGGCTTAATCGTAACTGCCATACTCGGAATGCGTTCAAGCGGAAGAGAGCCTCCACCGATCTGTGATTCACACGGTTCCATCCCGATCGTTGCAGCAAGATGTGCATTCTGCAGAATCCGCTTCAGAGATCTTGCACGCTTTTCCACATCCGCTTTGGACTCTGTGATCATACGCAGTACCGGAAGATTCTGGATTGCCTTTTCTTCTGATAAATATTCCTGTAATACCAGTTCCAGTGCTGCTGCTGTAAATTTATCAATTCGCAGTGCGCGTGTCAGCTGATTCTTCTTCATCTGGTCAATATATTTTTTCTTACCGATGATGATTCCAGCCTGCGGACCACCGAGCAGCTTGTCTCCGCTGAAGCATACAACGTCCGCTCCCTTGCGGATGGAATCTTGAACCGTCGGTTCATAGGTCAGTCCGTATTTACTCAGGTCGATCAGCACGCCACTTCCAAGATCTTCGATGATCGGGATATCGTGTTCCTGCGCAATCGGAATCAGTTCATCGATCGTAACCGTCTCTGTAAATCCAACAATACGGTAATTGCTTGTATGAACTTTAAGGAGTGCTTTTGTCTCCTCTGTGATCGCTTCTTCATAATCAGAATAATGTGTCTTATTCGTCGTTCCGACTTCCACAAGTGAAGCTCCGCTCTGCTCCATTACATCCGGAATCCGGAATTTGCCACCGATCTCAACCAGCTCTCCGCGGGATACTACAACTTCCCCGCCTTTTGCCATTGAACTTAAGATCAGCATAACAGCCGCAGCATTGTTGTTAACCGCCATCGCAGCCTCTGCCCCGGTCAGTTTGCAAAGCAGTTTTTCAAAATGAGAGTATCTCTCTCCACGTGCTCCTGCTTCCAGATTGTATTCCAGATTGGAGTAACCACTCACAATTCCTGCCAGTCTCTCAACATGCTCCTTACTGATCGGTGCACGGCCGAGATTGGTGTGGAGAACTGTTCCTGTTCCGTTGATCACCATTTTCATATTCGGCTCATGCAGCTTTCCGGCATGCCGTTTTATATTCTGCGTAAGCATCCCGATCTGCGCTTTCGCTTTCTCTTCTTCCTCGCACTTTCCGATAAATGTTCTGAGCGCATCCATCTCTTCACGGATCACATCCATCACAAGTTCACGTCCATATGCATCAATCAAATCCTGTATCTCCTGTTCTTCAAGCAGAATATCTACTTTCGGAATACTGCGAAATAATAAATTTTTATTCATTTTCTCCTCTACCTCTTTGAATTCCTAGTGCAGACGAATCAGTTTATCGCTCTTTTCTGTTACGGTTCCGATCAGGGATACCTTGGTATCCAGTCTCTTCTTCTCGAATGCTTCCATCACGGCTTCCGCATACTGCGCTTCCACGCTGATGAGCAGTCCACCTGATGTCTGCGGATCATATAACAAATCGATAAAATGATCTTCTACATTTCTGAAATCTACTTTCTGATAAGAATATCCCTTGTTCTTGTAAGCCCCCGCCGGAACAAGACCCATTTTTGCATAGCTGATTGCTTCATCAAGATATGCAATATCGTGAACATTCAGTTCAAATGTCACATTACTTGCCTCTGCCATTTCAACGCAGTGACCTAAAAGACCAAATCCTGTAATATCTGTACATGCATTTACAGGGAAATACTCCACAACTTCTTTTGCTTTTTTATTTAAAGAAGACATGACAATCTCAGCTTCCCTGATTGCGGCTGCAGATGCCATTTCTCCTTTGATTGCTGTATTAACAATTCCTGTTCCGACCTGTTTGGTAAGGATCAGCACATCCCCCGGTTTACATCCGTAATTCTTAAAAATCTTCTTTGGATGTACAAATCCGGACACACAAAGTCCGTACTTCGGCTCATCATCCTGTACTGTATGTCCACCAACCAGAACAGCTCCTGCCTCTTTTACCTTATCGGCTCCACCGGCAAGAATATCTCCTAAGATCTGTGGATCAAGACAATTCGGAAATCCTACGATATTAAGTGCTACCTTCGGCTCTCCTCCCATTGCGTAAACATCACTGAGCGAGTTTGCTGCTGCAATCTGTCCAAACATATACGGATCATCCACGATCGGCGTAAAAAAATCCACGGTCTGGATCATCGCAATATCATCTGTAACCTTATAAATCGCAGCATCATCTGATGTCTCGATTCCGACGATCAAATTTTCATCTTCAAATTTCGGTAACTTACCCAGAACCTGGGCAAGGGTCTCCGGACCTACTTTAGCGGCTCACCCGGAAGTTTTTGCATACTGTGTCAGTCTTACTTTTTCTTTATTCATTGTTTATCCCCAACTTATACTTTGCATTTAACATGTTACCTGCCGCAAAAAATGCGCATATAGATGAATTCTATCATTCATACTTTCTATTGTAAAGACTGCTTTTGCAATTCATACTTTTCTATGATCAATTCTCTCACATGTTCAGCCGCTGCCGGAAGTTTGTAGTTCTTATTATATACAAGATTCAGTTTTCGACCGCTGCCATCCTGTGAAAACGGGAATTCCAGAACTTCTCCTGCCTGGATCTCATCTGCGGCCGCAAGTCTTGAAATAATTGTAATGCCAAGACCACTTTTGACAGATCTCTTGATCGCTTCCGGATTCTCAATTGTCGCAACAATATTCAGATCATCCAAAGAGATTCCCATCTTTTTTAATTGCTTCTCTGCTTCTTTTCTGGTACCGGATCCCTCCTCACGCATAATCAGAGGTTCTCCTTCCAGCCATTTTAAATCCTTCTGCTCTTTTATGATTTTCTGATATTCTTTCGTATTCGGCATAATAACAACCAGATCATCCTGGTAAAACGGTATGTATTTACAATTTGCTTTTTCGATTACTGTACCGGAAAATCCAATATCAACCAGATGCGATGCTACCTGTTCAATGACAGTACTGCTGTCACTTTCCACGATTCTGAACTGTTCTTCCGGAAATCTCTCTCGGAATTTCACCAGAATATCCGGCAGAATATACTGCGCCGGTATCGTAGAGGTTGCGATCGTAATACATCTTTCTTTCTGCTCTGCTGCTTTTGAAAACATTGACTGGATTTCCTGTTCCAGTTCGATCATCTGACGTGCATACTGATAAAGTGTCTTTCCGTCCTCAGATAATTTGACAGTCTTGGTATTACGCACAAACAATCTCACTTTCAGTTCTTTTTCAAGTGTCTGTATATGCGCACTTACTGTTGGCTGTGTCAGATACAGTTCCTGTGCTGCTTTTGAAAAGCTCTTTGAATCGGATACTTTAATAAATGCTTCCAGCTGCCTTAAATTCATAATTATTCCCTCTTTCTATTCGATCAAATTCGTATAAATACACCCTCACCGGATTCCGTTATTTCCTTTGATCAAATTGCGCAGCCACATCTATCTTCTACCATCCGATATCAAATACCAGAGAGCAAAGTGCATCTGCCCGAACAAACAAATTCTTTTTATCCAGGAGGTTACCATCTTCAGTTTTTAACAACTTGTCCAGAGCCTGAACAAGGGTCCTTCGACCTGCTTTGACGCCTCAACATGATATCCTTATACACTGTGTCTCTCTGATATCTTTATTCATACTTAATTTCTCAACTTTTCTTAAATATTCTCTGTCCGTTATACGAACTTCTTTGTTATATAGTTCTCAAACTATGGTCTGATGATCTTTCCTGCTTCAGCCATAGATTCAACAATACTGTACATATTGGTTACACCACCAACAACAAGTTTGTCTTTTAAATGATAGTAGTCAAGACATGTACCACATGTAAGAATCTCTACTCCCTGTGCCTCCAGAGACTTCAGATCTTCAATGGAATCTGATCCTTCTGTTGTAAGAGTAGCTCCTCCATTGTAGAAAAGCATCTTCTTCGGAAGTGTATCAAGCTGTGTAACTGCATAAATAAATCCCTTAATCAGGACTTTACCAAGTTCATCATTACCTGTTCCCATGCGGTCAGAAGATACCACTACGATAAGGTCTCCCTTCTGATCCGGTGTACATACAACTTCTGCATCTGCTGCCGGTACTCCCTGCATCTTGATCGTTACTTTGTATTCTTTTTCTCCAAGCTTTTCAGAGCTTACTTCTCCGCCCTGTTCTTTTGCCAGCTTTGTAACATTCTGTACAGCAATCTCATTATCTACTAATACTTCAATTGTCTCCGGTCCTGTAAGAGCCTGCATTGCTTTTTTTGTTTTGATTACCGGAATCGGGCAGTTGTCTCCCATTGCATTAACTGTTACCATAATATTCATTTCCACCTTTCTTTTACGTGAATCGTTTCACTTATAGATACATTCTATCACCCTTCGTCCCTTATGTAAACAGATAGTCCCGTTATTTTTACCAAAAACCAATTGTTATCGCGATAGCTTTTTGTATATTATTGCGATATTTTACATTCGCTTCTTGCAGTATCCTTTCTTCTATAATAAAATAGAAAAGTAAAACAGTATGTCTATAAATATGCATTGAACAAGACTATAGAAAACTGGAAATTTATCAAAAAGCACTTCAGAAAGGATTTAATAATATATGTGGTTAGCAGATGGTTGGAAAGATTATGAAGTAATTGACTCCTCAGACGGAGAAAAGCTGGAACGCTGGGGGCAGTACATCCTGGTTCGTCCGGATCCGCAGGTGATCTGGGATACACCTCGCACAGACAAACGCTGGAAACATCCGAACGCACACTATCACCGCAGTAAAAAAGGCGGCGGTGAATGGGAATTCTTCGATCTCCCGGAACAGTGGCAAATCAGTTATAAGAATCTTACCTTTAACTTAAAACCGTTTAATTTTAAACATACCGGACTTTTCCCGGAACAGGCAACCAACTGGGACTGGTTCTCTGAAAAGATTCGCAATGCCGGGCGCCCGGTAAAAGTACTGAACTTATTCGCCTATACCGGTGGTGCAACACTTGCAGCAGCTGCTGCCGGCGCACACGTAACTCATGTAGACGCTTCCAAGGGAATGGTTACATGGGCAAAAGAAAATGCTGTTTCTTCCGGACTCGGCGACGCACCGATCCGCTGGCTGGTTGATGACTGTGTCAAATTCGTAGAGCGCGAAATCCGCCGCGGTAATCATTACGATGCAATCATCATGGATCCACCTTCCTACGGTCGTGGACCAAAGGGCGAGATCTGGAAGATTGAAGACGCAATTCATCCACTGGTAAAACTCTGTACGAAGATTTTATCCGATGATCCACTGTTCTTCCTGATCAATTCTTATACGACAGGACTTGCCCCAGCAGTACTGACCTATATGATCGCGACTGAGCTTAAGAAATACGGTGGGCATGTGGATTCACAGGAGATTGGACTTCCAGTATCTTCAAATGGGCTGGTACTTCCTTGTGGGGCCAGTGGAAGATGGGAGAGATAAGATTGCGGATTTTTGATTGATACGTTTGTAGCTTCTCAATAATACAACGTTTTTCCGAATAGCAGAATCTCAATTTGTGCAATCATAAAAGATCTAAAATAAAAGAGAAGTGATCCGGTATGAAAGGGATTTCTCCTGCTATAAAGCTTGTGCTTTAAAGAAAATCCTTTTCTAAACTCAGATTACTTCTCTTTTTTATTTTCCATTCTCCTTTGGGTTTCCCATCTGAAAATTTATTGCAGATGCTCCATCAGATAGCTAAGAAACGCCTGGCAACCTTCCATCACATCATCAAATGTCTCATCAAAATTTCCTGTATACCATGGATCTGCAATGTCTCTCGGACGATTTGTGTAATCCAGAAGTCTCTGTACCTTGTGCTCCGGGTCATTTCCGATGATTCTCATAATGTTCTGTATATTGTATCGCTCCATGCAGATGATGTAGTCGAATGCGGCATATTCTTCTCTACACATCTTGCGTGCACGGTGATTGCCACACGGGATTCCTTCCTTGCGGAGCTTCTTTTGTGTGCCGCGGTGAACTGGGTTTCCATGTTCTTCGTTGCTTGTACCGGCGGAATCGATGAAGAAATCGGATTCTATGCCGGATTGTTTAACTAAATGTTTCATAACGTATTCTGCCATGGTGGAGCGGCAGATATTGCCGTGGCAGATGAATAGTATTTTAATCATCGTTGCATAACCTCGCATTTTGTGTTTTTGCTTGATATTTCAAGCTTTATTCGTTTCAAATAAATTTTACATTCTGGCATAATCTGGTGTATTTTTGTATATTTTAGTCTGCAAAAGGTATAAATTTCGGTATAATTCTTTAGATTTTATACCTCGGTATTCTCCGCTTTAAATTTACACAATTTTAAGTCGTACAATTTCTTCTCGTGCGTCCTCAAGGTTCATATGTGTATAAGTATTCAATGTTACACTAATATCAGAATGTCCCATCAAATACTGTAAAGCCTTTGGATTCATACCTGATTTTGCCATATTAGAACAATAAGTATGTCTACATACATGTGGTGTAACACTTGGCATCTCTATTTTATATATTTTATTGTACTTCTGAACAATATGTTTAAAATAATTCTCCCAGTGTAATGAATAACAAATATTTCCGTCCTTATCAAAATATAAAAATCCCATTTTTCCATCCACCATAGGCTCAATCTTAGGCGGTTTCCGGTTTTTCAATATTTTTCTAAAACATTCTTCCACATCTTTAGTCATTGGCAATACTCTTGTCCCACTATTTGTCTTTGTCTCTTGTATGTAATATCCAATTTTAGATTGCTTCAATAACTGATGATCTACATTGATCGTATGCTCTTGAAAATCAATATCCGAAATCGTCAATCCACAAAATTCAGAAATCCGAAGTCCTGTTTTAAATAGTATATAGATTCCCTCATAATACCTATTAAAATGAGAATCTGTTCTTACAAATTCCAAGAATTTTCGTTCTTCTGCTCTACTAAGTGCCTCTCTTCTCACACTGTCATTTACAATAACTTCCACTAATTGAAAATTAAATGGATTCTTTCTTATTAGATCATCATCTACAGCCAATTGAAATGCCGGACGGAGAACGCCTCTGATAGAATGAATAGAACTAAAGCTTCTCTTCTCAATTTTTTGAAGATGTATCAACCAACACTTTGCATCAGAAATTCTTACCATATCAATTCGTTTTTTTCCAAATGAATCTCGCCTTAAAAGACTGATAACTGTTCTATATCCAGCAACTGTTGTAGGTCTTACTCCTGTTTTAGTCGATACATATTTTTCGACTAAATCCAGTACCGTCATATTTCCACCACCAGATATTATATTGTCAAACAAATCTGCTTGAATTTGCTTCTCCTTTTCCCGAAGTGCTTGACATTTTCTTTTGTTCTTAGGCATCGGATCATTATGATCTAGTCTCCAACTGTAGACAGCTCTTTCTTTTCCACTTTCATCCACATATTTGAATCGATATCTACCATCAGGCATTTGCACTTCACCATTATGTAAAATTCTTCCTCGTCTATCTCTCCTTTTTTCACTCATTTGTTTAGCCTCCTTCAAAAAGAAGACTATCTCGGTAAGAAAATTTTATCACAAGATACTCTTCTTTTCTACAGCAAATGCACACTCTCTTTATAATGCCGTAGCATTATTTAAATATTCTTCAAATTTTTCTCTCTTAATTCTAATATGTGTACCTATCTCTAATATATAATCTGCTCCTTGATTCTCGTTAATGATAGCTCTCAGTCTCTTTTCGCCAATTCCAAAATATAAAGCTGCTTCACTAACACTAAGCGAGTACTTGTGAGCAATCGAAAGATTCTCTTTCAAAAAACACTCCTCCATTTCTAACTATCAAATGGTATATTTTCATACTCATCTACAGGCACAAATCCATCTTTGCTTGCTCTGCTTTTCAAATCATCATAATCAATATACTCTTCTGCCGGAATTTTATATGTCTTATATACTCCATTTTCTTTATATTTGTACCATATTTCATCAAGTCGCCTTAATAACTGTTCCACTCTATCTCTTTTCTTCTTCGCATCGTCAACCATATATGTATAAACTTCATCAGGCGGAAACACCGATGTAATCACCACCGTCGTCCATAAACAAAAGCAGTTGGAATATCTACAATGCAACTGTGCACGTGAATACTTATCTAACAGAACAAGGAGCTGTGAAAACTTCATATTACCTTTAAATTCATCCAAAAACAGTATTTCAGGAGCTCCATTTTCTATATAATAATCTAAGCCGCCATTCTCAAAATCTGTAGCAAAATATATATTTTCAATCCCCACTTCTTTCGCCAACTCTGTATAAAAATGACTCTTTCCAGTACCACTATCACCAACTATCCATATTCTTCTTAAATTTTTCTTTATTATCGGAGTACTTTTTATTCTATTATGGATGTATTCCGCTTTAATCATTTTTTCAAACTTCCTATACCGAAACGAAGAATCAAAAATCTGTTCTGGCGTTGAACCTTCTTTTAATAACCTCTCTATCTCTTCTAAATCATTTCTCTTCCCTTGGGTATCCTGTATTGTTTCCATTCCCATAGTAAACAGAATCTTTTCTTCTTTTTCTGCATATTTATTTTCTTTTAACAAATACTGCTTTAATGCTTCTTTTCCACCTAATTGCGGTTCCACATGTGATTTATAGAGTATATCTGATACCTTTTTTAATGTCGTTGTATTTCCATAACACGCCATATGGCAATGGTACAATCCTTCTTTTGATCTACATACCGAAATACCTGCCGTTCTATCTTTTCCACTATGTTCCCATGTTTCTATCATAAAATTTGCCAGTAATTCAGCATTTTCATATTCTTCTTTCGTTAATCCGGCATTTTCCATATTAGCAACTTGAATTGTAACCATCCAACTACGTGATCTCGTATTTGGTGCAAATGGCATAAATAATTCACCTTCTTTCACAGTCTTCCTGTGACAAAAATTGTAGCATTTATAGTATCTAGCACCTATTTTCACAGTCACAAGAGTGGTTTGGTAATACTAGCAAACCACGGTGTCTGGACTTGTGGCTTCGCCACAGTCCAGACATCCTCTTTTACTATGTTAATGCCTCGATACAAACTTGTTGCATTTTTTTCACATCATGTATCTTTGGAATTTTGACAAACCCTAACTTTGATCCTTGTAATAATACAATGCCTTCTCCTACCCCGAATTTTCTTTCTCCAATGGCATCAATATATTCTTTTGGAATCAACATTTCATATATACTTCGTATAGATGCACCTACAATTATAATAATTCCATAATTCAAACGACTTCCTGATGGAAATGCTGACGCATCAGGTCTTTGACAAGAAATTAACAATCTTATTGATAATGATCTCCCGAGCATTAAAATTTCGCTGACCTTTCTCATAGCTTCTTCTGCTTCCTTTTTTGATATACTCTGTAATGCAAGAATATTCGCCATATATTCGTCCCATATCAATGTTATTGGATCTCTTGAATCATCTTCTCCTGATTGCCGTTTATGCATTATTTCATAAACTATTTCCAGTGCCTCAAGTGTTTTATCATAAGGATAATAGCGTGGACATTTTCTCATATATATAAACTGGTCATCTTGCTTAAAATCAGCAAAGTAAATTCTTCCACTCCGTTCTCCCAATGTAGCAATTTTGGCAACTATCAGATTTTCACCGTAGCTTTTTCCGCTCCCGGACATACCACAAAGTAAAATATGCGAGTTGGACTTAGGTGATATATCTGTTACTATTTGTATCTTTCTTCCATATCCATACCATTCATCATAATCATATCCCAAAACCAGATCAGAATTGTTCATCATATATTTCTCCCCTCTCTGGATCTTCTCTTCCTACTCCAGAATACATAACAATTCTTCTGCCATTTGCTTTTTTGCCATGACTGAATGGTTTATCTTTTTTTACATAGTGTATATTCATCGAATCAGCGATTTCATTTTTTCGCTTATCCCATATTTTTTCTGGTATCTCAGTATAAAATTCTCGCATAATAACATCGCTACCCTTTATTCTTTTTTTATTTATGAGAATAGGACACCCATTTCGCAACTCATTTTTTTCAAATGCTTCCTGCAAATCTGCTTCATCTTTTCTTGCTGTAATATTTCCAATAGTATCAAATATTGCTAATATCGAAATAATCGGAAAAAGAATTACTAATATTATAGACATATATCTATAAATCGGCATCCAAAAATCAGATACTTTAAACAATACTAAAAGCAAATCTTGTTTCCCCCATATTATTATGGAGAAAATAATTACAGGCAACAAAACAATATTAAGAACAGGCTTATTTATCATTTGAATCGCTCCCAAGCGAACTCTATACCATCGCTGAATTCTATTTCTTCTACGCTTTCTATAATCTTCTTTTATCATATTTTCCCTTTATTACTACCGGAGAGTTTTTGTTCTCCCCGGTAATCCTTTTATTAGTTTACTTTGGCAATTTTTTCGACTTTACCTTTAAAATTGAATGAGATTTCTACTTTGTCATTGACCTTCAAATCTTTAGGTAAAACACCTTCTTTTAAGAACCATTTTTTTGCACACATCCCTTGTACATCTTCAGTCTTAAAAATAAAAAATGCATTATCACCTGCGATAGTTTCATTATTATCATTCTGAAAATTGATGTGCTGAATTCCTATGAATTGTGCGATCATACTATTTCTATTCCTTTCTGCCATTTTAGGCTTTACTCAGCTGCGCAACTTGTAATTATATTATATAATATCAGTTACTAAATTTTGGGAAATATACGTTCCAATAAATACCCTAAATACTGAATTGACAAGCGTTTTTCTTATCCCAAAATAGCATTGACTCACACACTTTTATAAGATTGGCTTTTCACAAGATATAAGGAATTGAAACTATTGTAAAGCCTGCTACGCACCGTAAAACGGCTATGGGCTTGACAATAGTTCCAATTCCTTACAAATTATAAACAAGCCAATCAATAATATTTCATGTATTAAAATACCACGCTTACACATTAACTTTCCTCTTCCTTCTCATAAAAATAACAGGAACAGATTTCTATAATCTATTCCTGTTATAACCATAATTTATTCTGCTATTTTAAAACTTTTTAATATCTCTATTACCTCTTTTTCTTCTTCCGGCGTAAATTGTCCATCTGGTGCTTCTGCTATAAATGCATATGGTGTCGGGTATTCAAAAGAAAATTCATCCACAAATCCTGCCTGCCCCTGAAACTCTCGTTCTCCTTCATAAGATGCCGGAACAACTGCAAAAAATTCGCTGTCTGTTGCATTATAATCTGAATCCAACTTTGAATCCATTTCTCCAACAAGATGTACCTTCGCTACCATAAAACTTCCCAAACTAGAATAGTCTGTATTTGTTCCTGCTGGAAAACCTGGTACAAATTCGGAATCACCAACTTTTGAAATTTCTGCCTTTACCACACTTCTTGAATATCCACCTAATGTCCTACTGCAATCCCAATAAGTAACCGTAACGCCTCTATCGTTTACTAATACTACCTTTTCTTCTATAGGATTATCTATTCCATCACTCATTTCTTCACTTTGTATATCCCATCCACTAGGATAATCAAACTGAAATACCGGACAACTTATAGCATTCTGTTCGCTATATCTTGTTACATATGTATTCCCCTGTTTCAATATCTCTTTTAAACCATCATTCTGCTTTCCTGTTTCTGTCCGCTCCAGATCATTCTTCCAATCAGCACTTGATTCCCAATGATCAGACCAAAATGGCGGCAATTTTATTTTAAATAAATACTGATCATTCAGTCCTTGAGCAAACACAGGTACATCAACAATTAACGTTCCTTTAATTTCCGGACCAATTGACAAATCTAAACAGCCTGCATATCCACCCAGACCTTCTTTTAGTGTTGTTTTAGCCTCTCCTTCTGCCTTTCCTAAAATTCCTGCTGAAACATCCATCCCAGACGCTCCATACAATTTTGTAATCAAATGCAAATTTATACTTGCTGACGCAGATCCTGAAACTTTCGATGTACTCCAATGCAATCCTTCTGAATTTTCTTTTCTTTCATTTATTTCTTTGACTTTATTTTTTTTACTATTATACTGAAATCCCAATGTCTTTTCTGATGTTGCATCATATGATAATCCAATGTCACCCTCTAATTTAGCTTTTGCCTCTGCGGATATTATCATATCGTTTGTAAGCACCACCGGAACTCCTGCAACTAAAAATTGATAATTCGGTAATTCCTTTTTGAAAATTTCCTTTTCTACAGATTTTTCCTCTGTACTTTCCGAATATCCCCATGTACCTTTTACGTGCGTCTTATTTTTTACCGCAATTCCTCCTACAATATCTCCCTTATCGATATCTATTTGTATTTCTATCCAAACACTCGCTCCAACTTCACCTGAAATACGAGCTAAATCATCTTTTTCTTCAAATGAATATTCAAACATATAATCCCTTTTTCTTTTATCTGCTTTTTCATCATTTGAATCGTCTGAATCATCCGAATCGTTTGTACCATTTAAATCTTTTGTGCTATTTGTACTTTTAGTATCTTTTCCAGAAAGCTTTAAAATTGAATTATATTGAGTACTTTTATCTTGATCTTGATATAACTCCATATCATTCAATTTGTAATCAACTTCTTCAACACCATTTTCTGTTAATTCAATTTGTTTAACTATATGTGCTTTTTCAAACACATCTGTCAAATACGCTGGTTCTGTTTGAACAATATATTTCCCATTCTTCTTTTTTGTATTTACAACTTTACGAATATACCCTGCATCTGCTTCACTGGTAATTCCTGATACAATCACATCCCCTTTCTTGTATTTGAGATCTTTTTTAAATTCCAATTTATCTTCCAACACTTTAGTTGGTCGTTCATCTTTATCAGTTTCACTTGTTATTATTTTAACATTTTTCTTAACTATTGTTTCATTGCTCTTTTCTTGACTATTTATATATATGTTTTTATATATTAGTCCACCTACAATAAATAGAATTAAAATGCCTATAGCAATAAGTATTCTCCGAACCCTTTTTCTCATTTCTTATTCCTTTCATCTATGGATTTATCTTAGATATTTTTTACTATTTTGTAACTTCAAATACATTTTCAGATTGACCTAAACCTTTAATTTTTTTATCATTCACGTAATATACTGCCGTAATATCTAGTTTTTCAAATGGCGAAGCTTTATCTGGTTTAGTAATCCAGTCACCTGCCTGTAACTTCATAGTCATTGATGTTGAATCAAATGTTCCGGCTACATTATAGCTTCCCGGCTGAATATAAGTACTTACTTCATTTGGTGTATAACTATATGTTCCTGTAATTTTATCGCCTTCTACTTGGGTGATATTTAATACCGCCTTCCCTTTATCATCGCCAACTCCTAAATATGTTCCTGTCCATTCCCCTGTAATATCAATAGAGTCTAACTGATATTCAATATTTATAGGCTGAATTTGCCATCCATCCTCATAATCGTAATAATAAGTAATTTCTCCTGTCAGACCATATTCCACTGAATTTTCTGATAATTTACAACTATATTTATATATCTGATTCCTTCCTTTATCTTCTGATTCATGACTGTTAATCTTAAAATCACTTATTGCATCCTTTTTTACTTCAATCTCTTGTTGATTAGAAGTATCTACAAATGTAATGATATTTCCTGTATCTGATTCTTTTGTCCCAATTACAAATGTCTGTCCATTTAGTTCTTCCATCAACTTTTCTTCATCAATATCTAATGCCTTGTCTGCATTTATTTCAGCTTTAAAATTCCCTTTCTCCGATACCGAATCAAGTTTCCATTCTTTCTCAAATTCATATTCAGCGACTACCGTTCCTATAGCCTGTTCTACTCCACTATCCAAAACTACTTCCATAGTAATTTTATCTGTTTTTTCTTTCAAATCTGTTTCCTGTTTTTTAATTGAAACTTTTTTAACTTCTCCGTCCTCAATTCTCCACACTCCACCTTCAACATCGACTTCCTTCGCTACCAATGTACTTGGAATATCTTTTTCCCCAATACCTTTTAACGGCTTTATAATCCATGCATCGGAATCATTTACTGATAAATCTTTCAGTTCCCAATCTTTTTCATATTTTTGATAAGTAAGATTAACTTCTTTTTCATAAGAAATATTATTTTTTTCTGTTATGACTGTGCATAATACATTATCATATTTTTCCTTTTTATTTGTATCCCTGTCTTCTATTTTTATCTCGTCTATTACTTCTCCATCACTGAGAAATTTTTCCTCTGAATAATTCTCTAAATCTTCTTGAATTTCTTTTTCTTTCGGAACACTTGAACACCCTGCTGAACCTATCAGCATTAACGCCATTACTCCCAAAACAACCCGTTTTCTCATACTTTTTACCTCACATTCTCTAAAGTACTTTTTCTATTATTCTAATACAATCCCCTTTTTTCCGCAATACATTTTGTAATGCATTTTGCAATGCATATTTATTGATTTTTATGCAATAACATAAATTTAATAGGAGGTGTTATCGTGGCATTTCAATTAAAACCAAATCGAAAAGAAACAGAAAACAAAACAATACGCTTTCCCTTATATCTGGTTGAACGAATAGAAAAAGCTATTTCAACTTCTAATCAGGAAGTAACTTTTTCCAGTTTTGTTATTCAAGCATGTGAATATGCTCTTGATAATTTAGAGGAACAATAATAACTGTCACATTCAAAAAGGGATATTCCAACTTACTTATCGGAATATCCCTTTTGCTATCTAGCGTTTGTTAAATCTTTTATGCCTGTAGTGCCTCTGCATAATTCTCTTTCATGAAGTTTTTAAATTTTTCTTCCTTTTCCATGATAATTGAAAAATATCTGGCTAAAAATTTCGTAGGATCAGCAATTGAAAAAGAACCATCCTCACAATACTCTCCATATTCTTCCGTATATAATTCTGCAAATGTTTCTTCATCATATACCAGATCTGCAACATTTTCATTCAGAAAATCTGTTATCTTCTTATACTCCTCCTCTGGAATACTTAACTCAAACTTCCTAATTTCTGCCATAGTTTGTGTCCATTTATCCTCGTCCTCATAATCATCTCCTGCAAAGTATTGCTCTATTACTCCATACGCAGATGCAATTGCATTTTTTGTCACTGCTGAATATTTTTCTAAAGGATATTTTTCACTTGCATTCCATAAATTTACTCCCAATAATTTTTCTAATCCTTCCAATGTCTCTATATCACGTGGTCCGTTTGAATTTTTAGACACCCACTTTTTAACTGTACTATCCGATACATTTAATTCATCTGCAATTGCAAAATACACGTCTGTTTTATTAAAAACCGGAATACCTTTAAAACATCCCTCATTTAAAATATCATTACAAATCTCCTTAAACTTCTTTGAATCAAATCCTTTCATCTGCATATTCATTGTTTCCTTTTCGTTGTTTTTAATCATGTTCTTTCCTTCTTTCTTTAATATTAAGTCATTTCTTTTAAAACAATCAGACTATTTCATTTTTATCATTAACCTTTTCACTACTTAATCACAGTACCTATAAATTCATCTATACTTTTATAAATTTTCTCCGGAAGAATATTCTTATATTTTCTAAGCTGATTCATTTTTTCGTACTGTAACTCACTATTTCCTTCCGCTTTTACGCACTCTTCCATTAAAATAATGCATTCAATTATTGCTACATCTTTATCATAAGTTTTCATATCTGGTCTCCTTCTGATGATTATCTATAAATTTTGTTCTTCAGCACTACTGTTAAAACATTGTTATTTTGTTGATTTCATATTCGAAAAAATTTTTATATCTCTGTAATATACTCATAATCTTTTTCTAGTATCACACTTCTTAGCTTCCTCTTTCCATCAGCTTATCATGACTCGCTGATCTGTATTTCAATTAGCCTCTTGATGGTTTTATTTTATATTTTTTTCAATTGCCTGTATATCCCTTCCTGTTGCACCATTCTGCAACTTTTTTGCAACTTTACTGTGTATTGGTGTATAATTCAATCAAAAACGGAGGTACTTTTATGAAATATCCATTAACTTCAAAGCAACAATGCCAACAATTAGTAAACGTACTAGACTATCTTAAATCTCAAAATAAGAAACAGAAAAAAATTGCTGAAAAAGTTGGCTCGTCCACTTATTTTTTCTCTCATTTGCGCTCTGGTCAAATACAAAGCATTCCCCAAGATCTTATTGACTCATTTCAAGAAAACTATCACATTAATCCAAAATATATTACTCATGGGGCATCCAACATGTTCGAAGCTGCTAACATTATGTATGATAATTTTGATGAATTTGTAGATTCTTGGGATTTAGTAGAACACGAAAATAATTCTTATCTTCATTTTTTTATGGATGAAAATTTTTATAATTTTCTTATAAATATATATACTTTAAAAATAAATTCCTCTGAATCAAATGAACTTCAACAAAAAGCAAATGCTTTTGATCTTGCTTTAGGCACACTCAAAAACAAAAAATTAAATCAAGGCACTAAAACAGGATACCTGCATTTCTCATCGGATCTTCAATTAAAATTTTTTGTTCAAAGTATATTCAAACAAATAGATTTTTCTTCTGCCCCAAGTTCAAAAGAAATAGATACAGCTTTTAATACCGCTTTAACAACTTTAAAAGAAAATTACCAACCAGGAAAAAATCCGAAAGAATATGTCTTAGTTCCCATTGACAAATACATAGAAATTACAGATAAAAATATGCATCGGCAAAAAAATTTAGCCGAATTAAACGATACATTTGAATGGTCTCCCGTTAAAACAAAGCATCTAAAATTAACGCATAATAAAAAAGAGGATGGAACTGAATAATTTCAGTTCCATCCCTATTATTTTCTTCCAAACACATATTATTAAATTTACTCTTTTTATTTTATTGAGATTACCGAGATATCTTCTTTTTATTTTTTCACATTATAATCTCAATTCAAAAGGTATAAATAAGGTATAAAAAATATATCATCCTACTCTTTTCTCTACCATTCACACGCTATTTTACTAGTAATTACAGATGTTGCCGTGGCAGATGAATAATACTTTAATCATCTTTTTATATCTCCATTTAAGTCTTGTATTTCTTCTCAAACGCTTGATATTTCAGGGTTTTCCGACTTTTGAGTTTTCCTTTCTTTTCAAGGTATCTTCTCAAATCTTCTCGTATTTTCTTGTGTTTTTCCCTGCAATCTTGGTAAATCCGTTGGTAAAGCAAACGTCCTTACCAACGGGCTTTTTTAACTATTCGCTATCCGATATACTTCTTCCTTTGCATCATCAAAATTCACATGGGTGTAAGTGTTCAAGGTTACACTGATGTCTGCGTGACCCATGATATACTGCAAGGTTTTCGGATTCATCCCGGATTTTGCCATATTAGAGCAAAAGGTGTGCCTGCATACATGTGGATGTGTCAAGTATAGGACAAAAAAAATTTTATTTTTTTCTGCCGAAGACTATCTGACGCTTCCATCAGGTAGTCCCAGCACCTTGATTATCTTCTGATAAGTCATTCTTGTCCTGCTCAAGTTATCTCTGTTCCGAAAAAATATCGTCAAAATTCCATTCGATTTCAATTTCATCCTGACTATGAACACGGATCACCTTGATAATCTCACGCAGCTTCTCTGTATCGAACTTCTGAATTCCCAAGAAATCTTTTAGTTTTATTTTATCAGAAAGTTCATTTTGTTCAAGAAGCTTTTTGCTATTCTCCGCATCTTCTATCTTTCGTTTTATTTCATCCAGCTGTACACTTATCGTTGCAGCTCTCTGCTTATACGAATCACGATCTATACGACCATCTTTGTAATCATCATATAGTTTCATCTTTTCCGAGGTCAACTGTCGGCTCTGTTTTTGCAATTCTGCGGTATTGATCTCTTTGTAGTCGCATTGCCTGTTGGAAGATACTTTCTTTTCTTTTTCCAACATTGACGCTGCATACTGATGAACAAGCCCAAGGATATTCTCCTCCAGCGGTTCCCGTCGGATCACCAGACTTCGACACACAGGATCTCCATTGGTTCGAGCATCTGAGCATTTTAGCAGATGCTCCGTTTCTTTTAGTAAAGAATGCCCACAGTTGGCACATATCAGTAATGCCGGCTGTTTTTTACGCCTTTCCAGAGTAAAATTGGTGCGTGATTCCGCAACACTTCTCTTCTTTTTCGGATGCATTTCATTTGCTTTTTCAAACAATGCCCTGTCTATAATTGCCGTATGATGATTTTCCAGGCGAACCCATTCTGTTTCATCATTCAGAACTGCTTTATGACCGGTATGCATACTGCAACGTGTTTTTCCCCAGATTCTGGTTCCAATATAAATCTCATCCCGGACAATTGCCGCTACTGTCGTAGGGCTCCAGTGTTTCTTTTTGATCGTATCAAACCTCTGGAACTGCACCTGATCCCCTCTTGATAATTTCTGCTCATCACAAGTGGCAATCGCCTGTCTGTTCAATTCCCTTGTAATATCTGCAAAACTTGTTCCCTTTGCTGCCATCTTAAAAATCATTTTCACGACTTTTGCAGCCTCCGGATCAACTTCCAGCCTTCCATCTTTTCCTTTTTTATAGCCATATCTGGCATTTACCGGAAGGCGTGTACCATTTCTCGTTCTTGTCTGCAATGCTGATGAAATTTTCTTGGACAAATCCAGGCTATACATATTGTATACCAGATTCTGCAATGCTACATTCATTCCACCAGTCATTCCGCTGCTTGCCGCACTGTCATAGCTGTCATTAATCGAAATAAATCGAATCTGTAGAAGTGGGAAAATATATTCAATATAAAATCCAACTTCCAGATAGTCTCTTCCGAATCTGGAAAAGTCTTTTACAACTACACAGCCGATTTCTCCGCTTTTCATGTCATCCTGCAGCTGTTGAAATCCCTGCCTTTTAAAATGAGTACCGCTGACACCGTCATCCACATATTCCAGAATATCCGACTCAGCCACACCCAGCTCATCAATTGCAAATGATTTTAACAGAATTCTCTGAGAAGTTACACTGTCGCTCTCTTTTTTGGCTCTGCCATCTACATTGTCATCTTCTGCAGACAAACGGATGTAAACAGCTGTTTTTCTAAGATCTGTCATCTTGACTGCGCCTCCTTCTCTTTCTTTAGTTTCTGTAAATCTGCAAACTGATCGTCATATACCAGCTTGATCTCATAATCATACTTACCATGGATAATAATTGAATCCACAAAGGCATCTGCCATTTCTTTTGTCAGCTTACGCTTTGACATATAAGTATGTATCACATTTCCCCAGCCTTCTTCAATGTGGTAATCCTGGGAATACCGAACCTGTGCCGCCAATACTGTGTCCATACGGCTCTTGATATGCTCAATTTCATTGGAATAGATCCGAGAAAACTGTATGTATTCTTCTTCTGTAATCAAACGTTCGGAATAGTCTTCATATAAATCCGATTTACGCTTACTGATACGGCTTAGTTCCCGTCGAAGTTTCCCCACCTCTTTATCCAAAAGCAGGTACTGTGTCTGATTTTTAGAAGCTGTATTCATTTCCCGAATCATTTTTTCCGTATCCAATACGGTTTTCATATGCGTTTGAATCAGGCGAAGAACATCGTCATCCACATATTCTTTTCTGACTCTGTGCCCTTTGCATTGCTTTCCCCCTGATTTATGGTTGGTATTGGCTCCGCAGATATAAAAGAATGTGCCATTTCTTTCTCTGGACAACGTCATGCGGTTGCCACAGCCTCCGCACCATATCTTTCCTGTATAGAAATTATGGTTTCGAATAGCCCCATTGTTCTGCTGATGTTTCTTTTTATAAGCTTCCGTATATTCCTGGATTTTAGATTGTACCTGTTGAAACAACTCTCTATCTATAATCCCGTCATGCGTGTTCTCCACATGCACCCATTCACTCTCTGGTCGGTTTCTCTGTTTATTTCCCTGGAAAACACTTTGCTGATATTTTCCAAATACAGAATCACCTGTACAATGAACATCCTGAAGAACTCGTTTCACTTCATAATTGTTCCAGGGTTTTGACTCCAGAAGCGGCTTTTCACCGGTTTTATAGAATTTTCTCTGTAAAGTCGGTGATAAAACTCCATCTTTATTGAGCTGTCTTGCAATATCACTATAGTTCCTGCCATCCATATACATAGAAAATATACTTTTCAGATGGTCTGCAGCTTCTTCATCAACAATCAGCTGATGATGGTCTTCTTCTGACTTTCTGTAACCATACGGTTCCCAGGCACTTGTAAATTTTCCTTTTTCCCAAAGAGCTTTTTTTGCGCTGCTGCTCTTTTTGGCAAGATCTTTCGAATAGAACTCATTGATAATATTCTTCAGTGGAACTGTAAGATCCACACCCTCTCTGAAGGAATCGAAATCATCTGTCACAGCCAGGAATCTTACATGGAAAAAAGGGAATACTCGTTCAATATAATTACTGGTTTCGACATAATTTCTTCCAAGTCTGGACAAATCTTTTACAATAACACAATTGATTTTTCCATGCTTGATATCTTCCATCATCTGTACAAATCCAGGACGGTCAAAATTTGTACCTGAATAGTCTGAGTCCTTATAAACTTCCGCAACCGAAATATCTTCCGTATCTGCTACAAAGTTTTTCATCAATTCCACCTGGGTTTCTATCGTTCCTCTTTCCAATGTTTCTTCTGTTTCCATTGAAATTCTGGCATACAATCCTGCCCGGAACGGTCTGCTCACCTCTGTCTGGACGATTGCACTGCTGACTACTTCCGGAATGTTTTTCCTGCTCTTTCGTGCCATTTTATACAACCTCCTTTACCTTGACCTGCAGATTATTATCATCATCTATTACCGTATCAACTCCCATAGACGGTAATTGATTCAGCAATGTCTGATAACAATCATCAAAATCAAAAGTGATCTCTATATTCTTTTTATCATATACTCTGATTTGCCTGATCAGTTCTACCACCACTGTGCGGGACAGTTCTTCAATATCCTGATACTTCACAAAATAATCCAGCCAGGTATTGGCTTTGTCTGCTTTTTCCAGCTCACTATCCATTTCTTTCTGGATCGCACGGATACTCTCTTCCGCATTTCTAAGCCGCTTTCCATAGGCTGCATGAAGCTCTACATAGTCTTCTTTTGATACAATGCCCTCTTTCATATCCGAATAGAGCATTATCCGTAACTCCTTACAGCGTTCTGTCTCCTGCTTTTTCTTCTCCAGCCTGTCCTGCAGCTTCTTCATATTGATCTCCTGAAATGGCACAGTACCAATAAATTCCAGGATTCTTTTCAGGTGCAGGATATTCTGGATATGCTGTTTCAACATCACCAGTACGGCATCTTCCAGATCCTTTTCCGGTATTCTGTGACTGGAACAGTGTTTTGTTTCTTTATTTGTGGAACATAGATAATAAGCATATTTTTTTCCTGCCACAGTGGAAACCTTTCTTGTCATAGGTGCACCACAATCCGCACATACAGCAATTCCGGACAACAGATATACCTGCTTTTGGTAAGGTGAAGTACGTGTATCCATGCCCAGAAGCCTCTGCACAATTTCAAAATCACGGTCACTCACCAGTGGCTCATGATTTTTCTCAATCCGGATCCAGTCATCTTCCGGTTTCACATAAGTCTGCTTCACTTTATGGTTCGGTGTTGTCCTTTTTCCCTGCACAAGATTTCCGATATAAACCTCGTTTTCCAGTATCCTACGGACTGTAACGGAACTCCAAAGTGCCTGTTCTTTCTGCCGGAAGCCAGTTTCATAATGACTGCCGCTGCTGATTTTATATTCAAATGGGGAAAGAATACCCAGTTCATTTAAACGATTAGCGATCGCATCCTGACTCATTCCCCGCAGCTTCATCTTAAAAATATCCTGTACTACACTGCCTGCAGATGGGTCAATCTCTAATTTATGCTTATCTGTCTTTGTCTTCCTGTATCCAAATGCTACAAACGGAGTCACGCACTCACCTTTTTTCCTCTTAATCTCAAGATTACTCCTGATCTTAATAGAAATATCACGACAATAAGCATCGTTGATTAAATTTTTAAATGGGATAATGATTTCGTCTGCCTGATTCTTTCCCTTAAGACTGTCATAATTATCATTGATAGCAATAAAACGCACACCAAGAGCCGGGAATAATCTCTCGATATACTTCCCGGAATCAATATATTCCCTTCCAAATCGTGATAAATCTTTTACCACTACGCAGTCTACAATCCCACGCCGGATATCTTCCAGCATTGCCTGGAATGCAGGGCGCTCAAAATTAGAGCCTGAGTAGCCATCATCAACTCGGACTGAAACAACTTCTATATCTTTTTTGTCTTTCAGGAAATCCAGAATCAAAGCTTTCTGGTTAGAAATGCTGTTACTTTCCAGTTTTGCTGAACTAGAAATATCGCCATCTTCTTTAGATAATCTGACATAGATGGCGGCATGATAGATTTTATTGATATTCTGATACATATCTTACCTCCTTTTATTACGTCAGAAAATCCATGTAATAAAAGGGGGCTGCATAATTTGTCCTTACTGACATTCTAACACAGTCCCCTCAATCTTGCCAGTACTTTTTCAGACACTCAGAAGCATATTCTCAAATGCCTGCTCCATAGATATACCGTTATTGGCAAATCTGACTTTTACTTTCATATTGCCGATCCGGACCAAATATGGATTTCCTACTTTATTCAGAAAAATATCTCTCCGTTCCTGAAGCGATTTATTTCTGTCTGCTTTTATCATCCGTAGATCAGTCATTTCATTGATATCTACATCACTGAAATCCTGCTCCAGATAGTTTCTATATTCCTCTGCCGTCATGCCCTTCTCCTTCCATTCCCATCTGAATCTGTACTGCTTTCAGTACCCGATCCAGGCTCCACTTATTTACTCTTCCGCATTTCTCAATAATACATTTCGTAGAAATGCTCATAACCTGTTCAGCCAGTGCCAGGCTTCCTTTTCGGATTCCCGTCATATCATATTTGCTGATAAATACATGTGTTGGCAAATACCGTTTCTTATAAATTCTTGATGTCAGCGGAACTACCGTTATGACTGAACTGTATGTATTGGCTTTATTATTACTCACTACGATCACCGGTCTTACTCCACCCTGAACAGATGTTGTAGGAAACATACCGAGATCTGCCCATAAAATATCTCCTCTGCGGATTGTCATTTGTCCTCTCTCCAATCTATTATTTTTATTTGTAAAGCATCCATAGCGCTATATTGGCTCCACAGGAATACGGCAGAGTTTCTTTCCCATAGGGAAAGCTCTGCCGCATAACCTCTATAGCCAATTTGATTATTAAACAGTGCTCGCTCGATTCTATTTATCCTCGATACCCCGAATCGTTACTCCCGCATATGCAGGAAGGGAATAATAACCTGCCCAGATGCATACTCCGGACCACAACCCGGAAACTCTCGTTTCCAGGCTCCAGCAGTTCATAGGTTTACCAGTTACAGACTTCTCAGGATCTGCAAGTGTATCGCATCTCATACATATCATCGCATCACCAGCCTGCCAGCTGGCTTCGGTCAGTGCTTTTTCGCAGCATTACAGACTGAACTAAAAATCTTTGTTTTGTCTTATAATCCTATAGCGGCATCTTCCTCGTGCTCTTTGCATGAAATGTCACGTCAGTTATTATTGGATATTCAGTTATCATGGTTCATTTTAGGAAGTCCTTTAACTTCCTCTAATTACTAAAGTCAAATGACTTTGGCAAATGCAAAAGATTTTGAAAAATTTTTTAAAAAAATTTATTCATATACATTTCACGCATCTTATTAAGAGTGGATTTCAGCTTGTATGACAGCATCTGTCTGGAAATCCCCATAATCTCCGCCATCTGTGTCTGTGTCTTGTTTTCAAAGAAAATGCCATAAATAATCATGCGTTCCTCTGAGTTCAGTTGATTGATCACTGTGTGAATATCCTGCTGTTCCATTTTTGTCAGTACACAGTGCTCCACATCACAGTTCAGATCTGGAAAATCCTCAATCATGAAGCCTTCTCCATCAATGGACTGACCGCTGTAAGGTACTTCTCTCAGCATCTTATCCACAACCTCACCCAGTTCATTCTTAATCTCAACTTTTTTTGCCTTGCTGCTTCTGTAAAAATTATTCATCGCATACGCAACTTCTTTTGTAATCTCGATCATTTCTCCATCAATATTTGCGTAATACTTTCCTTCGTAAAAATATGGGTGTTCAATATACATATCCGTTCCTCCTGAATTTGAAATCTTGTTGCTCGTTTCAAATCCAGAAGGCGGACCTCTGTTTAGGATCATGCCTGCTCCGCCTTTATCCTGCCGGGATACGCCCGCAGTTATTGGCTGAGAAATTCAGGCACGAAAAAAAGCCCCAGTAGTTTTTTCTTAACTACTGAGGCTTTCGTCTCTTTCTTGTATTCAGTTATCTATGCCTTCTTTCATCAGCATAATCATTGTATCAGGATAAAGTTCACAAAGTATCCGCAATATATTCCCATAAGTTCATATCATTATTGGAATCGTACATATTTCAGTATAAAAAGTTCATCGTGTTATTCTTCTACTTCTTTTCCATCTATATATAGTTGAAATTTATCAGGATTATTGACTACATCATAGTCCTTTCCGTATTCTACAGGTCTATATTCGGCTGTCATTACCGATTCCCCATCTTCAATATCCTCTTTCCATAAATAGATGTTCATATCAAGGCTCGTCGCATATCCCCTGTCTGTGGAGAATTTTGTCGAATAAAATGAATCATCCTTGTACATCTGCAAAAGTTCTCTTGCAAAAGCTTCTTTATCCCCGATATGTCCCCGGTTAGCAACCACTGTAATATTTTCATCTCGATTTACGGAAAATGTTCCAACTACATCCGGTTCGCCTTCCTTATGACCAGATTCAGATTTCCCATAAATACTTCCTGCAGCAATTATCAAGATCACTGCTCCTGAAATCAATGCAATTATCTTTTTCTTCATATTTTTATTTTCCTTTTAGTTTTTTTACTGCGTAATTGATTACTTCTTCCGGTGTGGGTCTGTCTCCTTTAAGTGTCATTTTCTTCCATTCTTCCTGCACAGCCGGATCGGGATTATCAAATCCTGCATCTATGGCTATCTGCATTTCTCTGCGTACCTCTTCTGGTGTTGTGTTGTACTTTTCTGCAATCTTCTCATAAATAGTTTTCTCTCTCATTCATTTTCCTCCAATATATAAGTAGAATTACACCTTGTTCTATAGAACTAATTTAGCATATTTCTATTATCATGAAAAGACACTTTACAACTTAAAGCTGAATAAAAGGTCAAAAAAAGAAGAGCTACTCGCTCTTCCCAGTTTGTCATATCACTCTTCCAATAATGTGTGAATTACTTTGATCATTTTTTTCTGCTCTTTGATCGGAAGTTTTTCAATTTTTTCTGTCAGCTCATTGGTAACACCTGTAACTGAATGTGCCACAACATCAATCAAAAGAGTATCTGCTGAAACATCTAATGCATTTGCAATTGTAACAAAGGTATCCAATTTTGTAACTTTCAAGCCTCTCTCTATTACACTCACATGCGTTGGACTTAAATTTACTAATGCAGCCAGTTCCTCTTGCGTGAGATTTTTTGCTTCTCGTGCTGATTTGATTCGCTGTCCTACTGCTTTCAAATCCATCGTAACACCTCCTCCAGAACGAATAATCGTTCTGAATTTAGTATACTTGTGGATATCTTAAATATACAGAATCGCAAAGCCAAGTTCTAATTCTACAGAACTATATTCAAAGTTTTTCTTTGCATTTTCGTAAAAAAGCTTTATGATTGAATCAGTTAAATCAAAGGAGGTATCAAATCATGAAATCACATAAATACTGGTCCTTAGGCGCACTTTTCTGTATGTTGGGATGCATTTATTCTGGAATCAAAAAATCTATGACTGCACATAAATACTTTGCCTATTCTTCATTGCTTTGTATGGGCATGTCCATTTATTCCGGTCACAAACTGGTTTCTCCAAAGAAGAAAAAAATCACTGAATCAAATAATAGTGAGAATAGTTAAATAAAAAATTGACCTTTATTCATCAAAGACAAAGTTGCTGGAGAATATTTTTTCTCTCCAGCAACTTTCTTTATCTTTAAGCCATTGAGATACAATACTGTCCAATCAGCTTCATCCAACTATTATATTTATTCTTTTCGCACACCTTTCGGCAAATTTCATTCTCCATCAATACACAGAACATCTTATCATAATCAAATGCCCAAACAGCACCATTCACATGGTTTTCCACTGCTTTCTGATCTATGCTTTTCAAGCGTGTGACCATTTTTTCAATTTCTCCATTTCCCAAGTTACCGATATTTTTGCAGATAAACCGAAAGAAATTCAACGTTGCATATTCATCATGCCAATGGAAATCTTCTGGATTGTTTTTAATTTTACTGGCTCTCAGCTGTTCTTTGATTATCTGAGCAGCTACACCTTTCATCGAATCTTCGTATCTCATATTATTCACCTACTCTTCCTCAACGCCCAGTGACGGTTTAAATCTTTTATCCTTTGCCTGCGGTACCACGATCTCATAAAAATAAAATCCTAAATACCCAAGTGCCTGCTTCTTCATTTTATAAAAAGAAGTCCTGCCTATTCCTAACTCCTGCTGTACTTCCACATCTGTCTTATTATAATGACTGCAAAAACAGGAGTGAAGGATTTCACTGAGCATCACACCATTCGGTGCATAGAACTTCACCAAAGTCATTCCCCGATAGATCATGTCCGACAATCCATAAATAATCATCAGATTATTCATCTCCCGGTGCATCTTTGGCACATTCAGCTGGTTGTTATAAATGCTCAGATAACTCAATGCATATGCCATATCTTCATTGATTTTCTCCTGGCATTCCATATCCAGTTCTTCTAACACAATCTGATTTTCCAAAATCAATTTCTGATAGCTTGTCATCAATTCTTTAATATCAGTATAATGTCTTTCGATTGTAACTTCCAGATAATCCTGTGCATGACTTGCCATCTGGAAGGTAATTTCTTTCATTGATTTAATTGCATAATCTCTGTCTGTCATCAGTTTCAAAATCTCCTTATCATCATCACACTAACTGGCGGTCTTTCAGACCAGTTCGCTTTCCCCATGATTTTGATGGGAAGCAATTACTTACTACAACTTGCAGAAGCGGATATCCAAAAGGCATTGTGGGAGCTGCCTTTGCTGACCGGAATCCATCTTCTTATGTAAAACCTACAGGAATATAAAGGGAAAGTGACTATCCCTGCCGGTTAATAATCCAAATAATATCGTCTATACCAATCTCTCCTTATGCTGTTTTTCTCTCCATAAACCATTTATCCACTTCGTAAAACAAGTGGCTTTCCTGCCCCTGTATCATACAGGTGTACATCATTCCTACACCGCCTGCCTTTCTGCTGGCGCATCGCTCGATTTTCAAAATTCTGTCAATACTATATTTTCTTCCATCCTCCCATGTAAAAAATATGGGAACCAGCTGTCCGTCTTTCCGAAACTCTGCTACTACATCTACATATACTTTGTTCATGCCGACACCTCACTATAAAATCTCAATTGCTCTTGGCGATGCCGGGATTCTGCGGATATATCCATTTAACTCCAACTGCTTGATTCTGGAAAATGCTGATGATGTTGATTTCACCCCGATCAATTTTCCAAATTCCCGTATTGTCGGTGGATATCCATGTTCATTGGTATATCGTAAAATACACTGATAACTTTCTTCCTGTTTTCTGGTTAATGCTTTTTTCAAATCTATCCCTCCAATTACCCATGGAAATAACTATGTGGATGGATCGTGTGCGTACCAGCGTCTAAGTGGGATAAGACTTTATCCTGATACATTGCCGCTCGCTGTATACTGAAATAACCAAACCGTCGTCTGATCTCATCTACAGTACGATCCAGCTTCTCTAACTTTTCCTTTTTCTCCTGATTTCCAAATAAATCCAACTGCACGGGAATATCATCTAACACAAGATCCGCAGCTCGGATCCCCAGGCTTCTAATGGGATGTTCCCATTTGTAATTATCTTTAAATAGCTGAAATGCTGCAGTTACAATCTCGTTTGTAATATTCGTTGGCTGTCGTAAATGTATCTGTCTGGAAAAACTATACAATCGATTATCTCGAACTGTAATTTCTACTGTTTTGCATTTAAATCCATGTTTCCGCAATCGTGCAGCTACACTTTCTGCCAATGCTATTTGAATGATCCAGACATCCAGATCATTTTCCAGATCTCTCGGTGTTGTAGTGCTATTACCTATCGACTTTACTGGTGCTTCATATCCTTCCTTGCAAACCGGATCTTCATCCCAGCCATTTGCGAAAGCCCATAATACATTTCCTATTTTTCCAAAATGACTCTCTAACAACTTTTCGTCTGATTCCGCAAGTTGCCCGATTGTCCGGATTCCAAGTTTTTGCAATTTCTTATTTGTCTGTCTTCCGACATAAAGCAAATCTGACGCTGGAAGCTGCCATATCCTGTCTTTATAATTTTCTCGATTAAACTCTGTGATTGCATCCGGCTTTTTATAATCTGAACCAAGTTTCGCATAAATCTTATTCCAGGAAATTCCAATACTTACCGTTACACCCAGTTCGTATTTAATCCGATGGCTGATTTCTCTTGCAATCGTCATTCCGCTTCCTTTCAGATTTCTGCTGTCCGATACATCCAGCCAGGCTTCATCAATTCCATATGGCTCGATCTTGTCCGTATACTCCGAATAGATTTCTCTTGCCATCTTTGAAAATCTCAAATACAAATCCATCCGTGGTGGTACAAATATGATTTCCGGACAAATCTGTTTTGCCTGCCATAATGCCATTCCGGTCTTTACACCTTTTTGCTTTGCAATATAATTTGCTGTCAGCACAATCCCATGCCGGGCTTCCGGATCGCCACCTACTGCCAGAGGCATTCCTGCAAATTCCGGATGATGTAGCATTTCTACACTGGCATAAAAACAGTTCATATCACTATGCAGGATCACACGCTCACTCAAACTCTTCACCTCCTAGCTGTTTCCTTCAATATGATGTCTTATCAATTTCTGTATGTTTAGTATATATCGACATTCCGGAGATAGTCAAGTAACATCTTGGTTGTATTTTCTCCATTTTGGAGATTATTGTTGATTTTATTTCTAACATACGGTATAATGCATATAGAAAATTCAAATAGAAATGAGGCGAACAAATGCGTGATTTCGGGGAAATATTAGCAGAAAATAGAAAAAAGAAAGGATACTCTCAATCAGATCTGGTAGACCTGCTTTCTCAGGAAGGTATTCAGGTCACTACAAAAGCAATCTCCAAATGGGAGACCAATGCACGAGAACCAGCTTTACATGTTTTCCTGACACTTTGCCAGTTACTTGATATCGAAGATATATATGAATCTTTCTTTGGAGAAAATCCATATAACATTATGAGTGGATTGAATGAAGAAGGCAGAAATAAATTGATTGAATTTGCTGATATTTTGAAAGCTTCTAAAAAGTTTTCTCCACTGTCTGCAAAGATTATCCCATTCCATCATCCTGTAGAAATTACCTGGGAACCAGTTTCTGCTGGTACTGGAAATTACCTGGAAGATTCTGTAAAAGAAACTTATGACGTAGGACACCTTGCTCCTGAGCAGACTGACTTTGGTGTACGGATCTCCGGTGACAGTATGGAACCACTTTATCATACAGGCGATGTCGCATGGATTCAGAAAAAAGATTCTCTTGCTAATGGTGAAATTGGAATCTTCTATCTCAACGGTAATACTTACATCAAGGAATTACACGATGAGCCAGATGGTGTTTATCTGATTTCTTTAAATCAAAAATATCGTCCTATCCAAGTTTTGGAATCTGACTCTTTTAAGATTTTTGGAAAAGTAATCGGAAAATGCAAAGGTGCAGAAATTCCGGGATTTCATTAGATTTCAACAGCAGGTTCATGATCCTGCTGATAACAATAAGCAAAGGAAGTGATTGAATGGCAATCAATAATACATTAAAAGATATTCGTGAAGAACGGAATCTCATTCAAGCAGATTTGGCTGAAGCCATAGGTTCCTGCAGCCAGACTATAGGCCGCATCGAACGTGGAGAACGTAATCCCTCTCTTGAGATTGCAATCCGGCTGGCCCATTACCTGAAAGTGCCTGTAGAAGATATTTTTCAAGTTGAAGACTGAAGCATAACAGCCGAAAAACCGAGGAATAAAATCCCCGGTTTTCCTTTTGCTCAAAAATCAGTGTAATTCCATGATGCACAGATGCATATACGATTGCTTTTCTCATTTGTTTTCCTTTCTGCCTGCTCCATCAATCAGGTCATAACTCATATCTAAAAAGTCCAGTACCTTTGCTTCGCTGACCGAACCATCCAGTAAAATAGTGATCCAGTGCTGCTTATTCATATGATACCCAGGTAAAAATCCATAAGTCTGAATAATCATATTTGTCATGTCCGGATCACACTTTACGTCAATGATATCAACCATCTCTCTTCCTTCTAATCCCAGTTTCGATTTTTCAACCGTCATGATCACTGCATACCATTTCCCATTCTTATGTCGAAGTACTGCACTGTCCGGTAGTTTACTCCATAAATATTCCGGAATCGTGCCATACTGTTTCTGCACATATTCAAAAATTTCTTCTTTCTTCACAATCTATTCAACTCCTGATTCTTCTGATATCCTGCCCATAATCATACCACATTTTCGTATCCCGTACTACCTGCCAAATTCTTTTGCATTTTCCCGTTTCTCCTGACTTTAACTAATAGAGAGGTAAAACAGCAAGGACAGGAAGTGAGGATACACTTCCGGGAAATCCCAATTTAGGGTACCCTGCCCTAAATTGAAAAACGTTGAAAGCAACGATACTACTGTCCTCTCAGAAAGGAGAACCCACCAATGGCTGAAAGAAAGAGAAACAAAGAAATCCATTTTTATGTCACCGAAGAAGAAAGGAAGCTTATACGCAGGAAGATGATAGAATCAAAAACCAAAAACATGGGAGCTTATCTGCGTAAGATGGCAATCGACGGTTACATCGTCAACACCGATACCACCCCACTGAAGAAACAGTATGAGGAAATGCACAAGATTGGTGTAAATATCAACCAGATTGCAAAAAAGGTAAATACCACCGGAGATCTATATCCAGAAGAAATGCAAGAATTGAAAGAGATGGTGAAAGAATTATGGCGTATCTTAAAATCTTTCCCATTAAGGTAACTGACAAGAAAGCTCTGGACTATATTACAAATCCAGATAAGACAGATGAAAAACTGTTAGTTTCCAGTTTTGGCTGTTCCCCGGAAACTGCAGATCTTGAATTTTCTATGACAAGAGAAATGGCAAAAAAGAATGGAATGGATAAAGGCGATAACCTGGCATTTCATCTGATCCAATCATTTAAACCTGGAGAAGTTGATGCCGAAAATGCCCATCGCTTAGGTCAACAATTTGCTGACGAAGTGCTGAAAGGAAAATATGAATACGTGATCAGTACCCATGTTGATAAAAATCATATCCATAACCATATCATCTTCAACGCAGCAAGCTTTGTTGACCATCACAAGTATGTTTCCAATAAGCGGAGCTACCATAAACTCTGCAGAATCAGTAATCGTATCTGCCATGAAAATGGACTTGCCACCAGCATGCCAACCGGAGAAAAAGGTAAAAGCTATAAAGAGAACATGGAATATCATCGTGGCACCAGTTGGAAAGCCAAGCTACGTGTCGCAGTTGATAAATCAATCTGGACTTCCATCAACTATGAGGAATTTCTGCAAAAGATGCAGTTAGCCGGATATGAAGTCCGGCAGGGAAAGCACCTGTCCTTCCGTGCACCGGAGCAGAAGAACTTCACTTATATGAAATCTCTCGGAAGCTATTATTCCGAAGAAAATGTTCGCATCCGTCTGGCTAAAAATCGTAGCAAAGTAAAAACTCCAAGACATCTGTCCAGAGAAGCTCGCTTGTATATCAATATCTCCACTTATGTCACAACTGGAAATCGAGAGGGATTTGAACGATGGGCAAAGCTCAATAATCTAAAAGAGGCAGCCCGCACCTTCAACTATCTTTCCGAAAATAACTTGCTGAATTATGACGATTTCAGGCAGCATGTATCTGACATTGAAGTTTCTGTGAAAGTTGCCGACCAAAGAATAGCACAAATCAACAGTGAGCTGAGCACGCAGAAAGTCATTCAGAAACACTGCGATTCTTACCGGCTTTGTCGTAAAGTAATTGAAGATTGTAAATCTGCTAAAAATCCAAAAGCATACCTCACCAAACATCAGGCAGAATACCAGCTCCACGATTCACTAAAAAAAGAGCTTCAGGATCTCGGTGTTACCAAAATCCCAAGCTCTAATAAAATTCAGAGGCGGATTGAAAATCTTGAATCTGAACTGGCTGCTACTGTCCGGGAAAAACAAGAATTACAGAAAAAGCTGAAAACCCTGGAAATCATTCAGCAGAATTTCACTGCACTGCTCGATGCTCCAGAGATCAGTTCAGACTTACTTCCGGCAAAAAAGGAACCTGTTTCTGTCACAAGAGAAAATTAAGATTGCACTGGCAACTCACTCATTTTCTTCCAAATCTTCCCAAGGTTTCAAATCCTTTTTCTCCCAGGTGACACCATACGGTGCACCTCCGGAGGTATAACCAGCAATACAGAAAAATCGGTCATCTTGCAAGATCTCTTCTTTGGTCAGATTATCTCTTGCTTCTTTTTTCCGTTTTGCTCGCCTCTGTTTCCTCTTTTGTTTCGCAACAGCTGCTTTTTCTTCCGGCGTTTTCCTATGTCCTTTTGCCATAAGTGTTTCTAGTGTAATTCCACTCTGAATGTCTTTTAGTATACGAGTTTCATACCCTGTTTCACGTTTCTCAACAATTCTATAGTATGATGAACATAAAAGATTCGGTGAATCAACATTGTACTAATACTTTTTTTCAACCGAAGTTTTCAATTTTTCAAAAGCTTCTTCACTGATTACATGTTCTATCCGACAGGCATCTCTTTCTGCAGTTTCCCGATCAACCCCGACAGCTACAAGCTGCTCCGTAAAGAACTGATGGCGTTCATAAATTTTCTCGGCAACCTCCCGCCCGGCATTAGTCAGATTGAGGTATCCATCTTCATCGACAGTCAGGAAACCGCCATTCTTTAACACACCTACTGCATGGCTGATGCTCGGTTTACTGAATCCCATGTGCCGGGCAAGGTCAACGGAACGCACTATACCACTTTTCTTTTGTAATACAAGTATAGCTTCCAAATAATCTTCTCCGGATGCGTGAAGTTTCATCTATCCCTCCTTTACGCAATGCTCCAGCCGGAGGATTTTTTGCGGATATTCACAAAATCCTGATAAATTCCGGCCTTTTCCATCAACTCGTCATGGGTTCCCTGTTCGCTGATCCGTCCATCGGCAATCACCAAAATCTGATCGGCCTGCCGGATGGTATTCAGGCGGTGTGCAATCACAAGCAATGTTTTACCCTTTACCAGCTCATTGATTGCCTCCTGGATATAGCTTTCGTTATCTGTATCAACACTTGCAGTAGCCTCATCCAAAATAACAATAGGTGCATCTTTCAAAATGCAGCGGGCGATAGAGATTCTTTGCTTTTCGCCGCCGGAAAGGGTAGCGCCGCCCTCACCAATAACAGTCTGAAATCCATCCGGCAGCGCCATGACGAAGTCATAGCAACGAGCTTTCTTTGCAGCCTCATAGACTTCTTCTTCGGTAGCGTCCGGCTTGCCCATACTGATATTGTTGTAGATTGTATCCTGGAATAAATACACACGCTGGAAAACCATGCTGATTTGTTCCATCAGTTCAGAAAGCGGCACATCCCGTATATCTGTCCCACGAATGGTCACTTTGCCCGACTTGACATCCCATAGACGCGCCAGCAGGTTTGCAATCGTAGATTTGCCTCCGCCAGACGGCCCTACAAGCGCGGTCATGGTATGCTTCTTCATGGAAAAACTAATGTCGTGCAATACTTCCTTATCCTGATATGCAAAGGTCACATTATCAAAACAAATTTCCGGCAAGTTGGAATCCGCCTGTGAAATATGCTGTGTTCCCTTATCAGGCAATTCTTCTTCATTTAGAACAGCTTCTATACGGTCTAATGCGGCATTCATAACAGTAAGACGGGATGCCTCCCCGTACAATGCCTTCAACGGGCTAAACAAATCAAAGACAAAGAGCAGAACGCCAAGCAGATAAGGCAGCGAAAGGGAGCCGCTTTGCTGAAGCCATACGGAAAGCACGAAAATAGCAGAAATTCCGACAGCGTACAAAATAGTCAGTCCTCTTGTCCACGGCGTCATTTTACGTTCAAAGACAGTGGATGTATCTCTGGAACGTCTGAAATTCTCGGTTAATTCCTCCGACTTCTCACCAATCAGGTTATAGCTCTTAATTACGCTGATCCCCTCTGCAAAGGAAAGAACCGCATCCGTCAAATGTTCGCTTTGATCCTGTCTGCCAGCCGCTTCTTTTAGGGAAACCTTGTTCATCCCTTTTGCGATAAACCATGCCAGTAACGTTACAGCAGCGGCGATCAGTCCAAGCCGGAGGTCTAAAAAGAACATGAATACCAGCAAAACAAAGGCAGAGAGCATATAGCTCATCATATTTCCCAGCGTACTCATGGCAACTTCTTCAATGAATACCATATCCGTACTAAGTACCGAACTGATTTTGCCAATGTTGCCCGAAGTAAAATACCCCATCGGCAGCTTACGGAGGTGGCCGCCAAGTTCCATCCGCTTATCTGTAAAAATCATATATCCGGCGGCGCTTTGCAGCCTGTCACAGAGATAATGGACAACCGCCTGTGCAACCACAACAGCAATAAGGTCGATACCGATATACAGACATTTTGTGCCCGTCAAAGTTTTCTGATAGAATCCAGAGAGTACAAGAAATGCCAAAAAGATAGGCATTTTTGCAAGTATGGATTCCAGAAAAGCACATACAAACGCGCCCTGAATCCGGCCTTTATATTTGCCGGAGAGCTTCAAAATCCTTGAAAATAGTGCAAGCATTTATTTTCCCTCCTTTACAGCGTTTACTTTCCATTCTGCGCTGTCCTGCGAGGCTTTCCACAATTTTTTGTATTCCTCACAGGTTGCCAGCAATTCAGCATGGGTGCCGGTTGCCGCCAGTTTGCCATGTTCGATCACACAAATCTGATCGGCGTTCATAATTGCAGGAAGTTTGTGGGCAATCACAAATAAGGTCTTGCCTTTTACCAATTCCGCAATCGCAGCCTCCATTTTTTCCTCATTCTCCGGGTCTGCGTATGCAGTTGCTTCGTCCAGCACAATGATAGGCGCATTTTTCAGAATTGCACGCGCCAGAGAAATCCGCTGGCGCTGACCGCCGGAAAGCATTTTCCCGGCATCACCGGCCATTGAATGTATGCCTTGCGGCAGCTTTTCAAGGAATTCCAGACATTGGGCTTTTTTCGCCGCTTCAAGGACATCTTCATCCGTAGCGTCTGGCCGCCCCATACGGATATTTTCAAGCAGGGAAGTATTGAACAAATACTGATCCTGCGCCACATAGGAAACCTGACTGTTCAATGCCTCTAAGCTCATTTCCGTTATTTTCTGTCCGCCAATAGAAATGCTGCCCTGTTGCGGGTCATAGTAGTGGATTAACAGCTTTGCCAACGTACTTTTTCCAGAGCCGGATTCACCAACTAAGGCCGTTTTCTGTCCTGCCTTTGCAGTAAAGCTAATATCATGGATAACTTCATCCATTGTTACCATAGGCCGTCCATCAGGCCCCGGCTGGCTTTTCTCATAGCCGAATGTAATGTGATCGAAACAAATGTCGTAATTCTTCCCATGAAAAGCGGCGTCCGTCTGCTGTAACGGCGCAGTTTCCAACACCTGCTCCAAAGCGGCAATCTTATAATTGAGCTGCGGCATAGTTGGTAAAAAGCTCAAAGATTTCAGCAGCGGAATACCAATACTAAGCGACAGGCAAAGTACCAAAATCAAATCTGGCAAAGTGGAGAACCCACAAAGTACAAACCATGCCCCCAAAGGCAGAGTAAGGATAATCGTACAGGGTAAAAGGCTGCTGTAAATTGCCATCCACGGCCATGCTGCCTTATACCATTCCAGCGTGTAGTCCCGATAATCGGAAATGTCTTTGCGGAAACGCTCATAGGATTCTGCGTCCTTATTGAACACTTTCACAACTTCCATACCATTGATATACTCGATAATGGTATTGTTCATTTTCTGCCCGGCCATGTAATACGGTCCCATTTTCTTCATACCAACGGAATACATAATCATCATGGCTGCAAAGCTGATCGGAATAGATGCCAGGGATAGCAAAGCCAGTTTCCAGTCGATGAAGAACATAGCAACATAAATTGCAATCGGAATCATCAGGTTTGCAATGCCCTCCGGCAAAGAGTGGGCAAGTAATACTTCCAGACTGTCTACATCGTCCACGAACAGCTTTTTAATTGTGCCAGTTCCCTTATCCTGGATAAATCCAAGGGGAAGTGCCTCAAATCTCTTTTGCAGGGAAGTACGAAGCCTAAGCAACGTGTTATAAGCGGCCTTATGAGATACATCCAGTCCCCAGCCATAAAGAACAGCCTGTAAAATAAGGCAGATCAAAACACCGATCACGCGCATGGACACATAGCCGATTCCAACGGTTTCTCCCATGACAAGCGGTGAAATCACCTGATAAGCCAGCACAAAGGGAAGTACCCCCATCAGGACACTAAGCAGAACGATGAAGGTTGCGCTATATAAGTCCTTTTTGTGCGGCCCCGCATACTCAAACATTTTCTTGAACATAACAAAGCCTCCAATCAGTTAAAATATTGTTTTGAAAGTGACGTTAGGATTTCCGGCGTCAGCACCTGATTCCTGATTGAATCCTGATCGTCAAGCTGTAAAACTTCTGAACAAGTGCGGGTAATAAATTCAAAGTCATGGGACACGAGAAAAATAATCACACCGGCACTTGCAAGCTGTTCGATCAAATGACTTACCCTGACCATAGAATCATAATCAAGCCCGCTGGTAGGTTCATCAAAATAAATAACCGGGCTGTCCTTAACAATCGCGGTCCCAATCGTTACCCGCTGCTTTTGTCCGCCCGACAAGGATGCCGGATGGTATTCCCGGTATTCACTAAGTTCCAGGGCTTCCAAAGTTTCTGTAACCTTTTCCGCACAGTCAGTTTCAATCCCCAATGAGAATTCTTCTTCAACACTGCTGGCAAAAAGCTGATAATCAGTATCCTGCATGACAAGATAAGACAGCCGCCTGCGCTGGCGTGGGGAAAGTTTTTTCCCGTTATAGCAGATACTTCCGTTCTTTTCTTTCAGAAGTCCCGTCATAATGGAAAGCAAAGTAGTCTTTCCGGCACCGTTATGTCCCAAAATGCCAATCACATCACCTTTATGGGCTTCAAAATTGATATTCTGTAAAACATCCGGCCCCTTTTTGTACGCAAAGGAGAGGTTGCTTACACTCAATCCATCGCTGGAGCTGTGTGCCGGTTTGACCTGATACTTTGCTGCCTCCCGTTCTGGATAGACTGTACGCAATCCGTATTGGATGCGTGTTTCATCAGGTAAAGAACAAAACTGTTCTCTTGTGAAGCTCTGTATAATCCTTCCATCCTGAATCAGATATGCCCGGTCAAGCAGTTCCCTCAAATAGTAGAAACGATGCTCGACAACAATAATGGTATATCCATCAGCTTTCAGGCGCTTCATGGTTTCTGCCAGACGTTTTGTAGCAGCATAGTCCAAATTCGCTGACGGTTCATCAAAGATATATACTTTAGGCAAAAGGGCATAGACCGAGCCAATCGCGATCTGCTGCTTCTCGCCGCTGGATAAATCAAAAATGCTACGGTTCAGGTAATCGCTTAATTCCAAATCCAGCACCGCTTTTGTAATACGGTCAACGGTTTCCTCACGGGAATACCCCATATTTTCGCACCCGAAAGCAAGCTCCCGTGTGGTATCTGTCATAAAAAACTGTGAGCGCGGGTCTTGAAAGACGGTACCCACTTTTCCAGCCAGATCAGCAGGCTTCAACTCCAACAGAGATTGTCCGTCTAAGAAAATATCTCCCTTCATTTCTCCGGGGTAGAAATGTGGAATCAAACCATTCAGAGAGCGAATAAGGGTCGTTTTCCCGCACCCGCTCCGTCCAGTCAATAGAATAAATTCCCCGGTCTGAATTGTCAGGTTCAAATCTTTTAATGTAAATCCATCCCTTTCCTCATAACGGAAAGAAAAATTTTCAAAGGTAATCATCGCTATACCCTCCATATAATAATTTCCCCGATAGAGGTATAGTCGAGGAATAGAAGTAGTGCTAAAAAGACAATTCCCAAAGCAGTCACCGCATACTCTTTCCACGAAAAACGGACAGAGTTCAGCGCATATCTCTTTTCTTCCAGTTCCAATCCGCGCGTTGTGCCGGACGCCGCTAATTCATCTGTTACTTTCAGGCAGCGCATCAGCAGAGGGATCAGAATATATTCAATCGTAGCAAGCGGGTGGATAATCTGTTTCCATGCTGTATCACTGATACCGCGAATGTCCATTGTGTTACGAATCATACGGTACTCAATCCGCAAAGTAGGTATGTAACGGAACATGACAACTAACGGAATTGTAACAGCCTGCGGCAACCGTAAGCGTTGCAGCGATACCATGAGATCATCCATTTGTGTTGTGTGTAAAATCCATATTCCCATCATTGCGATAGGAACCAACTTCAAAATGGTCACGCCGAACACGCTCATAATCACACTTAGCACAGGAATAGAAATATAACGCAGCAGAGCATTGAGATAAGCGATAACAATATAGAACAACAGCATTTTCGCCGCCCACTTCGCCCCATTCCCAGCAGCAACAAACAGCGCAAAAGAGGCGACAAGAACCAGGCTGCAAACTTCCCCGTTCAGGAAATAACTGACACACCCAATCATAATCAGTAGCGCAACTTTGCACCGTGGGTCTAAAGCTGCCGTTCTTTGAAATTGTCTTTGTGTAATGAGTTTCTTTATGTTTTCTTCCATACTGTTCTCCAAAAACAAGCGAGACTGACATTGCAGCCCCGCTTTTGATTCAGGCATTCTACTGACAAATCTGGCGTCTGTCATTTTTCGGAGCTGTTACTTCACCGATACAAGTCCGGCCTTGATAAAGTGCTTCTTCAATGCTTTCTGGCCGATGTAACCGCCAATCAAGCCACCAAGCAGACCAGCCACTATAATGACAACAGGCATAAAGCCAGATGTAATGCTAATCATGCCATCTATGTATTCCTGTGCAATGTTGTTCTTCTCCATAGCGCCGACAAATGCGCTTTGCAGGAAACGCATAGGCCCAACGATAGCGCCAAAGGCAAAGATGCCACTGAAAATGGTGTACGCAATCATCATGGATTTCATAGTGATCTCACTTCTGCCCATAATCAGGAAATCGCAGATTACCCCGCCAATAATCAGCGCAACAGGGATCAGCCAGAATCCGCCAACCAGCAAAAACAGGATACCCTGAATTGTTCCGCAGATTGTAAACACGCCTTTCTTCGGGACTTTTGCCAGCAACAGCATCATCACGATTCCGTTGGGGATTGCTACGACAGCAGGATAAAATACGTTGGTAATGGGTCCGGCAATGCTCATTACGGTGCTGATAATCATGCAAATGATCCACATGAGCGCAGTCAAAACACCGATCAGGATAAAATCCTTCGCATTCAGTTTTTTGTTCATGATCGTTCCTCCTAAATTTTGGTATAAACAAAGCATCTCGTAGTTAGTACTTTCTAACCACGAGATATAGTATACCAGTTATTCACAACTAATCCAACCCAAAATCAATTTAATTCTACCCAAAATCAGTAATTTTCAAGTTCATCCAATCGTATTTTCTGTTTTATAATTTTTAGGTATTACCCCATATTTTTTTTTGAATGCCGCCGCAAAATTGCTTGGTTTTGAATATCCTACCAATGCTGCTATCTGGCTCACATTTAAATCGCTTCCTAGCAACAGACTTGCGGCCTTTTCCAATCGCTGATCTATAATATACGCATGAACCGATGTTCCAAACATGGAAGAAAAGCCCTTTGTCAATTTTGAGGTACTAATGCTAACTTTCTTTGCCAGTTCTTCACAACTTGGGGCAAAAGCAAGCCGACTGTCTATAATCCTTTTTGCTTCAATAATCGCATCTCTATCATTTTTTGAAATATTAATGTGATCTGCTTGAAGAATACTTAACTCCAAAACCTCACTCAAATATACTGATAACAGTTCAAAAATCTTGCTTTCAAGGAAAAGATATCCTAATCCACCACGATATTGAGAAAAATCTTTTAATTCTGCAAAAATATGTTCCATATATGGGCTTATATCAACTTTTGAAATGCCACACAATATTTTTTCTTCGTATACTTCTATTTCTATTTTTTCAAAGTAACCTCTCATAATGCTTTGAAAATACTTTATAGGTATCTTTATATTCTTAAATACAAAATCCTTCTTTCCTGAATAGCAGAGGTATTCTATCTTTCCATGACCTCGGTAGATACAAGTCTCGCCTTTCTGGAGACTTATACTTTTTTGTTCATTTGCAATGCTCCATGAACATCCTTCATTTAAGCAAAATAACATTTGTATGTATTCTTCACTATTAATTCCCTGTACATTCGTGTCAGAATAATAATTCATATGCCAATCGGATAATACTGTTCCCTGTTTAGTAACGACTTGGGATATTCTTCCAATCCCCATATCTTTAGGTATATCTATTGTAACTGTCTGCGGTGAATTTGAAAATAAATCTTTATACAAACTGTGAAAATCATTATTCATAAGTAAGCCTCCTTCCTTCTTCGATATTATCGATGTCCACACGCTGAAGATACTTTACATATCATTGCTTGATAAAACCAGATTAAATCTTTTTTGCCAATAATAATGACTCTGATAGTTTTACTCCTCTAAAATGAATATCATGCAGTTCTTCTAAAATGCTTTCTATACTATTATAAGTCCAATACATTGGAGATTCAATTCTATTTATTAATTTATCCTTATCAAAAACCTTATATGCTATCATCCACTCCCATTTATTAGAATCTATTTTTTTTATATCATTTATATAGGATTCATAACGTAATCTACCTTGATAGGAGACGGAGATTCGTTTTCCTTTATTCATTGACAAAAATCTTTTGTCCAAAATTTCAATTAATACGGGAACATTCGATTGCAAATTATATTCTAATGTATTCCATAAATATAATCTTTGATTTTCATTTAAATGTCCCAACACTCCCATACATAATATACCACTTATTTTTTCTTCAAAATTATATTCTTCTATTGACAATGGTAATAGTGTGATTTTCTTTTGCATTTCTTGATTGTCCACTAACCGCGTCATAAAAGAAATTCTCATATATTTGGATGGCTCTAACGCAATCAATTCTTTTGTGGGAGTATATTTTGCCAACTCCATAATGTTTCGACCTGTTCCTGCTCCAATATCCACAATGACACCTTCGTTCATATCGGTCATTCTAGCAAATTTTTTCAATATACTCTCATTAACATTAGAATGTGGCAACGCAGCTATATCATAAAATTCTATACTTTCACCGTACATTTCTTCGTTTTTATGCAAAAATTTTTTCCTCCAATAACCCCTTTTTTTGTAATTCATCAAATATTTCTTCATTGTTTCCACTATTATTATAATTAACTAAATTAAGATATCCCGTTTTTCTACTAATTTCAGACCATAGTCTAGAAACAAATATTTGATACTGCGCCATTTGCATCTTTTTAGTTTTATCCATTGAGAACAAGCACTCTAATGCCTGCACTACAGCACCTGTCCATATATATTCAACAGTCTTTTTTAATGACAGAGGTTTTGAATTCCCAAGCATTATGGCTGTTGGAATTTCTTTGTTATCTTTATCAATACTTATAGTTCCATACTCGTCCCTTGGCATATGCTGAAACGGCATCCATATTACTGGTCCATGCGTATTAACCAAACAAAGCCTACCAGTAGAAAAAGTTAATTCTATTCTATGATATAAGTGTAGAGGGTGATCCGGATCATCTTTATCTACATCCGTATTGATTACGAACATTACAGGAATATCCCCTATCATTATTTTAATAGATTTGTTCCCGCCACTTTTCAAAGTAGACCCAACAATTTCAGCCACTGTACCCAATTTCCATCCCGAAAAATTTTCTAAAGCACACCCCAAAATATCAATTCCATCATATAATACATGTATAGCACAATCTAAAGACGCACTCAATAGCACAGAATGATGGTTCATTACTTTAGCGGCTTCCAAAAAGTCCTGAACCGGAGAAATATATCTATAAAATGGATTTATCATAAATGGCGTATTTTTTGATGCCTTTAGACATTTTATGATTTCTTTTTCGTGAGCAGGATGCTCCAACAAAGTTGGTATTCCTCTTAAAAGTAATTTTTCTGCTATATCGGTTCCTTGTCCACCTCCTGCTGCATTTGGAACTACAACACAAGCTGCGTCTATATTTGCCTCAATATTTTCTATATTTGTATATACTGGTACATTAAAATCATTTGCTATTTTTTTCGTTCTATCACTACCTTTACCAATAATTCCAGCAAGTTCGTATTTTTCATTTTCAACAATAGTCTTTAAATATATTTTCCCAAATCCTGTACCACAAACTAATATCCTTTTTTTATGCATATTGAACTTCCTCTCTATACTCAAATCCCTTAATTCCTTTCAGTTTATCTATTAGCGGATAATCAGAAAGATAATTGGCCATTGTAAAAATCCCTCTTTTCTTTTTACCATATAAAATTGCATTAGCAGAAATTGCCAGTATTTTTCCAGTCAAATCACCCGGATTACTTCCTCTGATAAATATTGTTTTTGTTTCATTTTCAGATATTCTTTTGAACTGAATTATACCTCGTTGATTACTATTATTTCCTTTTACTAGGTATTTAATTATTTCTTCGTTTTTTCCATATAATTTATTCAGAGTTGTAAACATTTCTTTCGGCACAGCAGTATATGCATCAATATTTAGAGCTTCATTAGTATATATAATTTCTTGAATTTCTTCAGTTACATAAGGAAGAAACGCCAACCCACAAACATCACTAATTATATTGCTGGGAACCATGCTACTTGCCGGAACTATATTCCCATTACGAATACATGCCATAGGAACTCCTGCTGCATTTTCTTTAATTTCTTCCACATAGTCTATTGCAGCACCTCTAGAAAAATTATATTTCCCTCCAATAACAATCTCTATTAATTGTTTTCCACCTCTCCTCTTTAATTCTGAATATAGTAACCATCCTGATACTCCTGGGAATAATCCTGCACCAACAATAGCTGTTATGTCTATTTCCCTATTTGAATATTTATTTTTCAAATACATTCCGCCCGGATCAATATATGGTATCTTCATCTCAAGTGCTATTTTCAACATTTTCTCACTATATTTTGTAGAGGGGCCTATGGCCCCTATTATAATATTCGCTCCATCGCAAAACTCATTAACGCTACTTGATTTATCTAAATCAATTTCGAATAATTGAACATTATCCCTTTTATACAAATTCATTTTTTCTGCTTTATCCCTATTCCTTACCCCAATTCTGAAATAATAATTTGATTTCTCTAATGCCTTGTATGCAGCATAGCCTACATTTCCTGTTCCTCCTAAGATACATATGTCTTGTCTATTTCCCATCATCAATCTCCTTCTTAATAATATTACAGGTTTCTGCAAAACTTCCTACATACGCTTTCATATCTCCTAGTACAGCTTCCTTCCAAGAATCTATAACTGATGGAGCACCATTTATAACAATTACATCACCCAAATACAAATCATTATTCTTAGCATCTTCTGGATTTAATAAAAACACCTTTTGAATAATAATTTCCTGTGCCAATAATTCACTAACTTCTGCTAGAATTTCAGAAATATTATCTTTGCAAATAAGTAAGTATTTATTCGCTATTGCATCCGACTTCACTTCTGTTTTTAGTTTCTCTTTCTCTGTTTCTTTGACCAATATATCAGAGTCTAACATCGTTTTTTCAAGAGCCTCTTTCCATTTACCTTTATCACTTCCTAGTATATACATAACATTATGTGTTGCAGATGTCGGCACTGGAACATCATTACTTTCCACTTTTTCTTTTTGTTTACTTTCTGAATTCTTTCTTTCTATATACTCGGAAATCATTTTAATCATAGGTGTGACCAATGCTACCCGTAATATTTCATCAAATCTCAGTCCGCTGGCTTCTGGAATTTCGTTTACAATTTTCCCTGATGCTTGAGATAATAGTAGAGAATCAAAACCATTTTCCAACAAATTATCTTCATATGAGATATTGGAATTACCCGAAACAATTCTCATAATCTCTATCATCTTTTTTTCAACTTCTGTATAGATTTGTTTTTTCGAATTTTGTTGGTCAATAATAATAGAATCTTTTGATGAAAGTTTCCTTTTAAAGTTTCTTACTAACGCTTTTCGATCTACTTTTCCATTTAAAGAAAGTGGAATGTTATCAACATTCACAAATTCTGTTGGAATCATTACTGTTGGCAATATTGACTTTAAAAACTCCCTATAAACAATCTGCTTTTTTCTAACAATAAACAATTTTTGTTTAAACTGGGCATATTTGTTTTGTTCATCAGGAAATATCCGCACAGTTTCTAATCCCACTTCGTCGAAAGACTGAATCCACTCTTCCTCTGTCAAAAAACAATGACCTGTCATACAACGCACATCTGAATGTTTAGGCATCATAAATGCCTGCGAAACCGTTATCTCTATATGTTCTTCCAATGGTTCTGTTACTAATAAAATTCCTTCATCTCGTAACATATGTTTTAACTTATTTACTGTTTCAAGGATATTTTTCGTATTATTTAGCACTCCTGCCGCTATTATCACATGAAACTCCCCAAATTTCGAAGGATCCCAGTCATCTAAATTTAATAACTCAGTTTTAACTTGAGGATATTGCTGTCTAATATTATTTAAGAAAAAATTAGAAACATCTGTAAATAGATATTCATAAGCTAGTCCTTCCATTTTCCCCAAAATTTGTTTAGTAGTCGCGCCAATGCCTCCGCCTACTTCCAAAATACTAATCTGTTTAAATTCAACTGCATATCGCTTAACTACATCCGCTATAATTCCATTCAGATATCTAGCAATCGCTGTTTCTCCATATAAAGCTTCCGCCGTTGTTGTTTTTCCTTCTGGAAAAAGGAATATAAGAGGATTTATACGCCCACCAAGAAGCTCACATATGTTTTCAGCATGATTTTGAATATATTCACTTACTACATCTGGGGCGATATTCGTATATGGGATGGTACGAAGTTCTTCCCAATATTTTGCTGCATTATCTTCCGTTTTGTTTAATTCATATTTGCCATTTCTGTCCTGTAAGTATCCATGTACAATTAATAATTCTAACCACCGATTTAATAGTACTTCATATTGCGGTTGCACATCAATATTACTTATTATTTCTTCCTTGCTCAATGCCGCTTTTCCATTAAAAATACTTGACATTTGTTTATAAACGCTACTGCAAACTGCTTTTTCTAAACATTCATTGAATTGATCAATCGCATTTATACCCATTTTTTCTTCATCACATTCTACCATGTCTAGTATTGTTTTTAATTTATCTCGCTCTTTAATAAAAGCCACTAAATTACCAGTTCCTTCATTTCTATGATACACCACACAGCAATTTTCTACTTGCGGTATTTTCATAAGCGCTGCTTCTATTTCCGCAATTTCTATTCTATGCCCATTAATTTTTACCTGATTATCTAACCTGCCTAAAAATTCAATATCGTCATTTTCTACATATCTTCCATTATCTCCGGTGAGATAAATTCTTTTCTTCCCTCCTTCTACATGAACAAATTTTTCTTCTGTTAATGCTGAATCTCCCAAATAGCCTTCTGCCAGAGAATATCCTCCTATGGCAATTTGCCCCGAAACATATTGCGGACAAATTCTCAATTCCTCGTCTACAATTCCCGTCCACTGTCCATGCAAAGCTTTTCCATATAATATAGTAGGTCTTTCTTCTATTTCATCAATTTCATGAAATACAGACCAAATTCCACCTTCCGTAGCACCTCCCAAACTAACAATTTGAGCATTGGTCATAATCCTTCTTAATCTTCCCGGCAGACTAGTATTTATCCAATCTCCGGATAGCAACACTAATCTAACGGTCGGATAACTCTCTGATTTAGATGCAAAAGCATCTAACATTTCCGCCTGCGCTGGAACACTATTCCACAAGGTCACTTTGTATTCATTAAGTAATCTGCCCCAATGAGATGCATCTGGCCCTTTTTCCGGATTCGGTAGTACCAATGTTCCACCAACTCCCAACACACTAAATATATCAAATACAGAAAGATCAAATGACAGTTCCGCAATGCCAAGAACTGTATCATCTTCCGAAATATTATACATATTTTCAATGGATATAAGAGTATTTTGTGCTGCGGTATGTGACATTACAACACCTTTAGGCTCTCCCGTAGAGCCAGAAGTAAATATTACGTATGCAATAGTATTTTGGGATTCTGGATGCTTCTCTAATCGGTATTCCAAATTCTGAAGTATCATATTTACTTTCTTCTCATCCAATTCCAAAATAATATTTGCTTTTGACAAAATTTTTTCTTGTCGTGCCAATGGCTGTTTTATATCAATAGGTAAATAAGAAAATCCAGCAATCAAAACGCCCATTACTGCTGCAATTTGATTTGCAGATTTTTTCATTCTTATCGCAACCAATCCAGTGCTATTTTCCACAAATTCTTTTCTTAAATAACCTGCTATATATTCTGCTCTTTCCAACAATTCTCCATATGTCACTTTTTCAAGAGCATCTATTACAGCCGTTCTTTTAGAATTCTTTTGCGCATACTCAACAAATCTCTGTTGAATAAGAGATTGTTTCGTAACATTTTTATTTTGTTCGCAAATTACTTTTTTCTGACTCGCACTTGGCACAACAATTTCTAACGGATTCTTCCACTCTTCCGAATGTTTTGTTCCAAGTATTCTTATTGTTTCAATAAAAACCTCAAACATCTCCGTTACAATAGATTCTTTTATCGCACCTTTCCTTGCATCCCAGCTTATCATCAGTCCTTTTTCTTGATCTTCTGAATCTAACTCATCGACTATCTGACAATCAATCCATACTTGCGGGGTATGACTAAAACCATATTCAATAGTACCTGCAGTGCCATCAGTCTTCAAAACCCCTGTAAATACAATCGGCATTAGTACTTCCTTTTCTTCAGACACTTTACTCAGTTCTCTTAGCACTTCGACACCAGAAAAAGAATTATGCTCTAAATCCTCCATCAATCTTTCCGTAATTTCTTTAACTCTTTCTATAAAACTCATATTTTGAGTCACATTTACCTCTAGTAAATTCACTGCTGTAAAATCTCCTACTATGGAATTAATATTGTTTCCCATAGTGGGTCTGTTTTGAATCGGCAAATTGAGTGTAAAATGTTTATTTGAACTCCACTTTGAAATAACTTCTGCATATATACCAATAAGCACCGCTGAAACTGTTACTCCATATTCTCCTGCAATTTCCTTTATTTGTTTCCAACCAGACTGATTAATATGTCTCTGAAAACGATAAAATTCATATGTATTTTCACACTTGTCTGCGGCTCTTCCATCTTGCGGAAGAATTGGAGCCTTCGGCAATTTTTTCAGCCTTTCTATCCAATACATTCTATCTTGATGCCATTTTAAGCTTCCTTTACGTTGTTGATTGAACATTGCATAATCTGAAAATCTATACCTTAATTTTTCTAATGAAATGCCTTTCAAAAGTTCTCCCATTTCAGAAATCAGAATTTGCACGCTTGCAAAATCTGAAACGATTAAATCGACGAGTAAATGGAAAAAATTTCCTTCCATACGCTTCGTTATTACCACTTTAAATAATGGGGGATTCTCCGTATGAAAGACATATTTACTAAAATCTTCCCTAATCCTAGATAAAGTAACTGTTTTCTCTTTCTCTTCCATTTTTTGTAGATTTATTATTTCAATTTCATAATCAATCTCGTCTCTCTCTAAAATTTCAAATCCAGTTTCTGTCACTTTCGCCCTTAGCATTTCATGCCTATCTACCAATACTTCCCAGGCTCTTGATATTTCTTCCTCACTGTAGGAACCAAAATCAACCTCAATATATCCTTTGCACCCAATTCCGCCCCATTTCACAGCTTCTGTTTTTCCAACCAAATACGCTGCTTGCACATCAGTCAAAGGATATACCGTGGCTTCACAATTATTATCCGTAATAAAATCGTCTATTGTTTGTTTTTTCTTTAAAATTTCGATTATTTCTTCTCTATATTTTTTTACTTTCTCTTTGGAATCTTCTGTAAAATTCCCTTTGGAATCTTTATATTTTAATTTCCCATCAACAGTCTCAAAAGTAATGCCTTTTTTCTCAAGCTCTACTAATAATTCTCCTGCTGCTTTTCGCATATCCTGCATTTTATATTTCCCCCTCTTCTACCAATTCTGTTATACCTGTTTTTTTTCTCGTATCAACCAATTTTGTTAATGCGTTAATTGATGGATTCATAAAAACTTCTTTCATATGTACCTCTATTCCACAACGAGTATTCATAGCCCCAACAAATCTAGCCGCAAGCAAACTGTCTGCGCCCATCTTAAAAAGGTTCTCATCCAAATCTATTACTTTGTTCCCCAATAGTTCCTCCCAAATCGTCAGTACAATATTTAATGCCTTGTCAGGGATTATTTCCACACTATCGATTTTCTTATATTCTGCCAAGCTTTTTCTATCAACTTTTCCATTTGCATTAAGAGGAAAATTCTCTAATCTACTACAATATATTTATGGTTAATATCCCTTACAGCCAGTAAGGAATTATCCATCTTGTTGCTTAAGCTGTATAAT
>NZ_JBCPDP010000014.1:0-88653 GCF_040915385.1 Coprococcus sp. RTP21204st1_G4_RTP21204_210225 | reverse complement strand
ATTTTCAGACCAGCACTGGTGTGGTGGTCTTATTTTGATACCAAATTTTCAACCTGTATAAAATTTTCAATGTTCTTCAATTTAGCCTTGACTTTTTATTTGCAGGCTAATTTATCTTAAAACTATATAATCTCATCTTTCTGCTTTGGCAGCTCTATAACAAATCTGCATCCACCATATTCACGGTTTTCTGCTTTGATTGTTCCTCCGGCACTATCTACAATCCGTTTTACAAGTGCAAGACCTAGGCCATTTCCTTCTGCTTTATGAGATCCATCTACCTGATAGAACTTGTCAAATATTCTGGATTTTACATCATCCTCTATTCCTGGTCCTTCATCTTCCAGAATGAACTTAACAGAATCCTGTTCTTGTTTCAGAAACATCATAATTGTCCCCTTTGAAGGGCTGAACTTAATCGCATTATCCAAAAGATTTATCCAGATATGCATAAAAAGTCCTTCATTCCCAGTATATTTAACTTCCTCCAATTCTACCTGAAAACCAATTTCTTTTTCTGTCCATTTTGTTTCCAATGAAAGAAATGCCTGGCGGATCTGTTCATCCAGACGATATTCTGTTTTTTTCATTGGTATATTCTGATTCTCTAACTTGGATAACAGCAAAATATTACCAACCAATCCGGAAAGTCTTTGGGTGTTAAATAAGATTTTTTCTACATATTCCTCTTGTTCCGGAGACAGTTCTTCTCCCTGAAGCAGCATTGTATATCCTTCAATGGCATTGATCGGGGTCTTAAACTCATGAGAAACATTAGATACAAAATCCATCTGCAGCACCTCTGTTGCACGAAGTTCCTTTGTCATAACGTTAAAACTTTGATAAGATTCTCCAACTTCTGCGATACGGCTGTTCGTTTCCAAATGCTGTTCAAAATCTCCCTGAGAAACTTCCTTCATTGCTTTACTAAGTCTGGTAATTGGTTCCAGTAACTTTGCATTGATAAAGGAAGTGATCAGCCCTGCAATCAATGTATTGAAAATCAAAAGCCAGCCAAGCACAGTTATGCTGCCCGGCAGATTAAAAAAATGATTTAAAAAAGCAAATAATAAAGCAGATATGACTGTTGAAAATACAAGTGCCAGCCAGATTGCACCAGTCAGACAGGATCGGATCCGCAATCCTTTTTTTTTCTTTTGTTCCATTATTTTTTCACCACCTTGTATCCAATTCCACGCATTGTTACGATTTCAAAATCCGGGTTATCTTTAAAACGCTCTCTGAGTCTTCCTATATGTACCTCTATTGTATGTGGGTCTGCCTCCGTCTCGTATCCCCATACTTCATCCATCAACTGTTGTTTTGTAAATGTTCTGCCTGGCGAAGCTGCAAGCTTATATAAAAGCAGGAATTGTTTTTTAGGTAAAACAAGACTTTCCTTATCAGTTGTAACCGTCATTGCATCATAATCAAACTCTGTTGAACCGATCACAATTTTGTGTTCATTCAATATCTGTGCACGGCGAAGCAGTGCTCCGACTCTTAAAACCATTTCATTCACATTTACCGGTTTTACCATATAATCATCACTTCCCGAAAAAAATCCCTGACGCATATCATCAAAGGAACCTTTCGCAGTGATCATAAGCACTGGTATCTGATATCCTGCTGAACGAAGTTCTGACACCAGTTCATAGCCATCCATAACCGGCATCATAATATCAGAAATAATCAGATCAATATATTCCTTATCCAATACTTCTAATGCCTGTGCTCCATCCGATGCACTTTTGACTTGATATCCATTCTTCTCAAGCACTTTTTGGAATAGCTGGCTTAATTCTTTATCATCTTCTACAATCAATATTTGAAACACGTTTTCCTTCCTCCTTATTAAAACAGATACCTTGCCCATCCAAGCAGATGCTGTACCAAAAATATTTTTCTCTGACGTTTCTTTGTTAATTCGATTGGCTCTACATGATATGGATCATTATAAGTTCCGCCTTCTAATATCTGGCGGGACACTTTTTCATATTCCATCATGCCCTCTTCCAACTGTTTATTAATATCTTTACTGCGTATTACAAGCATCAGTTCCGTATCCAGATATGCACTTCTCATGTCCATATTAAAGGAACCGATTACAGACAGATCATCGTCAATCAGAATACTTTTTCCGTGGTATGAATAACCGCCTTCATATTCCCAGATATTAATTCCTGTACTTAAGATTCTATTTCTGTTTTTCGCATAATCGGCAGACCCAAATGGATTCCCATTATTCGCAACTGAATTTGTCATGATAGAAAAATCTGAAACGTTCTCTGCAATCTCCTCCCATGTATTATACATCATATCATTACAGATAATATATGGCGTGTGGATCTTCACACGATTTTTTGCATTTTTCATCAATTCTCCCAACTGATACCACACTACTGGTTCTTTGGAACCTGTGTGAATAGGATTTGACACTAATGTAATCTTTTCTGTCTCAAAAGTTTCGTCCGTATAATCGGTCTCGCAGATTCTTTCCTTATTCTCTTCAAAATATTTCTGATAGCTGTTCTGCAGCTCTAAAACTGCGTTCTTTACAGATTTTCTATTTGCCAGTTTTTTATTGTTATGAAAATAACCACTGTCTTCCTGATTCCATATGGTTTCAAAATACTCTGACAACTGGTTAACTGAATTTTCTTTCTCAGGTTCATCGCAAACCACTAACACGTCTCTGTCATAGTTCTTATGTCCCGGAAAATCACCCAGGAAATAATTGTATGTATTTCTTCCCCCAAGAATATATCTCTTTCCATCTGCAATCAAATATTTATCATGCATTCTACCCATCATTTTCCACGGTTTCAACGGATTGGCCTTATTATACAGTTTAATTTCAACATTCTCATGGGAAGATAATCCATAGAAATACGGATTTCCTTCCATATCAATCCAGCTCTCCATTCCATCTACTAACAGACGAATATGTACACCTCTGTCTGCCGCATCATGCAGTGCTCCTAAAATCAATTTTCCACTTTCATCGGATTGAAATGCAAAAGTAGAAAGAATAATTTCCTTTTTTGCATTCTTGATCAAACGCACTCTTTGTAAAAGCGCTTCTGGATTCTTTTCTATGATTACTGCCCGTTCTGTATTTTCACTGCATTCGTTCCATGACCCATTTTTTGTTTCTTTTTTGGTTGTATTGGACACTTCCGGCTGCTTTTTATATGCAACGCAGATTCCGAGCAATTCATAAAAAGCCACACATAAAAAAATTGCCAGTATAACAAGAAGGATTTTACATATTTTATGCTTTTTCATTGTACATCACCTGATTCCTTTTTATTTCATACTTATACAATACAAAGTCAATCTCAATTTAACCTCAACAAGGTTTGTTTTTTCATCCATGCAAAATCTTCTTTGTACAACAGACTGTTAGATATAGCAAAAACGGCCTTTCAAAAACAGTTAACTTCTAAATCAACTGTTTTTTGAAAGGTCGTTTCATCAGATTCTTATAGCAATCCAGCAAATAATCTCATAAATAATTGTCCCAGTCGCAAATATGCGCTTCGTCCAGTTTGATATTGGTCTGTCACATCACGACATTACATGATATTCACAGTTTCTTATATAGAAAAGTGTTGGATTGTTAAACCCAACACTTTTCTAACTTAATTAACAAATAATATTGATCGGTGGAACTCTCATATTTCCTTCCTCCTTTCGTTCTAATCGGTAGATATCTTCTATATTTAAAATACCTCTTTTTCATCGAAAAATCTTCTTCTGTCCACCAAAACACTATTTTTTGTCTCTCTTTATTACATTTTTTCTATATAAAGAAATTCCCAGAATACTTACTGCTATCACAATAAGAAATTTTCCGAACCCTGATATTGTATATTCTAACCCTCTCCCATAAATAATCTGGCTTATCGGTTGAAACATATTGGTTATCATAGATACAAATCCCATAATTCTCCCCATATATTCTTCTTTTGTTTTTCTCATAATATCAGATAAACATACTATTGAAAAAATATTAATATTAAACTGAATTATGCTACATAGCACTAAAATAGTAATAAATATTACATTCCTTGTTTGACACATCCACAAAATAATTCCCGTTATCATAACGCACCCGCCTATTCCAATAACGAGATTATTTGTTTTATTACTATCCCACTTTCTTCTTGTAAAAGAATAATAAAAAGTTGCACCGATTGCAGCTATTCCCAGACTTCCTTCTGCATATCCATAGACTGTTGTACTATACTGTAACGTATTTCTTATGATATATGGAAATGCAATTGTAAGCAGCCCTGTTATTTCACAGGAAATTACGCCTGCATACAACACTAATTTAAGAATTTCTTTTTCTTCCACAAACAAATACTTTATTCCCTGTTTTATTCCCAATATTGCACTATCCCTTATGCATTGTTCATTTTTCATTTTTATTAAACTTTCCAAAAAAGCGGTAATCCCAAAACCAATTATAGAAAAAATAATAATCTTATTTATGGAAAATGTATTATATATAACTCCACCTAGAATTGGTGCTAATATTGCTGAAATAGACGATATCTGTGCTATTTCTGTATTAGTTTTATTTAAATCATCTGTAATTAGTGGTACTGCCGCCTGAGTAGCTGGTGTTTCTAACGTCCCTAATATCCCTAATATAAATAAAATGATGCAAATTGCTATTACTTTATTAGATAAAAGGAAAAACAAGCTAAGTATTATGCCTGATGTAAAGTCTAACATAACTATTAATTTTTTCTTTTTCACATAATCACAGATCCAGCCAGCAATTGGACTAAAGAAAATTATTGGTAGCATAGAAAATGCTATGATATTCGAATATATAACTGATGAACCTGTATTATCTAAAATGTACATATATAACGCAAATTTTAGCATTTGATTAATTACCAGCGAGTTTGCCTGTCCTATTAAATATAAATAATATGTATTCATTTTTCTCCTTTGCATACCGGTGGTATGCTATGTTCAAAAAATAAAATGGGGAAATTCCCATTTTATTCACAATATTCCATAAAGACGTGTTTCAATTTCTCTTTTAATTCTTTATCTAAAAAATCTACTCCCATATTTTTTGTCCATTCTGAAATAAATTCTATTTTTCCTGTTAATTCTTTCTCTGTAATATCAGAAATCGCGAGTAACAAACCTATATTTATTTGTAATAATATTTGTTCCGAAATCTCCATCGGATATTTTGTATCTACAGATCCATCCTCAATACCCTTTTCTACTATTTTGCATAAATCAGGTGCCAAAATATTTTTATTAATTTCAATCATTTTTGCAATCATCTTAGGACTTTGAATCTTTTCACTTTGGCGCCAAATTTTCATACTTATTTTGTTATAATATTGCTGCTCTTGATCTTCTATTCCTAACAAAAAAGCCTTTTTTATCAACTCAATACCTGTTAATTCAGAATATACTAATACCTTTTTAAACGGATTATTCTCTACTAATAGTTTATCCTCTATAGCATCCAATATATCATCTTTTGATGAAAAGTGATGATACACCGCTCCCTTAGTTAATCCATCCAAATTATTTACAATATCCTGCAAAGATGTGTTTTCATATCCTTTTTCAAAAAATAACTTACTTGAAACTTCTAATATTTTTTCATATGTTTTTTCTGGATCTCTTCTCATATTTTCCATCCTTTCTTACATACCTTTGGTATGTTCATTATACTTGTTATATTTGAAAAAAGCAATCTCTTTAATGTACCCGATGGTTACTCAACTGAGCAGCCATCTTTTCGATTTTCCAGACACCGTCTGGAATTTTTAATATGCCGGAATACCGTATCCATAAATATTGCTACTTCCGACTGTGTACTGTCTTTGCTTGCAGGCATCGCTTGAGTTACCCTCTACGGTATAAACTGTGCCATTCTCGCATTTCTCTACGATACCAACGTGGTCTGTTGTACCGTCGCCCTCCCAATCGAAGAAGATAATATCTCCCGTCTTTGGTTCATAAGTGCGGCTTTGCCATTTCCCGTTTGACTTAAACCAGTTTGCACCGTCCACGCAAGGGTGTTCCATTCTCTGCCACAATCCTTACACTTCCACCAAGCCTTTCGATTGGCAAAGACCGTAACCTGAGTTAGAAGTAACGGATAATTTCTGTCCGACCACTCGGTAGCTATATCCGGCAGAAGCATTGCAAGGTCATTAAATCCTGCCAACACTTTATTATGAGAGCAATACGGGCAACCCGTTTTATTTATTGTCCTGCTCTTAACGGCAGCTTCCCACTCGTGTCCTTTCTCACATCTCCAAATCACTTTCTTATGAGAACCAATAGAAACTTCTGTCGGTTTTATCTTATTCTTTTTCGACCACTGTTTTACCAGTAATGGCTCTAATGTCGTCAAATCGTTAATACCTGCAATCACTCTCGCACCGGAACATATCGGGCATTTTTCTCCATTAGAACGAGCCTTAACGCTTGCCTGCCATTCATGACCGCAAGCACCTCTCCACCATACTTTTTTATTTGAACCGAAAGCAATGTCATCAGGTGTAAGCGGTAAGTTCTTCTCCGACCACTCCGAAACAAGCTCCGGGTGTACTTCTGCTAAACTGTTACTCATATCAAAACCTCCACTTCCTCTGTGATTAGAGTATATGAAGTTTTAGCTTTATCTTGTAGTTTGCGAATATCCGTATAAATAGAAAAACCCTTTGAGAAAAGGATTTCTCCTCTCTCAAAGGGCAAGTTGGCAAACTTGAAGTTGACTATCAACTGATAATCAAAAATATCATTCCTAAAATTGCAAATCCTTCACAGATCGCAATTATCTAAAATCTGTCGAGCTCTTCGTATAGAAAAACAGTAATTTCATTCTTTCGAAATTTTTAATTCTACGTCTCCGTTACTCAGCAATTCTACAACCTCACGCTCTGGCATATTCATTTTTCCCAGTCTTACCTCTTGTTTATCATCGTTCACGGAATCCTTGTTAGAACTACCACATGCAACCAGACAGGCTGTGAGGATAATTTCCAGAATAACTGATAAATATTTCTTCATATGGCTACACCTCGTTCTTTATTATTTCTTTTCATCAAGCAAAATAACACCTTGCGCCGGATTTTTATCAATTGCACCAACTATCTCATGTGGAACATATGGCTCTTCAAGATATGCAAGGTCTTCGGCAGTTAATTTAATGTCAAATGCTCCGGCTGAATCATCCAGATACTGCGTTTTGGTTGCCCCAATAATAGGCGATAGAATTCCCTTTGCCCACTGCCATGCAATGGCTATCTGGGACATTTTGCAGTTATACTTTTCGGCAAGCTCCGCTACACGTTTAACTATCTGCATGTCTTCCGTTTCAGTCTTATCATATTTTCCCATGGCAACCCTATCCGTGGTTCCACGAAGAGACTCTGATTTCCACTGTGGTCTTGCCAGATGTCCGGCTGCAAGAGGGCTATACGGCATTAACGAAACTTTCATTTGCTTACAAATTGGTAGCAATTCTCTCTCATCCTCTCTGTAAAGCAAATTATAATGATTCTCCATCGCAGAAAATGGTGTCCATCCATTGTCTCTTGCGGCTAACTGCATATTATAAAACTGATATCCATACATAGCAGATGCACCAAGTGCCCTGACCTTTCCTGCTTTTACCAGATCGTGCAGTGCCTCCATAGTTTCTTCAATTGGTGTATCATAGTCAAATCTATGGATGATATATAAATCAAGATAGTCGGTTCCAAGACGTGACAGAGTTCCATCTATTTCCCTCATGATTGCCTGTCTTGATAAACGACCTTCATTAAAATATACCTTGGATGCAATCACAACCTGATTTCTCGCTACATTTTTCTTCAATGCTTTACCTAAATATTCCTCACTTGTTCCTGCTGAATATCCATTTGCCGTATCAAAAAAGTTATATCCCAAATCAAGTGCATGCTTGATAACATTCTCACTTTCAGCTTCATCCAACGTCCAGTCATGCATGGTTCCAGCTTTCCCAAAACTCATGCAGCCCACACATAATTTTGACACTTCTATATCTGTATTTCCGAGTTTACCGTATTCCATAGTGCTCTCCTTATCTTAATCCAGCGTACTCTTTCTCCGATACCGCCTCACACCACTCATTGGAACAATCCACTCCCGGCACCTCAATTGCCAGATGGGAAAACCATTCATCCGGAGCGGCCCCATGCCAGTGCTTTACATCTACCGGAATGTTAATACAGTCACCCGGTTTCATTTCTACCGCATCCCTGCCTTCTTCCTGATAAAACCCTCGGCCGGCTACACATACTAAGATCTGCCCGCCACCGCTTTTTGCATGATGAATATGCCAATTATTCCGGCATCCGGGTTCAAATGTCACGTTGAAAATGCCAACCTGAGAAGTGGAAATCGGTGCAAGAAAACTTCTGCCAGAAAAATACTGTGCAAAGCCATCATTTGGTGCACCAATTGGAAATACCATCGATTTCGCATGTGCTCTCATACCTTCATCTTCATATGGAAGATCTCCTTCCTTCGGCTGCCATACTTCCTTTGCCAGATTAAAAACTGCCCATGCTTTTGGCCATCCTGCATAAAATGCGACATGTGTGATTACTGCGGCAATCTCTTTTTGTGTTACACCATGATTTTTTGCATTTTGAAGATGATATTTTAAAGAAGAATCTGTAATTCCGGAAGCCATCAGAGCAACCACTGTGATGATACTTCTTGTTTTTACGTCGATGTCCTGGTTATTCCAGTTTTCGCCGAAAAGTACATCATCGTTAAAATGTGCAAATTCCGGTGCGAATTCACCAAGTGTATTTCTTCCTGCTGTCTGTACTATTTTTTCCATTTTCTGTATACCTCCATAGCACTGTTATTTATAAAGATTTTATCCACTCACTGATTTCCTGTTTTGTTCCACGGTTTAACAGGCTGCCTTCTGTGATAACCGCATCCGGTGCAGATGACTGTAATTCCTTTACAGTATTACCGAATCCACTTCCACCGGATGTTGCAAAGAGCACAATCTTTTTGCCACTGAAATCATAGGCTTCCAAAAATGTATTGACAATTGTCGGAGCTACATACCACCAGATTGGGAATCCCAGAAGGATCTCGTCATAAGAACTCATATCCATCTTTTTCTTCATAATCTCCGGTCTGTATTTCTTATCACTCATTTCCACACTGCTGCGGGATTTTTTATTCATCCAGTCAAGATCAGCCTTTGTATATGGAACTTTTGGCTCAATCTCAAATAAATCCGCTTTTGCTTCCTCTGCAATCATTTCTGCTACTTTTTTTGTTGTCCCGCTTGCACTGAAAAATGCGACTAAATTTTTACTCATAATAAAAATCCCCTTTCTTTGCGAATTTTTCGTATAAAATAGATGTATAAGATTTGAATTTCTCTTATACATCTATTTTATACCTGATATTTTATTATGTCTAATGCTTATATTGAATTCCATTCTATGCCTGGAAAGCATTTATTTCTTCTATCATTTTACTGACCGCCAGAGAATATGGAATGTTTCATCTCCAGGCAATCACAGTACTTGTTGTGATTTCAGGAGAAATTCTTCGCTATACCAGAATATCCTCCCGCCAATACTTTGCAGCACCTTCGATGGATACCGGATAGCCCAGTCCATTTGCTGCCATAACTCCGGCATTCGTTCCAAGATTACTTGTAAAAGCAATCTGCAGTTTCGAAAAGTCTTTTCCAAGGCTGAGAACTGTTGCCATCACAAACGACACAGCTCTCTTGATTTTTAATTTTGCCATTCGTTTTTCCTCCTTAAACGAAACGAACACACCGGTTATCCACAGTGCGTCCAACTTTTATTGCATTTTTATCCCTGTTGTTCTTCCAATACCTGCCGAAGAAGAAAGCTAAATTTTTATCGTACCAGAACCTCCTGTACTTTTCCAACTGTACGACTGGTTCTTATAGATAACCATAACTTTATGAGATAGTTATAAATATGGAGATAGAATATATATTTTCAGCAGGTAAACTGTAGGTTATAGGGGGTAGAGTGTGAGAAGGGGGGAACGATAAGCATTATCTGCTGTCACGGTCTGCCCTCTGCCTTAAATACTTGTTGTAATGCTCCAATGCTCTTGCCTTTTGAAGAAGCTTCTGCGGCTTTTACTCCGATTGGGATAGATGTCCGGTACATCTTAATATGATTCCCGAAGTTTTCCCTCAGAGCTTCCACCGTACTTTTAGCAAGATTAGTCCGACTGTCTAAGAGAGTCAGAAGTATTCCATCAATCTTAATATCCGGATTGATATACTTCTTTACCCTTGAAATCGTCTGCACGAGCTGCGTCATTCCTTTTGCTGGCAGATATTGAGCCTGAACCGGAATAATCACACTGTCTGCCGCCGAAAGAGCATTGAGCGTTAGTTATGTAATAAAGAATAGTACGAGCATTTTTAATTTTATCAGCTATCATAATTCTGTATGCCTCCTTCTTCCATGAGATTACAGCAAACGTAGTAGTAATGTCTATCAAAAGGCTTTTACATATTAGATAAAAGCATGTAAAATTTCTTTTACATAGCTTAATTGCGGTCTATTTAGCTTGTTTCTTGACTACTCAGGAAAAATATTTCTACCCTCGCCCCACCTGTATTTTCAGAATTTGAAAGTTTAATACCTCCACCATATTTTTCAGCCACAGTTTTTGCAAAAAATAGTCCCATCCCATAATGGGCTTCGCCATTTCTACTTGTGTCATCCATAAAAAACTGCTCTGTGCCATGCAATAATGCTTCTTTTGTAAATCCTGATCCGCTATCCTCCACAATGAATGTCAGCCGGTCATCCTGCTCCTTTGCGTCAATATAAATGATTCCATTTTCTTTTGTATGCTCCACTGCATTCTGAATCACATTCATTACGGCCCGGAACATTGGATCATAAGCAATCGTTACCTTTTTATCACTTTGTTCCGCCTTCCAATCTATCTTCTGGTGATAGCTTTCTACCAGTCCGAGTGCCTGTTCCTTTATATCTGCGAAAAAATCTTCTAACCTCACCGTTGTATAGGTAACATCACTGCAATTCCATGATTTTGTGACATCTATCAACTGTTTTACATAACTTTGTATCTGTGTTGTGCCGTTCAAAACATAAGTGATATTTTTCTTCTGTTCTGTGGTCAGTTCAGTCTCTGAAAGTAGTTCTGCATTTCCCCGTACAATCGTAAGAGGTGTTTTAATATCATGCGCCAAAGCAGACATCTGCTGTTTCTTTTCCTGCTCTGTTTTCCACTGCTTTTCTAAAGATTCTCGCAATGCATCTCGCATATCATCGATTGCCGATAAACAGTCATCAAACTCTTTGATACCGGAACAGGATGTCTCATATTCCAGATTTTGATCCTTTATTTGTCCGATTGCGTCTAATACAGGCTGCATCTGCTTTTTGATTCTTTTTCCAAAACGTATGGACGGAATGATGATAATCGCTACCGCTCCAATCACAGACATAATAATCATCACATTCTGTGGTCCTATAAAATGCTCCCTCAAAAAAGCTGAATGATATTGAGGTGTCAGGCGATATTGCAATACAACATATTCATTTTCCCTTACAATTACTTTATAAAAATATTTCCCGGATGCGTTTCCGTACTTTGCAACATTCCATGCTATCTGTTCGTATTGTTCTGACAGATCTCCACCTATTTTCTCTCCATTCTCTGAAAAGATTACATAATCACAAAGTGCGGGAATCATCTCAGCAGTCACTTTATCTGCACGTAGAATCGTATCATATGCTTCATTAATCTTTTGCTCTGCATAATTTGCCGGATAAATACAGCCCACACTAATCAAAAGGTACAGCAGCAGATAAGCAACAATCACCAAACCAACTAATGATCCAAGCATAACCAGTACATATCTCATAAAAATCCTGCTGAGTGCATTGCTTCTCTTTACTCTTCCCATTTATATCCAATCCCCCAGACTGTTTTTATCGGTGTATAATCATAATCCGCAAATTTTGCTCTTATATTTTTGATATGCGTGATTATAGTACTGTCATTACTCTCATTGTCAAAGCCAAAGACCGCTTCCAATATCTGTTCCTTCGAGAAAACCTGTCCTCTGTTTTTAGCCAGAAATTCACAGATTTCGTACTCCGCTTTCGTAAGAGGAAGTTCCTTATCATCAACCAATAGTTTCTTTTGAGATATTTGAATACAGACCCTCCCCAAAACCATCCGGACAGAATGTTCCCTGTGCTCTCTTCTAAGATGTGCATTGATCCTTGCCCGAAGTTCCATCACTCCAAATGGCTTTGAAATATAATCATCTGCTCCTAAAGAAAGTCCGTTTACCAGACTGTTTTCCTCCGTTTTTGCCGTAAGAAACAAAATCGGACAATCCACAAGTATCCTAATTCTTTTGCATAATTCGAAGCCATCAATTCCAGGCATCATAATGTCCAGTAAAATCAGGTCATAACGATGTAATTCTTCCATATTAATTTTTAGTGGATTACTTACTTTGGTAACCAGATGTCCATCCTTATTCAAAATGCTTTCTATCATTTCCAAAATTGCCGGTTCATCATCAACTGCCAGTATTTTTGCCATAGTTTCCCTCGATTCTATTCCGATATTCTGTTTCCTTCCCAGTGGTTTACCCACCAAAAATAGTATACCATACTAATCCCTGTAAATATTAAGCAACCTGGTATGAATGACAACCATTCACCTACACTAGTTTCTCCCAATACAGATTGCAGATAAGTATATGGTACTCTACCCGTCCAGCAGACAAATACATATTTCCACACATAATCTCCAAGTCCGGTAAGCATCAATGCACTAATTAGTCCTGATATAATCCCTGCTCCAATGGATACCCCTTTTCCAAACTGAAAAGCCAGAATCAGCTGCCACAGATAAAGTGGAACACTGCTTCCCCACAGCAGCAATGCTGCAAATATACATCCTTTCATGATTTCGATATCGCTTGATGCGATTCTTCCAAATCCAATTCCGAATATGATTGCTGTCAATAGGATAGAGCACAGACACAAAACCAGTAGCATCAACAGTTTCGATAAAAATGCTGTAAGTTTATCTGGTAAAGACAACAGGTTTTGAAAATCACCTGCATTTTGTTCTTGTTCCATCACACTTGCTGTAAAAATTCCAATAAGTACCGGAAGTCCTGCTCCTATTGCCTGATAAAATGCAATCACTTTCATATTTTCATTCCATGGTGAAAAAAAGTAATATATTAAAAATATAACGCTGGTTATAATCGGAATCAGTAAGTGTGCCAGAATCACAGATGTTCCTTTCATCTTTCGCAAGTCTGCATTAAGAGATCTTCCAATCATCTTATTTCACCTCTCTTTTCTCAAACCATTTCAAAAACAGAACCGTTACAAAAACAAACCAGATGATTGAGAGACACATTCCCGGAACAATGACTCCCGTATCCAAAAGAGGATTCCCTGCTTCTGCGGCAAGTCCATTTGGTAAAACATGAAGCAACGGGCACATCATTCGCATAGGGATTGCAGAAACAAGTACATACCAGATTCTGGTTTGTGATATTACCACACCGCTGACGGTAATAAATAGGCAGACGAACAGGTTTACAATCATTCCAAATCGTTCACTTAAAAATAAAGCTACCGGAATCTCCCATAACTCAGAAACCGTCAGAAATAATACTGCAATCAACGCTCCTCCAACTGGAACATGTGTCGTTAGAAGAAAGCCTCCAAGCGTTGCTCCTGCAAACACAATCACATTAGAAAACAAAATCATGTACCCAATATAAATAATTTTCCCCAGCAACAATTTTCTTCTGTCTGTGGGAATAGTCATTAAATGATAGTATTTTATCTTTTTCTCCTGCGCCACAGAAAGATAACAAAATAGAGCAATCATCCCCGGCAGCAAAAGTGTATACCACCAGTTCCAAACACTTTCTGCATAAGCATTTGTCATCCCAAGAGTAAATATAAATGCCATGACAAATGTAAGAAGAGGAAATCCCCAGATAAACTTTTTTCGCATGGTTCTTTTGGCTTTTTGATGTTCTGCTTTTATAATATTAACCATGGATTTCACCTGCTTTCTGGTTTTTTCTTACCACATTCATAAACAAATCTTCAAGATTATCTCCCTGCTTTAATGCTCCTTCGTATCCTAAGATTCCACCTGAAATAATCCCGACTTTATCTGCAAGTAACTGTACCTCTGAGAGAATATGACTGGAGAGAATTACAGTGATTCCCTGTTCCGGAAAAGACCGGATCAGCTCTCGTAATTCCTCGATGCCTATTGGATCTAATCCATTCGTAGGTTCATCCAATATCAAAAGTTCCGGTTCTCCAAGCAATGCCATTGCAATGCCTAGTCTTTGCTTCATCCCCAAAGAAAACTGTCCTGCTTTCTTCTTTCCGGTGTTTGTAAGTGATACAATCTGCAAGACCTCATCAATTCTGTTTTCATCTGTACCAAGCAATAATTGTCTTACCTTCAAATTCTCTCTGGCGGAAAGATTTTCATAAATAGGCGGATTTTCAATTAACGCTCCTATTTTTGATAAATCTTTCCTATCCAAAAGTTTTCCATCAAAGTAAATCTTTCCTGCAGTTGGTTTCATCATACCGGTCAGCATTTTCAATGTGGTAGATTTACCAGCGCCATTCGGTCCAAGCAGTCCATAAATCTGTCCCTTTTCGATATTAAGTGAAACATTATTTACCGCTTTCTGTTTTCTAAAATATTTACATAGATTTTGTGTCTGTAACATCATTTCCATCTTTACTATCCTTCCTTCTATATTTCATTTCTTACTGAAATATAACCTAACAGAAAAAAATAAAGATTTGATGAAGATTTATTCCCGTATGGAATAAACCATCAATTGAATATCATTATCAGAACTCGGCTTTCCACTGAAATCAGCAAAGCTGTTACAAATACGAAGCGTGATACCCAGACTGTCCGTATCCTGCCACCCCAGACAAGTGGTTAAATCTCCCTGTGGGTCTGCATCAACAAGTAATACTTTCTTTCCCTGCATTGCAAGACCGATTCCGAGATTGACCGAAGTGGTGGTCTTTCCTACTCCGCCTTTCTGATTGCAGATGGCAATCGTTTTGCAGTTTGACACTTTTTGCGTCCTCCTTTCCTGAATATTCATAGCCATTGTAGAATGACTATGTACCTGACCGTTTCATTTCCTAAACAGTCGTGGCAACATTTGTTCTCAACACCCCTTGCCGAGCGTATCGCTCATGGGAAGCCACTAAGGAACAAACTGCTGATCTGTATCATAGGATTCTAACCTCTGCCGAGTACTCCGCCAGCTCCTTAGAGAAGTATCATTATCTTTCTGACTGTCATCGCCATGTCAGGAGCAACCTGACACTCATACCGGGAGTTCTCGCTGTTCTGCATCCACAAAAGTTATGGCGTACCCGATAAGGTGGCTATCATCAGAATTAACGTCTTAGTGACCTGTATATTCAGTTTTAAATTTCAAAGGAAGGCGTTCCATTTTTGTTGATTGGAATTACTCCCTTCACTTATTTGGAATTGCTCAGGCTTTTGACACCCTATTTTTTATAAATTTTTTTAATTATTTTTTTGAGAGAGATTTTAGAACAATAGATAAGTAGAAAAAGCTTCAAATCCCGTGTATAATTAAGAAATAAAGATAGAAACAAATTAGAATTTAAAGTTGATTGATGGTATGAAGATTTACACATCTGATCAACTCATTGCTGCTTTGAAAGAAGCAGGTTTTACAGAGATAAAAACGTATTCAAATACAAAAAATCATTGGATAAGTATTGTTGCAACGAAATAGCCAATTTCTAGTTTGTATAACAGGAAAATTTAAATTTAACGCTTGAAAAAAGGAGAAATAAACATGGCAAAGAAAGAAGAAAGATTTGAAGTTACATTTAGAGACGGAAGTCAGCTTAAGGATGAAGGAGTTCGCCAAATCCTTGTAGATAAGGAGACTGGGGTTAACTATCTTTGTTGGAAATCTGGATATGGAGCGGCTATTACACCTCTTCTGGATTCAGAAGGAAAAGTCATAGTTACAAAGTAAAATCGGTAGTTATGGAGGTGAAAAATGTATTTCACAGACGAAAAAGACTATATTATGCGAATGATAAAAGAAATGGTAAGAGTATTATTTTCTTTAATGTTTGGGAAAAAGTATGTTTCTGTTGAACTTGAAAAAGAAAATAAATATGAAGTATCAGGGAAAAATTTGAAAGATTTTCTTGATATGATTGATTCTGGGGAAATTAACGAAGCAGAGAATATACTTTTAGATAGCATTGATTATACAGACAGAAATGCGGTAATGGCAGCAGCTCTTTTCTACCAATACCTTAGTGAGAAGGATAGTGAGTTTTTGAAAAATAATAATTATACAAAAGAAGAAGTGATGTCTGGTTTTAAGCAATTACTTATGCAGTCAGGATATACTGATTTGCTATGTTTGGTCAAAGCTGAAGAGTAATGTAGAAAATTCAAAGAGATAAGAGTGATTGGCTGAAAGGAGAAATTGTATTATATGTTCTATATTGTTTTTGACTTTATGATGGCAGTGATTATGTTTTTGTTTGGAATGTGGTTTTATAAATCAGAAGGAAAAGCTACTAAATTCTTGTCGGGTTATAATATGAAATCAGCGGATGAACGAAAGAAATACGATGAGAATGCTATGTGTAAGGCATATGGAAAAAGAATGATGTTTATGTCAGTTCCTTTTATTATTGGAATAATCATAGATATCCAATATCAAGGAATAGGCTGTTGGATCGCATGGGGGATATGGCTTATTATGTTTGTTTTGTTGCTTATTGATAGACATAAAAGAGAACGTTAAATTCCCATTTATTGGGAAGTCGCTGAGAACGAAAAATCGAGATTTGTCTGTGAAAAGCCCGTGAATAAGCGGATGTTAATATGTATTGCTTGTGGCAACGGCTCTATTGAATATAGAATTGAGCTATCAAAAACAAGGAGGCAGAGATTATGCTAAATGAAAATATCAAAAGAATTAGAAAGTCAAAAGGGCTGTCGCAAGAAGAACTGGCAATTAAACTGAACGTAGTAAGACAGACAGTATCAAAATGGGAGAATGGTTTGTCAGTTCCAGATTCCAGTATGCTGATTATTTTGGCGAATGAACTGGATACTACTGTAAGTGAATTACTTGGAGAACCTGTAGCAGAACCGACTACCGATGATTTAAAGATTCTTTCTGAAAAATTAGAAGTTATTAATTTGCAGCTTGCAAAAAGAAGTATAACAAAGGTAAAAACGATTCGATGGATTCTTATTTCATTGTGTGCGGTTATAGTGGTAATATTTATCGCACTTGCATCTACGAATAGTTTTTATTTGAATTGGAATTACAATGATCCTGAGTTGGCAGTGGCAGGAACAATACTGCATGGGTTTGAATTCTTGTTTGTAAGACTCGCACCGATTGTTTTTTTGACTTCGGTGGTTGGAGTTGTGGTGACATATAAGAAAAGATAAATTCAAGTTTGGAGAATTGAGAAAATCGGTAGTTGTAAACTTAGAATTAGAGGTATTGAAAATGAAAATAATAATTATATTTATTGATTTACTGATGGCAACTGTTCTCTTTTTTGTTGGAAGATTTTTTATCAAATCAAGGAATACAGAAAGAAGTGTGCTGTTTTTATCAGGAGATTATACTGGATTAAATACAGAGAAAATATGCAGAGTTACTGGAAAACGGATTAAGACATGGGCAATGCTCTTTTGTCTTGGCGGTATAATTGATTTTATCAAGCTGGGTGCAGGAATAATAATAGTTTCCGTTTTTTTTATTATCTTACTTGTATTTCATTTGGTTGATATGACTATAAATCGAGACAAGTACCGGGTATAAATTCCAGTTTGTATGGATAATATTCCCATTAAAAAGACCGCTTGCACTTCGGTGTAGGCGGTCCTCTTATATTCTGGGCAATTTGATTAGATGAATAAATTATACTTCTTCTTGGCTGCCAATACCTTGCAGAGAACATCATCCACTGCGTCAGTATATCTGCCTTGTTCGAGAAGCTCATTTTTCAGCCGGATAAGTGACTGAATAACTCTGCTCTGTTCTTCGGCTGTTAAGTAAATATGATATTTCTTTTCTCTCATTGGCTGTTCCTCCAGTTCTCAAATACGTTTCTGATAGTCCCGACATCTTCTTCCGTATCGGAAGTAATAAATATATGTACGCTTTGAAAGGCTGCTTTGATACGCTGAGCATAAGCGATTTCTGTTTCATTGGTTTTCATAGGCAACTTGATCCGTTTAATTCCTCTTTGCTGACAGAGATGTTCTTTTAAGATTTCCATATCTTCTGAACCGCTGTTCACTTCAATCGCCACCTGTTCAGATGGAATATAAGTATCAAGCGGTATCCCTAAAACTCTGTCTGAGCCGAGTTCGATTTTCAATCCTTTCATATGTGAATAATAACTGAGGGCAAAAGCCGGAAACACTGATAAATACTCCTGCTCACATATCCTGCAACCTTTTCCGAGAATTGTCCGTTCATTGATCTTCATACTCCATGAATGTCCGTGTCTGCATTTCCACCATGCTCGTTTAGCAGAAGTTCGTGATACTTCTGTCGGCTGTATTCTGTTCTGTTCATAATCCCAGTCACTGAGTAGATTTTTATCCGTTGTCGCCAGATCATTGTATCCTGCAAGCACTTCTCTTTCGGCACATACCGGACAAACAGTTCCTTTTATTCGGGCATTGATGACTGACTTCCATTCATTGCCACATTTCTTACAATGCCACCACACATTTTTCCTCAATTTTGCATTGACCTCATCCGGTTGTAACGGATAATTCTTTTCAGACCATTCTTCAGCAATCTCCGGATGTGTTGTTTTCAAATCATTCCTGCCTTTTATAAAGGTATAGCCACTGCAACAAGGACACTTACTTCCACCTGATCGTGTGGAAATGAGCGTATTCCATTCATAACCGCAGGTCCTGCACTTCCACCATGCTTTACGATTAGCAAATGCAGTAACTTCCGTTGGCTTCTTCTCATTTTTCTCTGACCATTCGTCTGCAACTTTTGGAACCACTGTCGCAAGGTCATTAAATCCAACAAGCACCTTATTATGGGAACAGTATGGACAACCAGAACCATTGATACTCCTGCTCTTAACCGATGCTGTCCATTCATGCCCCAGTCGGCACTTCCAGATGACTTTCTTATGAGAACCTACGGTTACCTCTGTCGGTTTGATTTCATTCTTCTTGGACCACTCAGAAGCCAGTTCCGGCTTCAATGTATTTAGATCGTTAATTCCTGCGACTGCTCTCGCCCCAGAGCAGATTGGGCATTTCTCGCCCTTTGACCTTGCCTTAACACTGGTCTGCCACTCATGCCCACAGCTGCCTTTCCACCAAACGACTTTGTTGGAACCGAATGTAATACCATCTGGTGTCAGTGGCAGATTCTTCTTAGACCACTCAACTATCAATTCCGGATGCACTGCTGATAAACTGTTATTCATATCAAAACCTCCACTTCCTCTGTGCTTAAAGTATAGGAAGTTTTGGCTTGATGTTGTAGTTTGCGAAACTCCTTTGAAAATAGAAAAGCCCTTTGAAAAAGGTTTTTCCTCTCTCAAAGGGCAACACAGCTATCAATTACACATCATCATCTATATTCAATCGCTGCTTTATTTCTTTTAATAATTTTTCAGGTTCCTCCGTCCTCATTCTTTTGGCAAGCTCGATCATAATTTCCTGTTCTTCTTTGCTCATTTGTTCAAACATGTCCGCCATCTCTTTTTCTCTCGGTGTCAGTCGCATATACATTCCTTGTTCCTCCGATTTTAAGCTCATACAATATCATATCGACAGAAACATCTTAACTGTTATCCATCTTCTGTGCAAACATCGGTTTATGATGTAAAAAATGGGCAATTCCAATCTGAACTACCCATTTATTATTAAAAATATGCGATTTTTCTTGCTCTGCACAAATCTCTGCATCAAATGATGTAAGTTTGATGTAAATCACTGTTTTATATGGTTTTGACCAAATGAAGTACATCCCGTCATTTTAGTGAAACGGTACATCCATACATCATCTTAATAGAGCTTTGCTCCTGCCGGGATATGGTTATCAACCATGATCAGATGCAGTTCTTCATCTTCTGAGTCTTTCAGATTATTTACTGCTGATAACAACATACCACAAGACTCAATTCCCATCATCTTTCTCGGTGGAAGGTTTGTGATGGCGATCAGTGTCTTGCCTACCAGTTCTTCCGGCTCGTAATAAGCGTGAATACCGCTTAAAATAGTACGATCTGTGCCTGTTCCATCATCAAGAGTGAACTGAAGGAGTTTCTTTGACTTCGGTACTGCAACACACTCTTTAACCTTTACAGCTCTGAAATCTGACTTGCTGAATGTATCAAAATCAACTTCTTCCTCAAATAAAGGCTCAATCTTTACATTAGAGAAATCAATTTTTTCCGGCTCTGCTTTCATTTCTTCGGCAGCCTGATTTTTTACATCATTTTTCTTATTTACATCACCGAGAGACTTCATTGTCGGGAATTTTTTTTAGCATTTCTTCGTTATTCTTCATAACGCTTCGCTGGGCTGTTTCTATTAAATTGTCTTCTCTTCATCATTATTCATGATGAACCATTGTCAAATTATATTTGTTGTCAATTTGATGTCATTTGGTTCTTTCTGTTGTCAGATGGAAGTCTTCATAAGCCCTTCTTAAAATACATCCATTGTTGCAGCCAAATGTTCAAATGTTTCCTGTTTTTTCTCCTCGGTCGCTTCCGCATAGATATCCATAGTAGTCTGAATATCCTTATGCCCCATGATCGACTGGATAACCTTCAGATTGGTTTCTCTTTCACAAAGTCTTGTACAAAAAGTGTGTCTCAGATTGTGTGCCGAAAAGTTGGGGAGCAGCACTGGCTCTCGATGCTCTTTTCTTGCTTCTACTTCTTCCGTCGCATTGTAGGAAGAAGATATCCTCTTGATTGCCCGATTGACTGACTGTGCATTCATTATATTTCCATAACGGTTACAGAAAATAAATCCTGTCATTCCATCAATCTCTGCATCCGTCCAACCTTTCTCTTTCTGTTCTTTCCAGATCATTTCAAAAGCATCTTTTACCGCATCCAGCATAGGAATCGTCCGCATCCCAGCTTCTGTTTTCGGTGTTGAAATGTGATTTTCTGAGGCACGATCCTCACCTACCGGATAATACGTCAGATTATGATTAACGCAGATAATCCGCTTCTCATAATTGATGTCTTCCCATCTCAATCCCAACACTTCACCGATACGACAGCCAGTTCCAAGAAAAACGGTAAAGATTGGCCACCAGTGATAATAAATCGGATGCGTGGCAATATATTCAATAAATGCTCTCTGCTGTGGAATTGTCAGTGCATGTCTCACACCGGTTTTCATACCCAAATTTTTCTTTAACTCTGCCATGACACCATCCGAAGGATTTTTTCTGATAATGTCATCCCTCACTGCCAGTTGAAAAGTCGGATGCAGTAACGTATGAACTGTTTCCAGTGTATTGATCTGCAATTCTTGTTTCTCAACCAGGTAATTATAGAATTGCACTACATCTGAATACTTGATCTCTGCTATATTCCGCTTTCCAAATGTATCTCGCACAAAGCGGTCATACATATACAGATAATTGCTCTTGGTCGTCGGTTTCAGATTGTTTTTGAGACTCATGTAACGGTCAAATACAAAATTTACAGTAGCCTTTCCGGCAACATAGATATCCAGACCGTCCATCTGATCTTTCAAGAGTTGTGCTTCTTTTTCCCGAAGCGTTACAAGGTCTTGTGCATAAACATATTTACGTCTTCCAAGTGGGTCCGTATAAGTATATACATACCTCTCATCGGAACGTCTCTGTGATTCACCTTTCCGCAGGACTCTGCCCCGCAGATCTTTTCTTGTCTGTGCCATATAAATCCTCCTTCAAATAAAGGAAGGACTCCATATTATTCAGGTCTGTTCAAAACTTTCTCCAGTCCCTGCAAGACAACTTCTGTCACAGTCATTTTGTGTTTTCCGGCATAATCACAGATACGCTTATACATAGAATCTTCCACCCGGATACTCAATACTTTCTTTTTTACATTTTCCGATTTTGGTCTCCCTGTTCTCGCCATATCTGTTCTTATTCCTCCACATCCACATTATAATTTTCGTATGACAAAAAGTCAATCCCTGTTTTTCGTCCTTCCGCAAGTTTCTTCTGTTTTCTACGCAATCCGAAATGTCTCCAGATATTTCTCAAAGATCTCAAAATTTACAAGCGCAACTTTATCAATCTTGTACACTGCTTTCGCCTCTTTTGCCAGCTCTTGGAATTTTGTCAGCCCAATGCTGTAAAGTTCTGCCCCTTCCTGATAACGGACAAATTTCTTGGCTATTTTCTTTGTCTTTTCTACATCTTTACGTGCATATCCCATACACGACACCTCCTTTTGGGCATGAAAAAAGCAGCTACCCTATTTTTTTCATAGACTAACTGCTCGTGTTAAGTTCCATATTCAGTTTTATTCTATAAATCCGACAGTGAAATTCGGTCATATGCGCCATTTTTCTTATCTTCCGGGTGTGGTTCCAGTCCGATAATCGTAATGTCTTTCTGGTCTGGTCCATAAACCCAGTACATTCTCATTGCGCCACTGGTTTTGTTTTCCAGATAAGACTGCCACACTTTCATTCCATAACGTCTGGACAATGGCTCTATCTCATGGGTTTGAAGACTTGGATACCCTGGATCTGCCGATAACAGCTTTAAAGCCTTTCCCCATTTTTTATACAACTGTTCTTCCTTCTTTTTTATATTCCCAGAACGATATTTCTCCTGCAGATCTAGCCAAAGTTCCTGCATTTCAGGGATTCCCATTCGTATATTAAAGTTCATTCTTTGTTCCTTTTAAAAATCTGACAGGTCAATAGCCGGAGAAACATCTCCTCTTTTAAAGTTACTTACTGCACGATCCATATCTGCCAGGGTTCTGGCTGAAATACTCTCTGGCACTGCCAGTTCCCGAGGTTCCAGAATAATGCAGCCATTTCCATATTCTTTTACATTATAATACTGATAAGCAGCTCCTCTGAGGGTAATCCTTTTTTTATTGTCCAGATGAGCAACATAATCTTTCATTGCTTCCATTATCAACACCTCCTACGCAAGCATTTGTGTGGGAAATCCCACCTCTTGCTATTATAATACGCTTTTCTATATTTTCTGTCAATCCAAATTTACTTATTCCTATACACTTAAAAATATCCATACGCCGGCAGGTGGCAGACGGCAGATAAGGTATCTATAAAACGCTGTACCTTCTTAATCTGTCTGCCACCATCCGTTTTTTAATCAGATATTCCTGTTTATTCTTCATTCGGTCTCTTACATCACACATTATCTGCCTGAATGTTTTCTGCTTTTTCACTTTCTTTAGTACACTCATAATCTTCAATGCTTTCCGTCAGTTCATTCTCTATTCCCTGTTTTAATCCATTAAGAATTTTCTCACCTTTTTCTTTATGAACTTTTTTCATTGAATAAAGTTTTTTTGCTCCAACTATTAGTCCTACCCCAGCAAGAGTTGCTGTTGCACCAAGCAATGCGCCTTTTCTCATACCGTTTTCTTCAAAAAAATCTACCATAATTTTCATTCCCTCTTTCATATCCCCATCACCGATATTTTTCAGACCATGCGTCATATCCGGTGCAGCTTTACATTCATTAGACAATAACTCTGTTATTTTTTTACTAAGATCACTCATTTGCATCCCCCTTTACATTCTCAATGTTTTTCAATAAATATTCCAGGCTTTTTACCTTTGTTTCTTCATCAACTATTTCCTGTTCAAGCTGGGCAATAGCCTTCTTCTTATTTTTTATATTTGCATTAACCGTTACAAGATTCTCTTTCAATATCTTTTTTATTTCCTCCGAATCAACAGTAGAATTCTTTATTGCTTCACCTTTTTCAATATTCTTTGCTACAAAAGTTCCTAACAACAATGTCGAGGCAGCAACAATTCCTCCTATCGGATTAGCCAATGCAGCAGCATATTTAGGCGTATTCCTTGTGAATTCTCTCAACATTGCATCAGTGATAACACTCCCCTTCTTCCGCGAATCCATATTAGCCTTTAATTTCCCTGAGCGAATCCATCTTCTAACAGTTTCTTCAGACGTATTCATCATTTTGGCAACTTCTTTTACTGTGTACGTGTCCAAAGAATCTCACCTCCTAAAATCAAGTATACATTTTAATGCTACATTTGTCAATTTTTATAGCATTAAAATGTAGTATTAAATTCAACGATCTATACAATTGTTAAACGGTTCTGATTGGTTGGATTATTCTTTAATATTAATCACACTTTTAACCGAATACAGTTTTCCTGCTTCTCATTTATCCAATACTCCAGTTCATTCTTCATCCGGCTTCTTACATCACGCATTGTCCTCCCGGATATTCCCTGTTCCTTTGCTTTGTCGTCTAATTCCCTGATTGAAATTTCGTTTTTATCAACAAGCAGTTCCTGAATCAGCTTTGCTCCTCGTTCCAGCTTTGTTTCGGTTGCTTTTCCTTCTTTTCCATCTAACAATTCATCTGCCGAAATTTCATAAGCTCCCACCCATCGGAAACCTTCTTCATCTCCCAGTTTAAAAGCCATTGTCTCCCCTGGCGGTGCAAGAGAACTTTTTTCATGAATCAACACTCTCGTTGTCGGATCTTTTCTCACTTTTCCAATAAAAATCAAGCTTCTTACTGCTGCCATGATATCAATAGAGCCAAGCCCCCGGTAAGTACTCTGTGTCCCAGAAGATTTGTTCAAATGACCAATCAGCACGATAGCACAACTGGTTTTCTCTGCAATCATACCCAATTTGCGAAATACCGGACGAACTTCATTTGCCCGGTTCATGTCCACATCTGCTCCGATAAATGCCTGTACCGGATCAATGATTACAAGCCGGACATGATTCTGTCTGACCGCTTTTTCAATCCGATCATCGGATAAGGTCAATACTTCTTCCGAATCATCAATTACCATAACCCGGCTCAGATCTGCTCCTGCTTCCACCAGTCTTGGCTTAATAGTATCGCCCATGCCATCCTCTGCTGTCTGGTAAATCACATTGAATGGCTCAATATCTTCCATGTTTGGAAACAACTTACGGTTCGTGCACGCTGCTGTCAGCATCATGGCAAAATAGGTTTTTCCCTCTCCCGGATTGCCCTGAATGATTGTTAGTTTTCCAAATGGAATATAAGGGAACCACAGCCATTCCACACTGGTCTGTTCAATATCTTTATAACATAACATCGGCACCAGTGCTTCTTTCTCCTGCATTTTCATTGTAACGGTTTCCTGTATCACTTTCTTTCTGTCAGCATTTTCGTCACAGAGAATTTCATTCCAGTCTTTTCTGGCAGGTTTCAACCGGATCACACGATATCCATCCGGAATTTCTCCTGCCAATTTTTCACAAGCTTCATTTCCTGCGTGATCATTATCCAGGCACAGGAAAACCGAAGTAATCTGAGGGCGTTCAGAAAGAAAAGTCATCAGTGCCACACTGGAGACTCCGCCCAGGCTCAGGTAGCTACGTTTCTTCCAGTCTTTTGGAAATAACTGGATAAATGACAGCAGATCAATGGCTGCTTCAAATACAAACAGTTGATTATCCTCTCCTCTGTGACAGAATCCATAAGATTTATCCGAACCAGCTACATCTCCCCGATATTTTATCCCGCCAGTTCCCCTGCAGTGCGCATATCTCGGAATACCGTCTGCATCTCTGCCGACAAATACAACATTATGGTGTTTCTTTTCTTCGTAAATATTCCCACCGGCAATCCATTCCTCCACCAGATCTTTCTCAAGCCTCCTGATTTCTGTCAGATATTTTATGACCGTCTCATTCGTTTCACTTTTCTCCGGTAACCGGAAGTCAGGTGACGGGGCGAGGCAGGACTTCTGCCTGCCTTCGCCTTCTTCATCGATCAACATCTTCACCGCTTCCGGAAATGTGGCATGATAAAATTCCATCACAAAATCCACCGGATAGCCACCCTTATTCTGGCTATGACGATACCAGCGATTTCCTGATACCGTTACACTGTCATGCTTTTTCCAACGGTATTCTCTGCCACTTTTTACCAACTGTTCTCCCTGTGCATTCAGAAAAGAAACAAGATCTGTCTGGTTTGCTCTTGCGATCTGTTCTTCTGTATACTGCATTTTCATCATCCTTTCCCGTCTGTCCTGCAACAGATTTTTATAAACTTATCTCATTACTTCGTTTTTTCTTCATTTGTCGATTTTTCACTTTTTCTTCCTCAATCAGTTTCTGGTTCTCCGCCAGTCTGCCATGAATAGAAGATTTCTGTTTCGATTCCTGCTCCGGCATTTCTCTTTTTTCTTCTGAAAGCCCGGAAGTATCTGTTTCTGGCATTTCACGATCTCGCCTGGCAATATCAGCACATCTCTGTACCTTTTTCACAAAGGCAAGCTCATCCTGATAAGGCTGATTATCAGCTTTTAATTCTTCAATCATTATACGGAGATCTTCTTTTTCTTTTTTCCATCTGGATTCTGGCAGCCGTCCCTTTTTATCCCGGTATGGTTTTAGTTCACGCTCACATTTACGATAATAATTGATCGCTTTTTTATGCTCCGTATAAAACTTTTCCCGTCTTTTCTGGAAAAAGAAGTGGTTGTATTCATCTATCAACGGCTGATTCTGCTTCAATACCTGCATCTTCTTTTCCAAATCTTCCAGGTTTTTCAGTTGTTCTCTCTTTTCACTGATTTCAGCTTTGCTGGCAGAAATAATTCCCTTCAGTTCCTGAATTCGTGTTTGTAAATCGTCCATTGTCTCAATGTTGTGTACCTGAAGATAATTGATGGATTTTGCAAACTCCTGTAAGTTTGAAATTTTCTTTCCCCTTCGTTCCATCTCCGCATAAAAATTTGAAAGTTTCGGGCTATTCTGCGTTTTTTTATCATAATAATCTTGCAGACTCTCCAAAAGCGTCGGGTTCTGCTGCCTTCGATCCAGTTCCATTTTCATTTCTTCATAGGCTGTTTTCATCCACTGGATAGATTCTTTTAAGGAAATGAACATCTGATTGAATTGCCGGATCGCCCGATTCAACTCTCCAATGATTGTTTTGATTCCCTTCTTCTCCATTGCTCTGACTTCGTACCCTTCATGAATTGTCGGGATCAGATCATTCCCTGTTCTTTATAGGAACGATGGTCGATTCTTGCTGCCATATGACACTCCCGGAATTTATCATTCACTTTCTCGGTCCATGCCTTTCTCCATTCCTTTAAAAGTTCAGGATCGTTCCAACCGGTAGTAGAAACAGCATTGAAGACATACTTTCCTTTGGCATCTTTTATCCTGTTTCCTTCTTCGTCTAAAACATATTCCCGTTTCTGTTTATTTCCCCAAATTCCTTCTTCTGTAAAAGGACGAATTGGAGCAAGTACATGAAAATGAGGATTATCCGGTTCATCTCCATCTTTTGATTTTCCCTCATGAACTGCCAGATCCACAATCATGCCACGTGCCACAAATTGTTCCTGGCAAAATTCTCTCGCCAGTTGGATATTCTCCTCTAACGTCAGTTCATTCTGCAATGCAATGTCAAAAGAATAGGCAAGCTGTGCCCGCTTGCCCTTTTCTGCTCTCTCTACCTCGTTCCATAATGTTTCCCTGTCTGATAATCGTTCCGGCACATAATCTGGTTTGAGGATTTCTGTAAACATCACACCGGATTTCCTCGTGTAATCATGGACTTGTCCATGATAATCGTTATACAATTTTTGCCCGGAAATATACGCAGCCGAATTCACCACTGTCTGCCCTTTTCCTCTGGATACCTGCTTTACAGAAAAATGATAAAGTGCCATCAGCTATCATCTCCCTTCGTGGTTTTCTTTACTTCTTCAGCAATCTGCTGTCGTTCCTTTCTTCCTGCCTCCAGATATCTATCCCGGACTGTATCTCTGTTGTATTTAAGAACTTTCATTTCATTCATTACTTTCTGGAAATCCTCCTGCTCAAGATCTTTGGACATAGGAAACGCTTTTTCAAACTCAGCACCTTTAACCACCAATCGGTGTGATCGTTCTTTCCTCTCGATCAGCTTTTTTCTTTGTTCCAGAATATTCTTATTGTGCATTGCCTGTTCAAGTTCCTTTTTACTTTTTTCCATGTTGGCTTTCAATTCTTCCAGTGACATGGATTCATATTTGGGGTTCTTCTCTCTGGTCATTGTCTGTCTCTCCTTATTTTCACAAACAAAAAGAACCAGCTTTCTCTCATAAATGCTGATTCCCTGATATAAATGAGATAGGCACCTGTGCCGCAAGGGGAGCTATCCCCTTGTCCGAAATCTATGATTTCGCTACATTCCCGGATTAAGATTTCTCAAATCCGGGAACAGCACCGCAGGTCGCACGATACAGGCAGATGTAATTGCCTGTATAGAAGTGCGCTCTTAGCTTGCTAAGAGAATTATGCCGTATCCGGCGTGCTATTTTCATCATCCGTAAATTCCATCATCTCATCAATGGTACAGTCCATTTTTTTACAGATCTTCTCAACTGTCTCCATGGACACATACTTGTTTTTTCCCATCCGGGCAAGAATATTTCCGCTGATTCCGGCGAGGTATTGCATCTCTACTCGCTTCATATTTTTATCAATGAGCATTTTCCATAATCTGTTATAACTCACACCCATAATCCACACCTCCAACCACTTATTCCAGATTAGTCAAATGGGATCTCACCTTCTGCTGCTTCCATAAATCCGTCCTTATCGGTTTTCGGTGTACCAGTTGAGTTTTCACCACCGCTGTTGTCCTTGTTCTGAGCAAATTCATGCTCTCCACAATTACATCCGTGGTATAAATCATCTTTCCATCCTTGTCCTTATAATTACCAGTACTGATACGACCACCGATCACAATCCGCATTCCTTTATGAAGATATTTCTGTGCAAACTCTGCACTCTTTCCAAATGTTACACAGGAAATAAAATCTGCTTCCTGTTCCCCATCACGTTTATATCTTCTGTTTACTGCCAGCATGTATCTTGCTACTGCCATATCATTATCTTTCCCGGCATATTTAATTTCCGGATTTTTTGTCAATCTTCCCATTAAAATAACCTTATTCATAGTCATTATCATCCTTTCCAGGCATTTCGCCCTGTGAATATTATTATCAGTTACTTTTTCGCCAGCGGTTTCCGTGCGTTTCCCTGTCACCTGCAGCCATCTCAGACTGCCTCTGCCTGCATATACAGGTCACTGACCATAAGGCTCCGATCAGCCGCCCATCATCGGGAGTGTCATTATGATCTCGCTCACTTTCAGAAAAGAAAGGTCATGGCAAGACTCCTGGTAGACTTCCAGGGTGCACTTATCAGTTGTCAAGGTTCAACAAAGGAACATTTTCAAAACGTCCTCTAATTACTAAAGTCAAATGACCTGGCACGATGCAAAAAATTCGTGATATTTTTTTGCGTTTTTATTACCTTGCCTTTTGTTTTCGTTAGTTCCTTCATATACTCTGTACTGAGGCGTATAAAAACGGACATGATTTTGAAAAATAATTGTTCCTCTACCTATAAAGCTTTAAAAACGGTATTTACCAACCCTCTTTTGCAAGTTTGTTATACATAAATGAAATATTTCTTCACTAATTACCTGTTACATAGAACGTGAGGGCAGATATTTTCTTAGAAAAATCATTTTTCCACTAATCACACGTGGCAGAGGATATAATGTCAGATGATTTTGAAAAAAAGCAAAAAAAATAGGCACTAACCATTTACGGTTAATGCCCTTTGGGATAATCATTATTTATCTGTTTTTATCTGATTGCGAAAGTACACTTGCAGCTAAACTCTTTGTTGTTCCAGAATACTTATTACTGTTCATTACCATAGATGCCTTTATTTCCATAGCTTTACCAGTAATTTTTCCGGTGTTTCTCTGTGACAATACACTTGCAGCTAATGACTTCTGAATTTGAGAACTATTATTCGATCTCATAATTTTTGAAGCCTGTGTTGATAATTTCTGTCCACTTGATTTTTTATTCATGTTTTGTCTCTCTTTCTTTTTAAGAGAGAATGTGATCATCAAACATTCTCGAACATATTGTTACTTATAATTTATTTATCGTTCTTTTCTTTGGCTTCTTTACGTGGAAAGCAAAATACCTTTTTGCCAACCTGCTTAGCATATAAACGATTTCCATTTCTTAATGTAATATATGCTGTAAAAACCATGTCAGTCTGGTCACATTTTACCATGCAATCTGCCTCCTTTCCAAAAGATTTTTCTCAGACGAATCCGAAAAAGTATGGAAATTGGCAGAAACAAATACTAAAATATATTTGAAAGATATGGTTTTAGTAGATGATCTTTTGTCTCTGCTATTTCCGCCAGAGTTCGTTTGAGGCCCTAATCTCAAATGAACTCTTTTTTTGGAATCAGAAAAGTTGCAAGCCTTATACCATAGTGACTGCTTCATTCAAATCAAACAGCATTAAATTCATTTCTGGAACTAATACGCCATTTACTCGATACGACAACTGACTCAAATCCCAATCACAAATTCTTGCAATCGTGTTAATCAAATCTTTTGCATTCCATCGAACCGACAAAACACCATTTGATTTTTCCTTATAAAACTGTACTGACTTATCATCATGTTCATCACATGCTTGAACCGCAATCTGTTTATCAGATTCGTTTATCAGAAGCTTTACATATGTTGGGTATTTCATCTTCATGATTACAGATTTGTTGAATGTAATACCATTACTTGTAATCGAAATATATGGTACACCCTCGCTAAAGTCAAACGTCTTAAAATTTGATAAATCAATCACTCTGCTCGCCTCCTTTCTGTTTTCTATATGATTATAACATATTCATCCATTCTGTTCAATCCTATTTATTTTCTTGTTTTCTTTTCGTCTTTTATTTGTTTTTTATTCATCTTTTGTTCTTCTATTATTTTATTATTTATTCACTTGTCATTTTGTACATTTGTATTAAAACTCATGCGAATACTTTTTATTTAAAAGAATTTAACTGAAAACAGATACAATTTTTATAGTATTCAAAACAAAAGGCACTAACCATTTGCGGGTAATGCCTTTTCGGTTAATCATTATTTTCTATTTTTCTTCTGTCAGCTTCTGATACATTTTCATCAATTCTGCCACACAATCGGCTTCCGACATTTTAGTGCTGAATCCATAAGCCTCCATCACAGCTCTGTTGTTTGCGTTATGTGCTTTAAGTAATTCCGGCGGCATAGTCAACGGGTCATAAAGATCTGCAAGACTGCTATTTGGATAAAGTGCTCTGGCATTTAAGATTGCCTGTGCAGTTTTCTTTATCTTTTCTTTTTGTTCATCCGTAGGTGACGACCATGGGAAATTATTGTAAACAATCGTATTAGAATAACTATAATCACTCTTTAATCTGCCACATACAACTCTTGTCCATGCCATATGAACATTCGACATCAATATACCAAACTCATAGCTTGTTGCAGATGGCATTGTAAAAAGTTTATCACCCGGAATAATTTCACCATCCAGATAATCCATTGGAATATATCTTCTGTTTTGTGATGACACCTTCGGTATCGCTATATACGGAGAATCATATTCAAGTATTGATGCAAATAATCCTGGAGTATCTGCAGCTTTTCTTGTATTATTTCTCGTGCTTGCCATTCTAAATTCACGAACTTTATCAATTCTTTCTCTAACAAGCGGACACCGTTTCAATAATGATGGATCTGCCCCAACCAGCCATATACAATATCTTGGTTTTCTATCAATAAAATCTTTTCCCATCATATAATGTCTGATGAAAGATATTGCCTGTGGCTCTTTAGATATCAATTCTTCTTTTTCTTCTTCCGTAAGTATCAAATATCCGCCATCTATTGCCTGTCCTCCTAATGAAATAGGTGGAACATCTGATAAAGGTTTCATTCTTTTTTCAATTGAAATATTATCTGCATCCAGCAGATAACCATTAATATTTTTTGCTACTATTATATCGTCCTTGGAATATATCTTCTTCTGATACTCTGCACCATTTTTTCTACTAAATCCTATAATGACACAATGTACATGTGCTTTGATTGAAGCCTCACTATCCCATATAAATGTTCTATATGCATAATCAATTTGTATTCCATCTTCAAACAGTGGTTTCCACAAAATGGAAACGCTCTCTCCCTGAGTAATTGAATTAGTCGATACAAGAGCTGCTCTGATATTTATATTTTCCTTCATGTAATCAGATGCCTTTTTATACCAGCAACTTACATAATCGAGATTACCTACACTTTTCCATCCAGCAAATATATCAGCAACATCTTCTTTTTGTTTTTCTCCCATCCACCTTGCACCAACGAAAGGTGGATTCCCCATTATATAAGATAATGACTTAGCCAAAACAACGCTGTTCCAATCTATCTTCAGTGCATTACCTTCTGCAATATTTACATACGTCTTCAACGGAAGGAAATCATCATTGAACCCATATACAATATTTTTTGTTTCCTCCATCATCTGTGATTCTGCAATCCACAAAGCTGTCTTTGCTACTGTCACGGCAAAGTCATTGATCTCAATTCCATAAAATTGTTGAATGGATACTCTGATTGGATTATGAACATCTCCCAACGTCATCTGACCACCAACTTTTTCACGAATGACTTCATTTTCTAACCGTCGAAGTGATAAATATGTTTCCGTCAGAAAATTTCCCGAACCACAAGCCGGATCTAAAAATGTCAGTAAAGCCAGTTTATTCTGAAATTCATCCAGACGTTTTACTTTTGTCCTCTGCACCTGTATTTTCAAAATCTCATGAAATTCCGTCTGCAATTTATCGAGAAACAACGGATCAATCACTTTATGTATATTGGAAATACTTGTATAGTGCATTCCACCGGATCTTCTCGTTTCTGGATTTAACGTTGACTCAAACACTGCCCCAAAAATTGTAGGGGATATATCACTCCAGTCAAAATCTTCAGAAGCTTTGGTCAAAAGTAATTCTTTGATTTCTTCTGTCAACGGCGGAATCTCAATAGTTTCATCTGAAAACAATCCACCATTCACATAGGGAAACTGTGCTAAATCTTCTTCTAAATATTCGTCTCTCTCAGAGACAGGTGTATCCAAGACTTTAAACAGTTCCAGTAATGCACGCCTACAGTCTTTCACTTCATATGCTTTCAGATAATCATGGAAAATATTCCGTTTTCCAAAAATCCCAGCATCCTCGGCATAAAGACAGAACACAATTCGAACACATAAAGCATTCAGACTTTTCAGTTTATGCTCTCTTTTCTCTTTTTGTTCAATGGTTTCCTCTTTCGCTTTTACTTCTGGAATCTTATACTGTGTAAGGAATGCTTCATAAAGCAGTCCAACAATATCTCCTGCTTTAATCGATACTTCCATCTCGTGAGAGATTTTCTGCACATCTTTCTTTATTAAAATATCAAGCAACGGATACTTACTCGGTATTTCATCCAATGATATTTTTACTGTCTCCGGTACTCTGGCATTCATATCATAAATCCATATATCAGAGAAATTGCTGGTAATGATCCAACGTGCCTTTTCATCATATGGGAGATTATCATTATATCGTTTTGCTTGATCATACGGCGTCAGTTCTATTGAACCAGAATTCATAATCTTATGGTCCAGTGCTTTACCAAGACTCTTTTGTTCAATCAATACATGCGTTTCTGGAATATACACATCAATTCTTTTTGTATTTCCATCTACCACAACTTTTTTCTCAAATTCCACACGATCTGTCACATTCTCCATTCCAAGAACGTTTGACAGAAAATCAATCCAATATGATCTTCCATCCTCATCTTCTCTTCCTCTCCCCTTCCATTTATTTGCAAATTGGCGGGCAGCTTCCCTCTGTTCTGCATCGGTCATCGTTTTTTCCCTCCTGCGTATCCGTAAGCTCTCATATTCATAATCTATTAACTCAGACAGGTAAAGTACCGATACTTATCATGTATCTGTATATCATCATTCATCTGCAAAAATGTGTACTTTTTGACAAGTGCTTTGGAGGTATCGTCAACGAACTTCTATCGTTGGAAGATAGGCTGTTTTATGATATTATGGAGTAGTAGAGAAAAAATGAGCATTTTACAGGAAAGTACACTTTCATGTAAAACACCCACCTTACAATAATTTGGCTTTTTCGTAAATTTCTGCACGATACCGAAAAGTTGATAAGGGCATATTACATTCTTTCGCAGCAGACGTTCCAGTTATTTTCCCGTTTTTCCACCGCTGATACACATCGTGAAAATTATCTGGCAATCTGCTTGGTGGTCTGCCGAACCGCACACCTCTGGCTTTTGCCGCTGCAATACCTTCTGCCTGCCTTTGCCGAATATTTGTTCTTTCGTTTTCTGCTACAAATGACAGTACCTGCAATACAATATCTGACAGAAACGTTCCCATCAAATCTTTTCCCCGGCGAGTGTCAAGTAAAGGCATATCAAGAACCACAATATCAATTCCTTTATCTTTTGTGAGAATTCTCCACTGTTCCAGTATTTCCGCATAGTTACGTCCTAAGCGATCAATACTTTTTATATAAAGAAGATCATCTTTCCGGACACGTCGAATCATTTTTCTGTATTGTGGGCGCTTGAAGTCTTTTCCAGACTGTTTATCAATAAAAATATTCTTTTCTGGGATAGCCAACTCCTTCAATGCAATCAATTGCCGATCTTCGTTCTGATCCCGACTACTGACACGTATATATCCAAATATATTTCCCATCCTTGTTTCCTCCTGCATAGTCTCTGATAGGTGAAAAGCTGTCTTCCCCAAAAGAAAGACAGCTCCCCATGTCTTCTCTGAACTTTTTCACTCTAAACTACTCTCTTATTCAGGACAATGCTTTAAGGATCTGTTTCATGCACTTTTTCAACTTCATCCCATCTTTTAATCCCAGTCGATAAAAGAATTCCTCTGTATCTGCTCCACTGTTGAATATAGCATCACAATATTTCGTAATCGCTTCTTCCTGCTCCGGCGAAAGTGAAGCTATTACTTTTTCATATTCTTCCTCGACTTTATCTGGTTCTGTATCTGTTTGCTGTTTTAATTTCCAGTCCGTATATGCCTTTCCCATGTGTTCTGTTATTGCCAGATTTAAAAATTCTTCAATTTCTTTTGTCATTTTCATAGATTCCCACCTGCTCTTTCTCAATCCTGTATCTCATTTGCCCTCCTATACATACACCAATTCGTTCAATACAATTTCCTGTGCACGATTCCTGATATTATTTGCCCTGCGAACCCATTCATAGGATTCTGTGCTTTCAAGTCCTCTGTTACGCCCTCAGCACTTCTCATCTGTGCTTCAATCAGCTCAAAGCGTTCCTGTGCCTGTTCATTCACATCTGCCAGATGACTGTCCAGCCTGGCGGTCAGAAGAAGACAGCTATACATTCCTGATTTATGTTCTTTCAGATATTCCTTCCGTAGCATCCCCCAGCAGCCAATCGGTCTGGTTTCTTCCGGTAAGGATAACACTGGCAGATAACAATCTCCTACCAGTACATAATCCAATCCATTATTATCATCATGTATCTTTTTTCTTAATTCGCTCATGTGCTTGCCTCCCTCAGATTTTCCTTTGCTCACGTAAATATGCTTCAAATATACTTCTTCGAATCAAAACTTTCTTTCCAATCTTATAGACTGCTCCAGCTTCATGTGCCATGCGAATAACAGGTTTCATTCCCAACCGGTAATACTCACACGCCATATTGTAGGTCACATAGTCATGGCTCATAAATTCCAGATCTTCATCGTCAATCTCATCTGAAAACATCCATACATTACCGCTCATCTGTCTTCTTCTCCTTATCTTTTCCTGTTGCCGGTTCATGGAAACGTTCCAGGTAATCATCAAAAATATCACGACGAATCAGTACCGTTCCATCAATTCTGTAAATAGCTCCTGCATCACTGGCAAGCTCTAAGAGTTTCTTATGAGAGATACTGTAAATAATCTCTGCCTGTTGATATCGCAGATACTGTCGGCGTAATTTTCTTAAATGTTCCGGAACTTCCTTCATACTTGTAATCGGTTTGTACTTTTCATTCATAATGCTTTCCTCCAAAATTAGATTTACTGTTTTACAGAAGTTGACTGCCGGAATATAACTTTTCCACGAAAAAAAGCACCTCTTAGATCAACTCTAAGAAGTGCTCTTGCTTCATTGCCAAACCCGTGTCTTTCCACCTGAAATTCGTCATGCTTCATAACGATTCATTATTATCCCAAATTTTGTTGTCAAATTGTTGTCAAATGCGGTCTGACATCATGGTTTTAGACATTTTATATTTAATTTTAGTACAGCTTTGCACCAGCCGGGATGTGGTTATCAACCATCAGAAGATGGAGCTTTTCTTCTCCCTCTTCCTCATGGATTGCACTGAGGAGCATTCCACAGGATTCAATTCCCATCATGGCTCTCGGTGGCAGATTAGTGATCGCAATTAAGGTCTTTCCAACCAGCTCTTCCGGCTCGTAATAAGCGTGAATACCGCTTAAAATCGTACGATCTGTGCCTGTTCCATCATCCAGAGTGAACTGTAACAGCTTCTTGGATTTCTTAACAGCTTCACACGCTTTAACCTTTACAGCTCTGAAATCTGACTTGCTGAAAGTATCGAAATCAACAAATTCCTCAAATAAAGGCTCTACCTTTACCTTGGAGAAGTCGATAACTTCTTCCTTCTCAGGTGCTGCTGTGGAAGTGCTGTTTTCTGACTTCGCAGACTTCTTGTCAGCGTCCAGGGACTTCATTGTCGGGAACAGCAGCACATCTCTGATCGCCTCAGCCCCTGTCAACAGCATACACATACGGTCGATACCGAATCCGATACCACCTGTAGGCGGCATACCAATTTCCAGTGCGTTCATGAAGTCTTCATCTGTTGTGTTGGCTTCATCATCACCCTGTGCAAGCAGTTCTTCCTGTGCTTTGAAACGTTCTCTCTGATCGATCGGGTCATTCAGCTCTGAGTATGCATTTGCCATTTCCCATCCGTTCATGAAGAACTCGAAACGTTCTACATAGTCCGGATTTTCCGGTTTCTTCTTTGTAAGTGGTGAAATCTCAACCGGATGATCCATAACGAATGTCGGCTGAAGAAGGTGTTCTTCTACATATTCTTCGAAGAACAGATTCAGAATATCACCTTTTTTATGTCTTTCTTCAAATTCAAGATTGTGTGCTTTCGCAAGTTCTCTTGCCTGTTCAAGAGTTTCTACTTCGTTCCAGTCAACACCTGCATATTTCTTAACAGCATCAACCATTGTGATACGCTCAAACGGCTTTCCGAGATCCATCTCGATTCCTTTATATACAATCTGAGTAGTTCCAAGAACTTCCTGTGCAACAAAACGGTACAGGTTCTCTGTCAGATCCATCATGCCATGATAGTCTGTGTATGCCTGGTAAAGTTCCATCAGAGTGAATTCCGGGTTATGTCTTGTATCAAGACCTTCGTTACGGAATACACGTCCAATCTCATATACTCTTTCCAGACCACCAACGATCAGTCTCTTCAGATAAAGTTCCAGAGAGATACGGAGCTTCAGGTCTTCGTTCAGGGCGTTGAAATGTGTCTCGAACGGTCTTGCAGCTGCTCCTCCGGCATTCTGTACAAGCATCGGAGTCTCTACTTCCATAAAGCCTTCATTTCCAAGATATTTACGGATTGCGGTAAGGATCTTGGAACGTTTAATAAAAGTATCCTTTACTTCCGGGTTCATGATCAGATCCACATATCTCTGACGATAACGGGTATCTGTATTTGTCAGTCCGTGGAACTTCTCCGGAAGGATCTGCAGACTCTTTGAGAGAAGCTTTACAGCAGATGCATGAATGGAAATCTCCCCTGTCTTTGTTTTGAATACTTCTCCTTCAAGACCTACGATATCACCGATATCCATCTTCTTGAATGCTTTATATTCTTCTTCTCCGATACTGTCTCTTGCTACATAAGACTGGATATTTCCCTGTAAATCCTGCACATTACAGAAAGATGCTTTTCCCATCACACGTTTGGACATCATACGTCCTGCAAGTACAACGTGTTTTCCTTCCAGTTCATCAAAGTTGTCTTTCACTTCCTGGCTGTGATGTGTTACGTCATATTTTGTGATCTCAAAAGGATTCTGTCCGTTTGCCTGCAGTTCTGCAAGTTTCTCACGGCGCACCTTTCTTAAATGATTCAAATCCTGTTCCTGTCCATTGTTCTGCTGTGTTGCCACTTTTTTCACTCCTTCTCTCTGCTGTATACCATCTTATACTGAACGATTGATCTTCAGTACTTCGTACTCAATAACTCCTGCCTGTGTCTCAACTGCTACTACGTCTCCGACTTTCTTACCGATCAGGGCTTTTCCTACCGGAGATTCATTGGAAATCTTACCTTCCAGGCTGTTTGCTTCTGTAGAACCTACCAGCTGAAATACGATTTCCTCTTCAAATTCTTTATCATATACATCTACTGTACATCCGATGTTGATGGTATCAAGATCCACGTCATCTTCTACTACAACTTCTGCATTCTTGAGGATTTTCTCAAGCTCTTCGATACGTGCCTCGATATCACGCTGCTCGTCCTTTGCTGCATCGTACTCAGCGTTCTCTGAAAGGTCTCCCTGTTCTCTGGCTTCTTTGATCTTTCCTGCTACTTCTTTTCTTTTCACAACTTTTAAATTTTCAAGCTCATCTTCCAGTTTCTTAAGTCCTGTATAGGTGAGTAATGTTTTCTTTGCTTCCATTATAATTCTCCTTACTTACCGACAAATCATTTTCTATTCAAGCCGCAGATACTGATTTTATCCGCATTTAAAGCTACTTTCACAATTTCATTATTATACATATTTCCGGCGGCTGTGTCAACAATTCTTTGCTGGTTTAATATATGCAAAAACGCATTCTCTCATGCGAAAGAACACGTTTTATGTCTATCCGATTTTTTCCATTAAAAGGTTCTCCAGTTCTTCATAACTTTCCACCTGATTGATCTCATCTCTGAGCTTCGCAGAACCCTGCATTCCCTTGGTATACCATGCCACATGCTTGCGCATTTCACGGATTCCGATATAATCTCCCTTGAACTCGATCTGCAGTCTTGCATGACGCAGCATTGTTTCCCGGATCTGGTCTGTGCCCGGTCTTTCCGGAATGGATCCGGTCTCTTCATATGCCAGTAATTCCCTGAAGATCCATGGATTTCCCTGGCAGCCTCTTCCGATCATCACACCATCACAGCCGGTCTGCTCAAACATATCCAGTGCCTTCTGTCCGCTTGTCACATCCCCATTTCCGATTACAGGAATCTTCACTGCTTCTTTCACCTTACGGATAATCTCCCAGTCTGCATTTCCGGAGTAATACTGTTCTCTGGTCCTTCCATGTACTGCGATTGCCGCTGCACCTGCTTCTTCTGCAACCTTCGCAATCTCCGGTGCATTGATACAGGTATCGTCAAATCCTTTGCGGATCTTTATCGTCACCGGTTTCTTGATTGCTCTCGCTGTCTTATATACAATATCATAGATTCGCTTCGGATCCTTCATCAACGCCGAACCTTCTCCATTGCGCACGACCTTTGGAACCGGACAGCCCATATTGATATCCAGGATCTGAAATGGAAGTTCTTCGATCCGCTTTGCCTGCTCGGAAATGATGTCCGGATCTTCCCCGAAAAGCTGAAGTGATACCGGGTATTCTCTTGGATCGATCGCAAGCAGCGCCTTGGTATTCTTATTCTTGTACTGGAGCGCCTTTGCACTGATCATTTCCATGCACAGAAGCCCTGCTCCCTGTTCCTTGCATAACAGACGAAATGGCAGGTCTGTTACCCCTGCCATCGGTGCCAGCACATAACGGTTCGGAAGCTCTACATTTCCTATCGTCAGTGTCTTTATCATTCAATCTCTTCCCCCAGAAAAAATACTTTGTAATAAAGCTGAAGCTGTGTCAGAAGCTCCTGCTTCTTCTCGTCTGTCTGAATCTCCTTGATCTTCAGACGGCTTCCGATCTCGTCAAACATCGGATCTCCCTCTGCAGAAGTCACTTCAAATTCCAGCTCCCCATTCTCCTCAAATACAAGTGTAAGGATTCCCCCGACATCATGTACATACAGCACACACATGATCTTCAATTCATCTTTGATGTGCTGTGGCAGATTATCAAAATCCGGATTCATATAAAATTTTTCTTCGTAAGAGTTGGCTCCGCATAATACGATCTTATCCTGATACATAAATTCTCCTTCTATACATACCCATAAATCCCACGTACCGAAACTTCTCCGGCAAAGACAGACTTTCTGCTGCCGTCTTCACATTCTACCTGCAATTCCCCGGTCTTGTCAATCCCCAGTGCCAGTGCATCATATTCATGTTCCGGTTCCAGTACACGCACCCGACGCCCACAGTTTACCAGCAGACGGTTATAATCTTCCATGATCGGCTCCAGACTTCCCGCCTCGCAGACCGCTTCGTAGGCTTTTTCAAAATGCTCCATGATCGCAGCGATCAGCTCAAACCTGCGAAATTCTTTGCCCGCTTCGATCCGCAGTGAAGTCGCTGTCTTTGCAATATCTTCCGGAAAGGACTCCATATTGACATTGATTCCGATTCCGATCACTACATGATTGATGTAATCGATCTCTGCGCTCATCTCCGTCAGTATCCCACTGATCTTCTTTCCACTCACGACCAGATCATTCGGCCATTTGATTCCTATATCCAACTCGGTCTTTTCACGCAAAGCTTTCGTTGCCGCATATGCCATGACAAGTGTCAGCATCGGTGCATCTGACGGATTCATTACAGGTCTTAACAGAATCGACATGGAAATACTGCTGCCCGCCGGTGATTGCCAGCATCTGCCGCGTCTTCCTTTTCCCGCCGTCTGCGTCTCCGCAACAAAAAGAGTTCCATCTGCACCTCCGGCCTCGCCAAGTGCTTTGGCCCGGTTATTAGTCGAATCGATCTCGTCATAATACTCCAGATTTTTCGCCATCCATTTTGTCTCCAGACAGCTTTTTATCGCATCCGCGGTAATCTGATCCGGAATATCCACAATGCGATAACCTTTGTTTCTCACGGCTTCAATCTCATAGCCTTCTTCTTTTAACTGATTGATTGCTTTCCACACAGCAGTCCTGGACACCTGAAAGTGGTCACAGAGCTGCTGCCCCGACAGATACCCATCGCTCTGCCGGAGCATCTTTAATATCTCCGCTTTCATGCTTATTATTCATTCTCTCCTAAAGTTGCAACCATAACTGCCTTGATTGTATGCAGACGGTTCTCAGCTTCATCAAATACTCTTGACTGTGGTCCTTCAAATACTTCTTCGGTAACTTCTTTTTCTTTGATCGCCGGCAAGCAGTGTGAGAAGATTGTAGTATCTTTTCCTGTACGTTCCATCAGAGCTGCATTTACCTGATATGGCTTTCCGAGACGCTCTCTTTCCTGCTCTTTCTTTTCTTCACCCATGGAAATCCATACGTCTGTGTAAATGACATCTGCTCCCTTTACACCATCAAGGTCATCGGTGATCTCGATAGTTGCTCCGGATTCTTTTGCATATTCGTCACATCTCTTCCACAGAGATTCCGAAGTCCAGAGTGGCTTCGGTGCAACGATTGCTACATCTACTCCGATTTTGGCGCATCCTACCAAAAGGCTGTTCGCAACGTTGTTGCGTCCATCTCCAAGGTATGCAACCTTCAGACCTTTCAGGTGTCCGAATTCTTCTTTCATGGTAAGGAGCATAGCCAGACATTGTGTCGGATGTGTAGTATCTGTCAGACCATTCCATACCGGAACTCCACTGTACTCTGCAAGTACATCTGCGTATCTCTGTTCAAATCCACGGAATTCGATTCCATCGAACATTCTTCCAAGTACACGTGCTGTATCTTCGATACTCTCTTTATCGCCTAACTGGATCTCATTACCTGCAAGGTATGTCGGGATTCCACCTTCATCCTGTGCTCCTACGGTAAATGCACATCTGGTTCTTGTAGATGGCTTTTCAAAAATAAGGGCAATGTTCTTTCCTTCCAGGCTGTGTCCTTTAATTCCTGCTTTCTTCTTTGCCTTTAATTCACCTGCCAGGTCAACGAGATATTCAATCTCTGCCGGTGTATAATCTTCCAGTTTCAAAAAACTTCTTCCTTTTAAATTCATCTTGTAGTCCTTTCTCAGCTTTGCAATCGCATGGACGAATTTCGGCAGTTTTTCTTTTCCCTCATCTGTAAGAGTCTCGTACTTTCTGCTCGTCTCATTCCACAGTTCATCTGCTGTATAAATATTATATTTTGGAATTCTCATGAGCTTCGCACTTGCCTCCAGCATTCCATAGAACAACTCTCTGTCTGAACAGCCGATCGGCAACTTGAGTTTGAAACGATATTCCGTCTTTTCAAGTTCGCTCAAAAGCTTCATTATTTCTACATAATAACACTCTTCTCGTGTTTCTTCAATATAGTAAATCGATCCAGTGAGCCCGTAAAGCGCTCTTTTTGCATCATAATAGCCAATTTTCAAATTCTGTCTGCTCCGCTTTGCCGAAAATTCAAGAATACTGCCAAGTCCTACTCTCGGTTCGATCTCCAACAGAGAGCCGTCTTCCGGAATCGTCGTCTTCGGCACTCTTCCCGGACCAAAGATCCTTACCTGGATCAGATCCTTATATCCCCTTTTTAGAAGAGACGCGGTCGGCACATTATTGACCGCACCACCATCAATATATGTCTTGCCGTGCAGCGGTTCATTTTTAAATCCAAGCAGATATGCGCTGGCAAGAAGAAAATCCTCCAGAAGACCTTCCGGTATATCTTCAATACTCAGATCCAGTTCCTTCATATCCGATACAGAAAATGTCAAAAGGCAGAATTCTTTTCCGCATTTCCTGATCTTTTCTTCGTCTACAACCTCATGGATCAATTCCTTAAGTGGTGTAATATCAATTCCACCATCTGCAAGCTTCTTCCAGAGACCTTTCAAAATCTCTCTTATGGACGCCTCTCCATCAAAGAACTGTTCCATCAACTCATCATCCACATCCATAACACGGGAAAATGCCATCTCTTTCCAGATATGTCCTGCTTTCTCCAGATCTCCCATACAAACAAGGGCGCCATTCAGGGCGCCCACAGAAGTACCCGCTACTGCACTGACCTTCACACCAGCTTCCGAAAGAGCCCGCCACGCACCGATCTGATACGCACCTCTGGCTCCTCCTCCATCGAATACCAATCCATATTCTTTATTTAAATCGATTATCGGTTTCATCAAATCACACTCTCCTTTGCGCTTGATTTCCCCTCATCACTACCGTCGCTGTCTTGCCGCCTCGAACATCAGAACCGAAGATGCAACCGCCGCATTCAGTGATTCTACCTCTCCACACATCGGAATCTTGATATAACACTCTGCTACATCTGCCACTTCATCCCGAAGTCCGTTACCCTCATTTCCAATTAAAAATGCTGTCCCTCTTGTGTAATCCTCCTGATCGTAGCTGTTCTTTCCTTTCAGATGTGCCGCATAGGAATGAATCCCGGCTTCTGCAAGTACTTCCAGAGTTTCTGGCAAATGCTCTACATACACAAACGGCATTCGGTAAACCGATCCCATCGTTGAACGGATCACCTTGGGATTGTAAATATCCACACAGTCGTGACTCATGATCACGCCGGTTACGCCTGCCGCTTCCCCCGCACGGAGAATGGTTCCCAGGTTTCCCGGATCCTGCAGATTATCCAGCACCATCAGAAGCGGTTTCCTTCCCTGCGCGTCCAGATCCAGCATCTCACATATCTCACAGCTCCTCTGCTCCATCACAAGCAGGATCCCCTGTGGCGTCTTTGTATCTGACACGTGGGAAAATACATGATCTGACAGGATTTCTATCTGTCTTCCCCTTGCCGAAAGTCCCAGCTCTTCTCCATATCGGCTGTAAAACTGCTCCGATACATAAACCTCTCTCACCTGCGCACGCGGAGCTTCCCGGTACATCCGGATCCCTTCTACGATATAGACGCCTTCTTCATCACGTGCCTTTCTCTTTTTCTGCCATGTAACAAGCTGTTTTACCCTGGCATTTCCTGTACTGGTTATCATACTGTAATCTCTTTCCTTTTATTCTTTTTCATTACATCTTGAAACGATATCCCACACCCCAGATTGTCTCAATATACTGTGGGTTTGAGGTATCATATTCAATTTTCTCACGGATTTTCTTGATGTGCACAGTTACCGTTGCGATATCTCCGATGGATTCCATATCCCAGATCTCGCTGAAAAGTTCATCCTTGGTATATACATGGTTCGGATGACTGGCAAGGAAGGTCAGCAGATCAAACTCTTTTGTTGTAAAATTCTTCTCCACTCCGTTTACCCACACTCGGCGTGCAGTGGTATCAATCTTAAGTCCACGGATCTCGATCACCTTATTCTCTTCCACGGCACTTCCGATCAGCCTCTCATAACGTGCCAGATGTGCTTTTACCCTTGCCACCAGCTCGCTTGGACTAAACGGCTTGGTCATATAGTCATCAGCCCCAAGTCCGAGTCCTCTGATCTTGTCGATATCATCTTTTTTCGCAGATACCATGATGATCGGTGTATTCTTTTCCGCACGAACCTTACGACAAATCTCAAAGCCATCCACGCCCGGAAGCATCAGATCCAGGATCACCAGATCAAAATCACCAAAAAGCGCCTTATCAAGCCCTGTCTGTCCATCATTTGCAACCTCTACTTCAAATCCACTCAGCTCCAGATAATCTTTCTCCAGATCTGCAATACTCTCTTCGTCTTCTACAATTAAAATCTTACTCACTTATCGGTACCTCCTGATATTTTCTGATTACAAAATACATCACTGTGCCAACACCTTCCCGGCTGGTCGCCCAGATTTTGCCACCGTGATCTTCAATGATCTTCTTCACGATCGAAAGACCGATTCCGCTTCCGCCCTTGGATGAATTCCTTGAAGCATCCGTCCGGTAGAACCGGTCAAATATATTCGGCAGATCTTTCGCTGCGATTCCTTTTCCGTTATCCTCAAGCTCTACCTGAATAAAATCACCTACGTCTTTTACCCGCAGATTGATCAGCCCGTGCTCTCGTTCCATGTATTTCAAAGAATTGCTGACAATGTTGTTGATCACTCTCTTTAACTGTTCCGGATCTGCAATGATCTTCTGATCACCCTCTACATAATTGAAATAACCAAACTCTACATTCTTTGAATCCAGCTCCATCTCAATATCTTCGGCACAGTCATTGAAATAATCGTTGACTGAAAGCGGTGCAAAGTTGTACGGGATCCGGTTTGTATCGATCTTCGCATATAAGGTCAGTTCGTTGATCAGCGTATCCATCTCATTCGCCTTATTATAAATGGTTCCGATATATTTTTCCATCTTCTCCGGCGTATCTGCAACCCCGTCACGGATTCCTTCCACATAGCCCTTGATCGCTGTGATCGGCGTCTTTAAGTCATGGGAAATATTGCTGATCAGTTCTTTGCTTTCCCGGTCACTCTTCAGCTTCTCCTCTGCATTATCTCTCAGACGGATCCGCATCTTTTCAAATGCCTGCATCAGCCGTCCCATCTCATCATCTTTTTCCGGCTTGATCTCAAAATTCAGATTGCCTTCTTCTACGTTCTGCGCTGCTTCCTGCAACTTGTGAATCGGACTGATGATACTTCCATAAATCCACACCATCATGATCATCGCTGTAAATGCCAGAATCAGGACTACTGCGATACATGCGCTTATAATAAACTGCTGGATCTCCGGCATATCTCCCAGCACTCTGATGGATTTTGCAAAATCTTTATATTCCTCACCGGTAATGCCATAAGTATGCTCAATGACTCCGATCTGATAACGCGCAATTCCAAATATAAATGCCGTTGTCAGGATAGTCGGTATCATGATCATCGTCACAAAAGAAATCACCAGTTTCGTCCTTAGTTTCATGCTATATTCATCCTCCATTCATCGTGCACGCCCGGTTATGAGGTCCGTATGGCGCTCACGCAAGTCTGCCTGATAACTAATAGCATATCATAAAAACGGGTGCTTCACATCAAAGCACCCGTAAAATTTTCTAAATTTTTTCTAAAACGATCAAATTCAGAACCTGTTATTAAAGATATTTCTTCAAAGTATCCACTTTATCCAACTTCTCCCATGGAAGATCCAGGTCGTTACGTCCAAAGTGTCCGTAAGCTGCTGTCTGTTTGTAGATCGGACGTCTCAGATCAAGCATCTTGATAATTCCAGCCGGACGAAGGTCAAAGTTTTCTCGAACGATTTCCACAAGCTTATCATCTGCAATCTTTCCTGTTCCGAAAGTATCTACCATGACAGATGTCGGCTGTGCAACACCGATTGCATAAGAAAGCTGGATCTCGCATTTTTTGGCAATTCCTGCTGCTACGATATTCTTAGCAACATAACGTGCTGCATAAGCTGCTGAACGGTCTACCTTTGTACAGTCTTTTCCGGAGAAAGCTCCACCGCCGTGACGCGCCATTCCCCCATAAGTATCTACGATGATCTTACGTCCGGTAAGGCCGCTGTCCCCATGTGGTCCACCGATCACAAAACGTCCGGTCGGATTGATGAAGAATTTTGTATTCTCATCTACCATATCTGCCGGAAGGATTTCATCAAAAATGTATTTTTTCACGTCTTCATGGATCTGTTCCTGTGAAACATCCGGATCATGCTGTGTAGAAAGTACTACTGCATCAAGGCGGGCCGGAACTCCATTTTCATCATATTCTACTGTTACCTGTGTTTTTCCATCCGGACGAAGATATGGAAGTGTTCCGTTCTTTCTTACCTCTGTAAGACGTCTTGCAAGTTTGTGTGCAAGAGCGATCGGATAAGGCATATATTCTTCTGTCTCATCAGATGCATATCCGAACATCATTCCCTGGTCTCCTGCACCGATTGCTTCCAATTCTTCATCTGACATCTTGTGTTCCTTTGCTTCAAGAGCTTTATCAACACCCATGGCAATATCGCTTGACTGTTCGTCAATTGCTGTCAGAACGCCACATGTGTCAGCATCAAATCCGTACTTTCCTCTTGTATAACCAATTTCGCGAACAGTATCACGAACGATTTTCTGAATATCTACATATGCATTTGTAGTAATTTCTCCCATTACCATAACAATTCCTGTAGTCGCGCATGTCTCGCAAGCTACACGGCTCATTGGATCCTGCTCCATAAGTGCATCCAGGATCGCATCGGAAATCTGGTCGCACATCTTATCCGGATGTCCTTCAGTTACTGATTCAGAAGTAAATAATAATCTCTCCATCTTTTTTCCTTTCTTTTCTTCTTTGTATCTGCCTCTCTTATCTCTGGAATAATGAAAATCGACAAACAGAATTTCTCTTCTGTCTATGCAAATTTAAAGGTCAGCCCCAAAGGACTGACCTGATATCTCATCATCAATCCTCTTATTGTTCGATTGCTCGCTCAGGTTGGCACCTTCCGGCTTACCGGGGTTGCCGTGGCTTCGCAGGTCCTTTGTACCTCCACCACTCTGAATAAGAGAAAGCGTATTTAATTGTTACCGCTACACATCATAACACTGTCCATACCTTCCGTCAATATACATTTTGGAAAATATGTTCTATCAAAACAGGAATTCCTGTCTTAACCTACTTTTAACTTGAATTTCTGGATCTCACGTTCTGTAGAAACTCTCTCGATCACTGCACCGAGACTTCTGAGCTTCTCTTCAAAACGTTCGTATCCCCTCTGGATATATACGATGTCATCTACGATCGTAATGCCATCTGCGGCCATTCCTGCAATCACAAGTGCTGCTCCTGCACGAAGATCCGGTGCGCTGACCCTTGCTCCCGAGAATTTATCTACGCCTTCGATAGTCGCTGCATTGCCTTCAACCTTGACATTTGCACCCATTCTTGCAAGTTCTGAAAGATATTTGAAACGATTCTCGAAAATACTTTCTGTAATCGTGCTTGTCCCTTTACAAAGAGCAAGTGTAACACCGATCTGCGGCTGCATATCTGTCGGGAATCCCGGATATGGAAGAGTCTTCACCTGTGTATTATGAAGATCTCCTTTGGACACAACACGCACTGCATCATCAAATTCTTCTACTTCACATCCGATCTCAACAAGCTTTGCAATCGTAGCTTCCAGATGTTTCGGAATGACATTCATAACAGTCACATCACCTCTGGTTGCTGCTGCCGCAAACATAAATGTGCCAGCTTCGATCTGATCCGGAATGATAGAATAATCTGTCTTATGAAGGCGGGATACACCGCGGATCTTGATCACGTCCGTACCTGCTCCACGAATGTTCGCTCCCATACTGTTCAGGAAGTTTGCCACATCGACAACATGAGGCTCTTTTGCCACATTCTCAAGGATCGTAAGTCCTTCTGCCATCGATGCTGCCATCATAACGTTGATCGTAGCTCCTACGCTTACCACATCAAAATAAATGTGCTTTCCGATCAGACGCTCTGCTTCTGCGATAATCTTGCCATGCTCGATATCCACATAAGCACCAAGCGCACGAAAACCTTTCAGATGCTGGTCGATCGGACGGCTTCCGATATTGCATCCTCCCGGAAGAGCGACTTCTGCTCTTTTATACTTACCAAGAAGTGCTCCGAGCAAGTAATAAGATGCACGGATCTTCTTGATGTAATCATATTCTATATCAAAATTTTCAATGTTGCTTCCGTTGATTCTGACTGTGTGCCGGTCAATACGGTCAACCTCGGCACCAATTCCACTGATTGCTTCCAGCAGAACGTTGATATCGTTGACATCCGGAAGATTATCGATAGTAACTGTCTCATCTGTCATAATCGCAGCTGCCAGAATTGCCAGTGCTGCATTCTTTGCTCCACCGATCTCGACTTCGCCGACCAGCGGATTGCCACCCTTAATAATATACTGTTCCATTTCGCACCTCAATTAACGATTTCTTTCCCTCTGAAATATATCCTGTTCTATACTTCTGTCAAACACTCTATTCATACTCTTTATTATTTCATGAATAAAAAACCTCATACTTTTTATTCTTTCCAGATCTCTCAGGATTTGTATGAAGCTTTTTGTAATAATCCTCTATATCACATATCAGTATAGCATATTTCTATATTCATTGCAAAATTATTTATCTTGCTTTCTTCATTTTCGTAAAACTTTTGTAATAATTTCTTTAAAAAATTTATTGATTTTCCAAAACTTCCATTACATTTTCAATGGTTTCTTCCAGCTCCAGTCCATCCTCTGAAACAGTAATATCTGCATATTTTTCAAATAATACTACTCTTTCGTCATATAGATCCTTCAGCGTCTGCCCGTCCCGAAGTGCTACTCCCCTTTTCTTTGCATTCTTCAGTCTGGAATTGATAACCTCAAATGACGCATGCAGATAAACAATGGTTCCGATCTCTTTGTAATGCTTCATTGCTTCTTCACAGTAAACTACGCTTCCTCCCGGGGAAATCACCGCATGTTCCGCTTCCACATCACGATTGACCTGATTCTCAATACTTAAGAATCCGTCCAGACCTTCTTCTGCGATAATCTCCCGCAAAAGTCTGTTCTCCTGCTTCTGAATCAACAGATCTGTATCAATAAACTCGTATCCAAGCCGCTTTGCGACTACCACTCCGACGGTACTTTTTCCAACTGCCGGCATTCCGATAAATATAATATTCTTCATATGTACCCTGGCCCACTCCTTACCGAAACTGTGTTTCAGATGCTGTCATTTTTATATCGGACGATATTATAGCACAAGTCCTGTGCATGAAGCAACTGTTTTTTCCTGTTGCCGCCTGCCTTTTCCTCTTCTTTCCATCAATTCCTGGTACATCAGGATTTCTACGATCTCCCGGATCTGTTCCGGAGTATAGGTCTCTTTTTCCCATTTTTCCTGTTTCATGACCTGTTCATACGCCCTACGACACATCAGGCACAGCTGGAGCTTATCCGGGTACTCATCATAGATCATGCTTCCTTCATATTCTTGGCGGTCGCATTCTTCCTGTATATATGGAAAAATCTTTTTTGCTGTTGCCGGATACATACTTTGCAGGTATTCCCGGTCGCGCTTCTGGATTTTGTCTTCGTCAAATGCGTGTGGAATCGGATACATCATATAATAAGGCAATCTCAGGTCCATGTCTGGCACTTCCATTTCTTTTTCCTATGCTTTAGTGTATGCGGTATGGGGGAGTGGGGTTCCTGGGGGTGGGTGTGGAAGGGGGACGATTTTCGGGCAATCCTGTTTCCGGGGCGGATTCGGAATGTAACAGGGAGGTAACGTTCCTGCATATGCCCTGGAAACAGGATTGCCCGAAAATCTGCGTGCTTCAAGACGGGAGGGGCGCCCCGGAACTCTACTCGCGAAGTTGAGTGTTGTTCAGGACGGGCGCCAGGCGGACGTTTGTCCTGTGGCTTGGGATATTGTGTGGGGATTTATTTTACTGGATTTTGGTTGTAAAAAGGACATATTCTATATTGAAATAATTGGGTTTATGGTATACTGAATTATAGGTATATATTTTTTCATGTTTTACGAAGGAGGATATATATGGATATAATTATCAGACCTGCGGAAACCAGTGATTTTGACAGTGTAGTACATATCCTGAATCAGGTTCAGGCTTTGCATGTGAACTGGCGGCCTGATATTTACAAAGAAAGTAAGGATTTTTTCTCTTTGGATGCTTTTCAGGATGCTTTAGGGAGAGAAACTTTTTATGTTGCCGCATATGAAATATACAAAAAATATGGCTTTACAGAAAAATCAATCAACATGGAATTATTATAAGTAGTGAGGTGCAAAGTTATGAATAATGAAATTGTGAATGCTATGGAGGAACTTGAAAACTGGTTGGCTGATCCGGCTGAGCTGGGGCGGAAACCGGCGAAGATTGAGTATACGGCTTCTTTTGAGGATGAGGATGGGATCAAATGTATGATCTTTAAATTCAAGAAATCTTTCTTTGGAAAATGGCTTCTTGGAATCGTCAGTGAATCCGGAACCTTCAGTGAGATGAAGGAATACAATTCTGCCACAGAAACAGAAAATGCAAAAGCATTGCTTCATATTTTAAAAGAATACTGGAAAAAAATGGCAGAAAAAGAGCAGGGATTTATCGAAATTCCGATTGAAAATCTGATCGAATGGGATGAGCCGAATGGGGAAGGTTGTATCGTTTCCGATAAGATCACAAAAGAAGGCTACAAAGTCGGCTACATGCTCCGCGAAGAGCCAACAGAAGGGAATCCGGACAGTGGCTGGAGATTCATGGCTGGTAATGAAGATGACGAATATATGGACAATCCGGATAATCATCATGTCTTTGCACTCAACACCATCTGCAATTACGACAGCGATATTATCCCTTATCTTCATGCCAAAATCGGATCTGCTTTCATACGTGTAGATGAGTCCCATTTTGAAAAATATCATGAATTTAAGCCTATGTTCATCCAAAAGCAATAAATAAGTAAAAATAAACTCTGTTTTTTCCACTTCACCACAACATCCCCGTCTGCCAATGCACAGGCGTGTGGAAGGTTTGACTTTCCGGTTCCGTTTTGTACTACAACCATCAAGTCAATGAGACGTACCAAAAAGCCAAACCTTCCACACACCATCCCATTCGCCACCTACAACTTAATCTTAGCCAGCGCATCCGCAAATGGATTATTCACCGGCTCATCCTTCTGCTGTCTTAAATATTTCTGCACATCCTTCTTGCTGACTCCCGCACCTTCTTTCTTCCGTCTCTCCTGGAACGATGTCAGCTTCTCCTTATGTCCGCAGACACACACAAAAATCTGTCCATCCCCTCTTCCTTTCAGCTGCATCTTCTTGTGACACACAGGACATCTCGCATTCGTTGTCCGTGATACTGTTTCGCGGTATCCGCACTCTCTGTCCTGACAAACCAGCATCTCACTGTTCTTTCCTTTCACTGCAAGCATTCTCTTACCACATCGCGGACATTTACTATTTGTCAGATTATCATGCCGGAACGTTCCAGCTCCCGCCTTAATCTCAGAAACCACCTGATCCGTATATTTATCAATATCCTTCATAAAATCCTTCCGCGAAAGCTTTCCCTTCGCAATCTGCGACAAACGCATTTCCCAGTCTGCTGTAAGTTCCGGCTGTTTTAACTCTTCCGGCACAAGTTCCAGAAGCTGCTTCGCTTTCGATGTAAGATAGATATCTTTTCCACGCTTTTCCAGCAAAAAGCTTTTAAAAAGTTTTTCAATAATATCCGCTCTTGTCGCAACCGTTCCCAATCCCCCTGTCTCACCAAGCGTTTTCGCCATCGCTTTGTCATGGCTTTCCATATAAGCCGTCGGGTTCTCCATTGCTGACAGAAGTGTTGCTTCATTAAAATGTGCCGGTGGCTTCGTTTTACCTTCTGTCAATGACAACACAAGTCCTTTAATCTCCTGTCCTTTTTCCAGTTCCGGCAGTGTCTGTCCTTTCAAACTCTTTCCAGACTCATATGCTTCTTCCTCTTCTTCATCCTCAGCCGAATAGACTTCCTCTTCATAAGCAGCCCGCCATCCCTGCGCTTTCACAATCTTTCCAGACGCAAGAAAAGTTTCACCGCCAACCTTCACCGTAACCTGTGTCTGCTCATACTCAAATGGCGGATAAAGCACAGCAAGAAAACGCCGCACAACCAGATCATAAATCTTCCGCTCTTCATTTGTCATATGACTCAGATCCACAAACTGCTCCGTTGGGATGATCGCATGATGATCCGATACCTTCGCATCATTTACAAAAGCGAGCTTTCCGCTCAGATCCTTTTTCTTCGCTGTCATTGCAAGCTTACGGTACGGTCCTGTACCACATGCCTCCAGACGGTCCTTGATCGTCGGAACAATGTCTTTGCTCAGATATCTGGAATCCGTTCTCGGATAGGTCAGCACCTTATGATTCTCATACAGTCTCTGCATGATATTCAGCGTCTCTTTCGCCGAATATCCAAACCGCTGATTGGCTTCTCTCTGCAGCTCTGTCAGATCATACAAAAGCGGTGCATACGTTTTTTTCGGTGTTTTTTTAATCTCTTCCACTACCGCTTTCTGTCCATCCAGCTTTTTCATCAGTCCGGTCATTTTCTCTTTATCGAATGAGCGATAACTCTTTGACTTCTGATCCTGCCAGGTCAGCATAATATTTTGTCCTTTTGCAGTCATTCCATAATAACCTTCCGGAATAAAACTACGGATCTTTTCTTCTCTCTTTACAATCATTGCAAGCGTTGGTGTCTGCACACGTCCACAGGAAAGCTGCGCATTATATTTACAGGTCAGTGCCCTTGTTGCATTGATTCCAACCAGCCAGTCTGCCTCGGCACGGCACATTGCAGCATCATAAAGCGCATCATACTCATGCCCGTTCTTCAACTTTGCAAAACCTTCTCTGATTGCTTTATCTGTTACAGATGAGATCCACAGCCTCTTGATCGGCTTTTTGCTTCCTGCTTTTTCCAGAATCAGCCTTGCTACCAGCTCTCCTTCTCGTCCTGCATCCGTAGCAATGATAATTTCATTCACATCCTTGCGGTGAATCTGTGTTTTCACCGCTGCGAACTGTTTTCCGGTCTGCTTTATTACTTCAAGCTTAAATGGAGCCGGCTTCATCGGAAGCACATCAATTTTCCACTCTTTATATTTTTTATCGTAATCTTCCGGATCTGCCAGGGTAACCAGATGACCAAGTCCCCAGGTTACAATATAACGCTCTCCTTCAATTGCTCCATTTATCTTTTTCCCACATCTAAGTACACGCGCAATATCACGCGCAACAGAAGGTTTTTCTGCAATTACAAGTGCCTTCATTCTGTCTTTTCTACTCCTTTTTATTCTTTTTCTGCTACTTCCATCATTGTCTTTAATTTATCCTGTGCTTCGGTCATACACTGGAGTAACAGTGGGTTAAATGTACCGCATTCACCATTTTGGATCATTTCCAGTGCTTTTTCATGCGAAAATGCCTTCTTGTAAACCCGTTCACTCACCAGGGCGTCATACACATCCGCCAGCGATACTACTTGTGCCGAAATCGGAATTTCTTCTCCGACAAGTCCGTCCGGATATCCCTTTCCATCATATCTTTCATGATGCCAGCGGCAAATCTCATGTGCAAGCTTGAGCAGCTTTTCATTCCGGTACATATCCAGATTATCCAGCATTTGTGCACCGATTAAGGTATGTGTCTTCATAATCTCAAATTCCTCTTTGGTAAGCTTTCCCGGTTTGTTCAGAATTTTCTCGTCAATTCCAATCTTTCCGATATCATGCAAAGCCGATGCTGTTGCAATCAATAATCTATCTTCCCATGAGAGCTGATATTTTCCTGTCTTTTTCACCAGTTGTTCCAGCAAAAGCTGTGTGATCAGATTGATATGGATCACATGCAGACCACTTTCTCCGTTTCTGAACTCAACAATCTGGCTCAGGATACCGATCATCATCCGGTTATTTCTCTCTTTTTCGTAAATCTGCCTGGTCACCAGATGGATCAGTCTCCTCTGTTTTGCATATAGCTTGATCATGTTCAGGACGCGTTGATATACGATTTTCGCATCAAACGGGCGGCTGATGTAATCTGAAACACCCATCTCATATGCCCGTCTGATATAGCTATCTGAATCTTCACTGGAAATCATGATTACCGGAATATCTTCAATCCAATGATTCTGGTTCATCGCAGCAAGGACTTCAAATCCATCCATTTCCGGCATCACAATATCGAGCAGCACCAGTGAGATCCCTGTTCCAGACCGTTCCAGTTGTTCCAGACATTCTTCTCCATTAGCCGCCTCCAAAATCCGGTAGTCCTCTTTCAGAATCTCTTTCAGAATCTCGCGGTTTATTTCCGAATCATCCACGATAAGGATCTGCTGTTTCAGTTTTTCTGATGCAGAATTTTCTTCCTTTTTCTTTCCATTTTCATCCCATTCTGTGACAACCATATTTTTATAATTTTTAGCTATATACATCTGTCTGTCAGCACTGGCAATAGCATCTTCAATATTGCCTTCGCGGAATATAGCTCCGCCGATGCTGACCGAAAGCTGCATTTTCTCATACTTCGGCACAACCGTATCGTGGATTTTTTCCCGGATCAGTTTTAGCTTATCTTCAAAAATATGTTTCTTAATCGAAGGAAGGATCAGTAAAAATTCATCTCCACCATACCGGATCAGAATATCCGTCTTCCGGATATATTTTTTGATAATGTTCGCAGTCGTTATAAGTGCCGCATCTCCCGCACTATGTCCATAAGTATCGTTATGAAGCTTAAAATCATCCAGATCGATCACTGCAATTCCAGCTTCATCCTCCATGTTTTTGATCTTTTCTTCAAAAAAACGCCGATTATATATCCCAGTCAGTACATCCGTATATAGCTTTTCATTATATCCTGACAGTTTACTGATCAGCTTATCATACCCCTCCTGATCAATCTGAATACTCTCATCAAGATTCTGAATCATTTCCATAACATAAGGTCTGCCATCAATCTCAACATAACGCGAGATCACCTGAAATACCTGCAAATCCAGAAATTCAAATTTTATCTTCTGCGTCTGTTCTTTCAGTGCCAGAAGAGAGCTACAGTTCTCGCATTCCTTGTCTTTTTTCCAGAAACTGTAACACTGACACGTTTCAGATAAATCTCCTGCATTTATCCGTTTTTCCCGATCCATCAGCATTTTCCCGTCTACCAGTCTGACAACCTGAAACACTTCCCTCAAAGATTCCATCTTTCTTTCCGCTTCCTGCATTGTCATTTGGTCCTGTTTGTTCATCCCTTTATCCTCTCAATTTTATCCTGCCATTCATACTCTTTTTTACGCTATATAATGATATAATGTTGGGGTCAAAAATCCTCTTGCAAGCAAGCTTGCATCGGCTTTCTGACCTTTTGACCCTGGTATCATCATATAATAAAATTATTATAGGCAAATTCCTCCTTATTGTCCAGTTTTCCTTCATTAAAAAAAACCGAAAATCCAACAAAGGATTCTCGGTTTTTAATGCTTTATGACTGAGCTGCTCCAATTCGGGCAACTGCTCTTTTCAGTGCCGCCTCTGCACGGCGCATATCTGTGCCTTCCTGCTTCGCAGCAATTCTGTCCTCAGCGCGTTTCTTCGCCGCTTCGGCACGTGCCACATCAATTTCATCCGGCCACTGTGCATCTTCTGCAAGCACCGTTACCCTCTCCTGCAGGATTTCTACAAATCCTCCGAGAATTGCCGCTTTCTTAATCTCCCCGTCATTGTGGATTCGCATCACGCATGGTTCAAGAATCGTCGTCAGCGGAATATGCTTTGCATAGATACCAAGTTCTCCTTCAGTACTTACAAATTCAAGGAATTCGCAGTCACCCTCCAGAAACTTCTTTTCCGGCGAAATAATGTTAAGTTTAAATTTATCTGCCATAGGACGTCCCTCCTATTTCACACGGGCAAGCACGTCATCGATATTACCTGCATTCAGGAAATATCCCTCCGGAATATCATCATGCTTTCCTTCGAGGATCTCTTTAAATCCCTGAATTGTCTCGCCAATTGGAACATAACGTCCTTCCAGACCTGTAAACTGTGTCGCAACGTGGAATGGCTGGGAAAGGAATCTCTGGATCTTTCTTGCTCTGGATACGACCAGCTTATCTTCCTCGGAAAGTTCATCCATACCAAGAATTGCAATGATATCCTGCAGTTCTTTGTATTTCTGAAGAATTTCCTGTACTCCACGGGCTACTTTATAGTGTTCTTCTCCGACAATGTGTGGATCCAGAATACGTGAAGTAGATTCCAGTGGATCTACAGCCGGGTAAATACCAAGCTCTGTGATCGCACGGGAAAGTACGGTCGTTGCATCCAGATGGGCAAATGTTGTTGCCGGAGCCGGGTCAGTAAGGTCATCGGCTGGCACATATACTGCCTGCACGGATGTGATGGATCCGTTCTTCGTGGATGTGATACGCTCCTGCAGCGCACCCATTTCTGTCTGCAGTGTCGGCTGATAACCTACCGCTGAAGGCATACGTCCAAGAAGCGCTGATACTTCGGAACCTGCCTGTGTAAAACGGAAAATGTTATCAATGAAAAGAAGTACATCCTTTCCACCTTTATCACGGAAATATTCTGCAAGAGTCAGTCCTGTAAGTCCGACTCTCATACGTGCTCCAGGTGGTTCATTCATCTGACCGAATACCATCGCTGTCTTTTTGATAACTCCGGATTCTGTCATCTCATAGTAAAGGTCATTTCCTTCACGGGTACGTTCTCCTACACCAGTGAATACAGAATAGCCGCCATGCTCCGTTGCAATATTGGTAATCAGTTCCTGGATAAGAACGGTCTTTCCTACACCGGCTCCACCGAACAGACCGATTTTTCCACCTTTCTGATATGGGCACAGAAGGTCAACAACCTTGATACCTGTCTCCAGCATCTCTGTCTGTGTTGCCTGCTCTTCAAAGCTTGGAGCTTTTCTGTGAATCGGTGCGTATTCAACATCCTTCGGAGCCTCTTTTTCATCAATCGGCTCACCCAGTACGTTGAAGATACGTCCGAGTGTTGCTTCGCCAACCGGAACTGAAATCGGTCCCCCGGTTGCTACGGCGTCCATGCCTCGCACCAGTCCGTCTGTCGGTCCCATGGCGATACATCTTACGATATCATCACCCAGATGCTGTGCAACTTCTACCACAAGTTTTCCTCCGTCCTTGCGCGTAATCTCAACCGCATCGTTGATCTCCGGCAAGTATCCTTCCGAAAACTTAAGGTCAAGAACGGCACCGATAACCTGGGTAATCTTCCCTATATTTTTATCTGCCATTTTCTCCTCCTTACATACAGAAACCTGTATTTATCCGATCGCCTCTGCTCCGGCAATGATCTCGGTAAGTTCCTGTGTGATCGCACCCTGACGTGCTCTGTTATATTTCAATTCCAAATCATCTATCATCTCTTCCGCATTGCTGGTTGCCGAATCCATCGCCTGCATACGTGCACCGTTCTCACTGGCAACTGCTTCCACAAATGCGCCATACAGAATGCTGCTGATATATTTCGGAACAAGAAGGCTGATTGCCTCTTCCGCTTCCGGTTCAAAGTTCATCGGTGTAAGCTGCGCCTTTGCATCCTCTTCTCCCGCTTCTTCCTGCACCTCTGCCGGAAGGACTTTGATCATCGTCGGAATGTGACTTACCGTATTTTTGAAAAATGTGTAGATCAGATAGATCTCACCAATCTCACCATTTTCAAAATCTGTCAGAAGTCTTTTTGTAATACTCTTCGCATCATCATAGGACGGTTCTTCGATCATCTCTGAATAATCAGCGACAATATCATATCCTTTGTGTTTCAGAAGTTCCAGTCCTTTTCCTCCAATTGCATAGATCCGGATATTCTCCTTCGTAAAGGCTTCGTTTTCAGTCACCATCTTCACTACATTGGAGTTATATCCACCTGCCAGTCCACGATTGGATGTTACAACAATGACTGCTTTCTTCTTCGAATCATCTGCTTTCAGATATGGATGATTGATATTCCCTGCCTTTGCAAGCAGAGAGGTCATTGTTGCATACATACAGTCAAAATACGGCTTTGATTCTTCTGCCCGGGTTCTTGCTTTCTGCAGCTTTACGGTAGAGACAAGTTTCATGGCTTTTGTAATCTGCTGCGTGCTCTGTACACTGGTACGGCGACGCTTGATATCTCTCATAGATGCCACTTTGTATCACCTACCTTGCCTGAAATTGTTCTTTATATTCTCCAATTGCTTTTCTGAGAGCTTCTTCTACTTCTTCTTTCAGCACTTTGTCATTCTTGATAGATTCCGGAATTTCCGGATATTTTGTCTTAATATAATCAAAAAGTCCGCTTTCAAAAGCCAGAATATCTTCTACCGCAATATCAAGAAGAAGCTTCTTAACTGCTGCATAAATGATAATAATCTGGTATTCTACCGGCATCGGCTGGTACTGCGGCTGTTTCAGGATCTCTTTGATCCGGACTCCCTGTGCCAGACGTTCGGAAGTCTCTGCATCCAGTTCCGATCCGAACTGTGCAAAGGATGCCAGCTCACGGTACTGTGCAAGATCAATACGGATTGTACCAGCGATCTTCTTCATCGCCTTGATCTGTGCCGATCCACCTACACGGGATACAGAAAGTCCGGCATTAACGGCCGGTCTGAAACCAGAGTTGAACATCTCTGTTTCCAGATAAATCTGTCCGTCTGTGATGGAAATAACGTTGGTAGGAATGTATGCTGATACGTCACCTGCCTGTGTCTCGATAATCGGAAGTGCAGTAAGTGAACCTCCGCCAAGTTCATCTGAAAGACGGGCTGCTCTTTCAAGAAGTCTTGAATGCAGATAGAATACATCTCCCGGATAAGCCTCACGTCCAGGTGGACGTTTCAGAAGTAAGGAAAGGGTACGGTATGCAGTTGCATGTTTGGACAGGTCATCATAAACGATCAGTACATCATCTCCGTTCTCCATCCATTCTTCTCCCATCGCACATCCTGAATACGGTGCGATGTACTGCAGTGGTGCAAGCTCACTGGCTGTTGACACAACTACAGTTGTATAATCCATTGCCCCAAAGGTCTCCAGAGTCTTAACAAGGGAAGCTACGGTCGAAGCTTTCTGACCGATTGCTACATAAATACACTTTACGCCCTGCCCTTTCTGGTTGATGATCGTATCGATCGCGATCGCTGTCTTACCGGTCTGTCTGTCACCGATGATCAGCTCTCTCTGTCCACGACCAATCGGAACCATGGAGTCGATCGCTTTAATACCTGTCTGAAGCGGTGTATCTACTGACTTACGGGAAATAACCCCCGGTGCCACACGCTCGATCTGACGATGCCTGGTTGCCTGGATTGGTCCTTTTCCATCGATTGGCTGTCCAAGTGCATTAACTACACGGCCAAGCATACAGTCGCCTACCGGAACCTCTACAACTCGTCCGGTTGTCTTTACAGTATCACCTTCATTGATATTCTTATGATCTCCCAGAAGAACAGCACCTACGTTGTCCTCTTCCAGGTTCAGAACCATTCCGTATACTTCTGAAGGGAACTCCAAAAGTTCACCCTGCATTGCATTTTCAAGGCCGTGGACACGCGCAATACCATCTGCCACCTGAATAACCGTTCCGACATCCGATACGTTCAGCTCAGAGGAATATCTTTCAATCTGTTCTTTGATCACAGAACTTATTTCTTCTGGTCTTAAATTCATGGAGCGAATCCACCTTCTTTCTACTAATTCTAACTGCTATACCTGAATTTTCTTCAGGCTCTTTGACAGTTCATACAGCTTTGTCTTAATACTTGTATCCACAACTCTGTCACCGATACGGATCACCATTCCGCCGATCAGAGAAGCATCTACCTGATAATTCATCTCAAAGGATTCATATTTTGTCGTCTGAAGAAGCCGCTGCATGACTGCTTCTTTCTGTGCCTCGCTCAGTTCTACTGCTGTAGCGATATATGCAATCCCGATTTTCTTTTCTTCTTTTACAAGTCCGATAAAATATTCAAATACAGAATCTATCTTGCTGTAGCGCCCTTTTTCGATCATCAGCTTCATCAGCTCTACAATCTCATTTGAAACACGTCCGCGGAAAATCGTCTCGATCATCTGCTCTTTGTCTTCACGCATAACTCTCGGATTTCCGAGAATCTTCTGAAGCTCTGCATTTTCTTCGAGGATCACTCCGATACTCTGTACTTCCTCGAATATCTCATCCATTTTTCCGCAGTCACGGGCAGCTTCAAACAGGGCGTCACCATATACCTTTGATACTAGCTTAGCCATGTCTGTTCTCCCATTTCTTTTAATGTCTCTTCGATCAGTTCATCCTGTACACTGGTATCGATCGAAGCTGCTACTACTTTACCTACCATTGCTGATGCAATGGAGATCATCTCCTGCTTCATATCATCAAGCGCACGCTTCCGTTCCAGTTCGATCTCATTATTGGCACGTGTGATGATCCTTGCTGCTTCTTCTTTTGCTTCTGCAACAATTTCATTTTCGGTCTTCATCGCTTTTTTCCGTGCTTCACTGAGAATAGCCTGCGCCTCTTTATCGATTTCTTTTAATTTCTGTTCGTATTCTTCTTTGTAAACGGCTGCCTCTTTCCGGTCATTCTTTGCTGACTCCTGTTCATCAGCAACTCTCTGCTTTCTGTCCTCCAGAAGTTTTCTTACCGGTTTGAAAAGCAGATATGACAGAAACGTGAACATGACAAGCATACTGAGTGCCATGACACAGGCATCAAAAAGAAGCTGCGCATCCAGATTAAACAAACGTTCCAAGGCGTTGCCTCCTTTCTCTTATTTTACAGGCAAAACCTTTTTTACAGCTTTCCAAGAAGCGGGTTTGCGAACAAGAGAATAAGTGCAATAACCAAACTGTACAGACCTGTTGTCTCTGCTACTGCCTGTCCTAAAAGCATTGTAGACGTGATGTCTGATCTTGCTCCCGGGTTACGTCCTACTGCAGACGCACCATGACCTGCCGCAATACCCTGTCCTACACCAGGACCAATACCTGCGATCATCGCAAGTCCTGCGCCGATTGCTGAACACGCTAAAACTAAAGCTTCATTTGAAATATTACCCATAATAATTTTCCTCCTTAATCACTGCAAACCTGATACTGTCTGAACTTAGATCCCAGTTTGCTTTTTACTCCGCTGACGGCATCTTGTCATTGATATATACCATCGTCAGCATGCAAAATACATATGCCTGAATTGCTCCCGAGAACACATCGAAATAGATGTGTAGAAATCCCGGCCATGCCCATGCGATCTTATACAGAAGACCATAGATAAGTCCCATGATTACAGTACCGGACAGCACATTTCCAAACAGACGAAGTGAGATGGAAAATGGTGCTGCGATCTCCCCGATCAGATTGATTGGGAACAAGAACGGCAATGGTTTGAACAGGCCTGTAAATGCCTCAATTTTGTTGTATTTGATGTTATTGAACTGAATCAGCACAAATGTGATAAGTCCAAGTGGAAGTGTTACACCATAATCTGCAGTTGGTGGCCGAAGCCCCAAAAGTCCCGAAAGGTTTGCCACAATCAAAAACAAAAACAAAGACCCGATATAATTCCGGAACGCCAGTCCGTTTTTCCCCATGCTTCCTTTTACCATATTGTCAAGCATCTCAACGATAAGCTCGGCAATATTCTGCAGGGTTCCGGGTTTGCCTTCGGCATCGCTCAGCTTAGCTCGGACAACCAACGCAAAAATCAGCAGTAATAACGCTACGATCAATATGCTGACATGTGTAGTGGTGAGCCATAACTCCTGCCCAAATAACTGGAATTTAACGAGACCGTGAATTTGAAAATCCGGCTCCTTAGCTGCCAGCATTCCTAAGCTGTTCCCCACGCGCTCTACCTCCTTTACTTAGATTTTTTGAATTTAGCGAAAAGCTTATGCATAATTGGCTGCAAATATGCCGCAAGCTTTAAACTCATAATTCCTGCAAACAGTGTAAGTACATTCACAATCCGAAGCCAGCTGACGGCTATAAATACTACAACTACAACCAGATATCTTATCGCGTAAGATTTCTGCATGTATCTCTGTGCTTCCTGTTCTCCATAAAGTACCGCCTCATCCAACGAGTTTTTCATATGGATTACCATGAAAACACCTGCAGCCACCCCGATCCAAAGCCCTGCTGTCATTCTCAGATGATCCCCTGGGATAATCAGACATACAATCTGTACGATTATTCCATACAAAAGCATAGTGATGATCATATCCTTCAGTACGGTATTGTCTGTCTTACTCATGTTGTTTCATTCCTCCCTGTTCAATTTTTGTTTTTGTCTTCCGGATCTTCATTCGCATGTCTCGCAAGTACCCATGCATTGCGCAGACCTGCCAATACACCCACTATCACCAAAGGGATAAAAACTGGAAAAGAAACCTTCTTTTCCAGCCATGTACCAAAAAAAGTGCATAGCAAAATGGGAACCAGTATACTGATGCCTAACTGACTGATGAGTGCAAAGGTTTTATATACGCTTTGTTTATATTTCATGATACTTATCTCCATTCTCTATATCACTCTCCGTTTATTATATCCTTTTTTATGAAATATGTCCACTGATTTACACACGATTGTATTTTTTCTTATACAATTTCCAAATATTGTCATCACTTTTACCAATAAATGCCATTAAATGCGTTGATTATTTAAAATATTTTATATAGTCATTTTTTTCACAATAGTAAAAGTGCTGCAAAGCGTTTTTAGCCTTGCAGCACTTTTTTATTCATCCCATTCCAGTCTGTGAAGATGTCCTTCTGTATTCATTCCGGCAAACCCATTCTGCCGGAGCGCTTCATATAACACGATCGCAACCGAATTTCCAAGATTCAGTGAACGGATATCTCCGATCATCGGAATCCGGATACTGTCTTCCTTGTGGTGACAGAGGATTTCTTCCGGAATCCCTGCGCTTTCTTTTCCGAACATGATATAACAGTCCGGTTCATATTTAACATCCGTATAAAGATTCGGTGATTTTGTAGTTGCCATATAGATCTTCGCTCCCGGATTTTTTTCCATAAAATCCCGGTAATCAATATAAGTCGTCACATCCAGATGTTCCCAGTAATCCATCCCTGCCCGTTTCAGGTTCTTTTCATTTAACCGGAAACCAAGTGGCTCGATCAGATGAAGTCTGGTATTCGTCGCCACACAGGTCCTTCCGATATTTCCAGTATTTGCCGGGATTTCCGGTTCAAAAAGTACAATATTAAGCATTTACATTCTCCTTCATTTCGTAAATTCGTGCCAGTTCGTCCGGCGCCGATCTGTCGAGAAATCTTTTTTCTCCCCCACTCCAGATGATTCTCTCGTTTCCTTCTGTTGTGTGTCCGATGATCTCTGCCGGAATACCTTCCCTTTTCAGTCTTTCCTTTAGTTCTTCACCCTTCGGTGTCACCATAAGAACCGCTCCTGTACTGGTAAGCTGGTAAGGATTCAGATGAAATACTTCACAGACTTCAATCGTTTCCTGACGTACCGTCATTTTCTTCATCTCTACCGAAAGACCAATTCCTGCACCTTCTGCCATATCCCAAAGTGCTGCAAGAATCCCTCCTTCTCCGATCGGATGCATTGCTGACACCCCGTTCCGGCCAGCAATCTCCATTGCCCTGTCACTGAAAATTTCATCTCTCATATCTTCCAACTTATTTAAGAATCCCGGCGCAAACCGCTCTGCCAGAGCCGCCCCTTCTTCCCGTATGATCCGTAAGGTTCCTTCCATACCAATCCATTTAACCAGGACAATCTCTTCGCCTGCTTTTGCCGATCTGCTTGCAAGCAGTTGTTCTTTTTTTGCCTCACCGTGTGCTGTTACATGAACAATACTCGTCTGGATCCCATTTACACTTTGCGCATCTGCAAAGAAAACCCTGAGACCTTTTTCTTTACATATCTCCGAAATCTCCACCATCATCGCTTTCAATCTGGACTCATAGGCAAACGTCGGGAGCATGATCCGGACACTGATTCCATATGCCCGCGCTCCTCTGGAAGCCAGCTGATCCACTGCCTGCGCTATGGCAAATACTCCAAGATCTTTTTCATTTCCGGCTAATGAAACATCCGTTGCGATTGTGATCCGCTCTTCACTTTCATTTGCTATATAACAGGTTTCCTCCTGTGACGGTCTTAAAAAATCTATACCTTCTATATTATTCTGTATCTGTTTTAAAACCGAACGCCGATAGACGGTCTGTGACACTCTTCCTGCTTTCATACTTTTATCCTCTTTCTGTTCTGCCATTCTTTCCAACAGCCGCCTGCTTTTTATTACTTAAGTGCAGATGCCTTGCTGATCGCCACATTAATCTTCTCCTGATCCTGGGTTGCAATTGCTTCCTCCACCAGCTTAGTTGCCTCTGCATTATCTGATTTTGTCCCGACTTTCACGGTAACATCAGAAGTCTGATAGGTGCTGTTATTGATTACTTCCCGGCTGACCTCTTCTCCGTTTTCATAGGTAATTTTCCAGAGCCGTGCCGTGCTTCCATCCATTCCGGCTCCCTCTGTTTCCTGTGAGCCAACCGCACTTTCCGTATCTTCTACATACTTTTTCGTATACTCTGTTGTCTCCAGAGTCTCACTTTCAAATTCCACGGAATGTCCTGCAGCTCTGGTATCTTTTCCGTAAATATAAAAACCAAGCTGGTTATTGCCATCAATATATCCTTCGATCAGGATCGGTGTATCGTAATTATTGACAAATTTAAAATCACTGATTCCTTCCGCTATCATTGCATCCCTTGATGGTTCTACATAGCTGACACTCATGGAATGCGGTGCACGCCGGGTGACCTCCAGTTCCGCATAAAGAACCGCATTATAAAGCGTCGTAGATACCTGACACAGGCCACCTCCGATACTCTCTACAATCTGTCCGTTCTCATAGGCACTTCCTGCCACATAGCCATTCTCTTCTGTGTAAGGAAGTGTGGCCTGTTCCACTGAAAATTCTTCTCCCGGCATAACAACAGTTCCGTTGATCAGCTCCGTTGCACGCCTGATGTTCTGCACGCGGTCCCCCCATCCGGCGTTTGTCGTATAAGAGCCAAGCTCATCCTGCAGGGATTCCAGATCTGTCTTTTTGATTGTCGGCGCTTCCGTATCCAGCTTTAACTCTACTTCTGCGTCCACGTAATTCCATTTTTTGTTCATGAAATTCTTAATCTTCTTCACAGATTTATCTACATCAACCGTATAACCTTCTGCTTCATCTGTCAGATCGAATCCGCTTCCGTTATAGGATGCCGATGCATTGACCGCTTTCTGTTCCAGCGGAACCGCACGTTCCTGAATCAGCTCTCTGAGTTTTGCTTCCTCAACTTTAAAGCTTTCATCTATGACATATTTCTTCTTATCTAAATTATGTATCTTCTGATAGCGGCTCCAGATGCTTCCATTTTTTCCGTATCCGACCGCCTTTTCTGCAAGCTTATCAATATTTTCTACTTCCGCTCCCATTTCCTCGATTGACACATCTGCGCCCTGATCTTTTACCTTCAGTACAAGTTGCTTGTTCCGATAATCTCCAAGTGTATTGTTTACCGCTTTCACTGCTTCTTCCTTGGTCATTCCGGATACATCTGTCTTCCCTATAAAAACATTTTTGCAGATATGCTCCTCATCCACCTTGCTCACATACCGCCATAATGTGAACTGAATCACGGAGAAAATAATCACGATGGCTGCAATAACCGTAATCCCTACATGCAGATTTCTCTGCCGGATACGCTTTTGTGCCTTTTCACTTAACTCTCTCTTTTTCTTTCGTGCCGCCATCAAAAAAATCCTCCTGATTTTATATGATATATGGAATAATTGATGTTGCTACCATTGCAACAATAACAACAAGAATAATCACTGCCGCTATCTTTCGTGTCTGTTTTGGATTAAACACTTTTTTTCACCTCAAATCACACATTTGTTTTCATTCTATACTCTTTCATTTCTTTTTTCAAGATATCCATTACTACTGTCAGATGTTACTGTTTGCATAATTCCCGGATTTCTTCTGTAACACAAAATACCTTTGCCTGATGATCCAGTGGGTTCCGGTTCTGGTAGTCAAACAGAAGCACACATTCTTCCTCTTTCATATCCCCCAGAACATCATAAGAAAACCTCTCGATGTGCGTCATTTTTCTAAGCTGCCGCTTCTCCATATTTTCATAATTTTCCAGATAACGCCTCTCTTCATCCTCACGGTCATAGAACAGGCGGAACTCTTCTTTTGAAATCCGCTCATCGCCTGCAAATAACGGACGGCTTTTTGCATTCTCCCTCAGATAAAAGTCCAGTGTCAGAAGCTGCTTATACGCCTCACATCTTTCTGCATCATAAAATCTTGCAAAATCATACAGGATCTCATATCTTGCCGTGCGTGCATGACTTAAAGTATCCAGTCCATTTTCTTCATAATACTCTGCCAGCTTTTCAAAAAGCGTAAATGGTCTTTTAAAGTGTCGGATCAGATAAGGAAGCGTGTAACAGAACTGCCTGCTGTTATAGTAGGTCTCCACCATTTCCTCGATCCCTTTCAGGCGCAGGGTATCCTCATATGGAAGCCACTTTGTATACAAAACTTCATACGGTGGCATTCCTTTATAAACCAGTCCGTAATCGTCTTTCTTCTCTTCCATATAAGAACCCTTCAGTACTTTCAGAAAACCAAGCTGCAGCTGCTCCGGTTCCAGTGCATAAACATCATCAAAGGATTTTCCAAAGCTTTCATAATCTTCATACGGCAATCCTGCGATCAGATCCAGGTGCTGATGTACATTACCATAAGAATTGATTCTCCTTACCACTTCTGCAACCTGTTCAAATTTCATTGTCCGGTGAATCTCACGTATCGTATCCAGGTTGGTAGACTGCACACCGATTTCCAGCTGGATCAGCCCTGGCCGCATGGTTTTTATCAATTCCATTTCTTCTTCATTCAAAAGGTCTGCCGCAACCTCAAAATGGAAATTGGTAATGCCGTTATCATGCTCTTTGATATAACGCCAGACTGTCATGGCGTGATCATGTTTGCAGTTAAATGTACGGTCTACAAATTTAACCTGAGGTACTTTATGATCGATAAAAAATTGCAGTTCTTTTTTTACCAGTTCCAGATCACGGAACCGCAGACACTTATCTATAGAAGAAAGACAATAACTGCACGAAAATGGACATCCACGGCTTGTCTCATAATAAATAATCTTATGTTCAAAAAGCTCCATGTTCTCATATACAAACGGAACCTTACTCAGATCCATGGTCTTGCGCCATTCATTTTCCACAATCTGCCCGGTCTGTTCCCGGTATACGATTCCTTTCATATTCTGAAGTCCGTCCACTGTCTTGTCCTGATAAAAGTGTAAAAGATCGCAGAAAGTCTGCTCCCCTTCTCCTTTCATGACGCCATCCACTTCTGGCAGACGCTCCAGCACCTTTACTCCATCATAAGATACCTCCGGTCCGCCTATCCAGATGATGATCTGCGGCATCACTTTCTTGATCTCCCTGCAGATCTCTTCAACATAAGTAAGATTCCAGATATAGCAGGACAGACAGAGCATGTCCGGCTTCCTTTTGTAGATATCCCGCAGAATCTCATCGAGCTGCTGATTGATCGTATATTCTCCAATACTGATCTCATCTGATGTATCACCATACTTTTCCGCATATGCTTTCAGACAGTAGACTGCCAGATTGGAATGTATATATTTCGCATTGACTGCACCTAAAAGTACTTTCATATCGTTTCCTTTCCGTTTCCAAAAAGTTTTATCTTTAGTATCATACTCCATTTTCAGATTGGCGTAAACCAAAATGATAAAATAAAATCTCCTCAGATACATTGACATTTTTACAAAAACACGGTAAAATAATGTTCTGTGCAGCCGGGGTGCTAGCGGTACCCTGTACCTACAATCCGCTATAGTGGGGGTGATGCTGTGCCGAGGGCTTTACTTGTCAAAGCTGCCTCTGGTTTGTGGCGTTGAGATTTGGGTCTTACGCGGCGGGACTCTGTGAACCGTGTCAGGTCGGGAACGAAGCAGCACTAAGCAGAACCTCTCGGGTGCCGTAAGGTAGCCTGGGTTGAGTTTACAGCCAGAGTAACGTTTGGTAGGCTTTAGTTCGACGCACAGCGCACAGAAAAAAGAAATTATAAAAGCTACGGATTTTGCTTCCGTAGCTTTTTTCATGCAAAAAAGCCTGCCTTTGACAGGTTCTTCGATTAAGGATTTTCTTCCGGCATATTTGCTGATTCCTGTTCTTTCTTTTTCATCTTCTGCTTCTTGCGCAGTTCCTTGAAAAAGCTCTTCATCATCTGTGAGCATTCTTCTTCCAGAATTCCTGTCGTAAGCTCTGCCTGATGATTAAACGCTTCCACCTGTAGAAGATTCAGGATGGAACCGGCGCATCCGGCTTTCGGATTCATACATCCAACAACCACTCGTGGAATCCTTGCCTGTACAATGGCTCCGGAACACATCTGACATGGTTCCAGCGTTACATATAAGGTGCATTCTTCCAGCCGCCAGTCACCCATTACCTTACTTGCCTTTTTGATTGCAGAAATTTCTGCATGTGCAAGGGGATTCTTATCCGTTGTCCGCCTGTTGTATCCTCGTCCGATAATTTTCCCCTGATATACGATCACACAACCAATCGGTACTTCCTCAATCTTCCATGCTTTTTTCGCCTGACGGATCGCTTCCTTCATGTATTTTTCGTCTTCGGTCAATATCTGCCGCATCTTCCTTCTCCTTTACTTCTTTTCGAATCACTGCCCCTACCGGTCTGCACCAGTAACCGAAATGTTCCTCATCTTCAATCTCATATTCTTCCAGATCCAGTTCACCATCAGACGGCTTCATGAACTGACTGAATCCAAATGCTCCTGCCGCCCGCTGCTCGCCCGAAAAATAAAGTCCCGGAACCCCAATCCAGCATTTCCCTTCTTTTTCAAATGATACCAGATGATGGTAATTATAATATCCATGGAGCAGAAAATGATTATTCGCAAGCTTCCATTCCTTTCGCGGAAGTCCGGCAAGCTCCTGACGGGTGATCTTATAGATGATATCCTTTGTGGTTTTTGGTGGTAAATCTGAATTTGCGTTCTGAGAGTTTCTTTCTTCCGGCACATTTGGGTTGCTTTTCGATTTCCTAACTGCATCTGTGTTTTTAGATTGTTCTGAGGTCTCCTGTTCTTCTATATTCTCAGATTTTCTCTGGCTTGTTTTCTCCTCAAGTATTTTCTCATTTCCTGGCTTCTCGTATTTTTCATTGCTTAGCACGTCTCCGCCATTTGCAATTTTTTTATTTTTCCCCGATTTGTTTAGCTTCCATTCTTCTTCCGTAATCATCCTGCTAACATCTACCGGTCTCGCCTCATCCCAGACTGCTCCATAATATCCTGCATCCGCTCCGTTTCCAGCCCGAAGGATCATTCCACCAATCCTGCCAAACTGTCCATCTCCTCCCACATCGTCTGTCGTATAACTCAGCTTGTAGCCAAATGCCGCCTGTGCGCCTCTGATCTCTCCCATCCGGATTCCAATACACTTGCCATCCTCTTCATAAAAGAGATATATTTCCAGTGTACGTCCTCCTGCCACCGGAAATCCTCTCCCATAAATCTGGATTTCCGCTGTATCTGTCTGTTCAAGAACCTTCACAAATCCTGTATTTCTTGTCCTTTTTCCATTCTGATATTCATATAAGTACCGGATAAATCTTTTCATAATCTAGCACCTGCACCTTCCTTCTAACTGCCTGTTCTAAACTATTCTGACTTTCCGGTAAAAATTACCATTTTTAAAAAATCAGAGCGGAATCTTCCGCTCTGACAAATAACTCATTGATTAATCCAGATAAATCGGTGGCTCGTAGTCTTTTCCCATCGTAGCTTTCTTTCGCTCTTCCACTCCAAGGAACGCCCACTCTGTCATGTCTGTCCACTTGTGATCTTTTCGGTCATATACCTGTACATAACCGATTCTGTGTGGATGCATACGCACACTGTTTGTCCGATACTCATGTCCGGTATATGGGTTCACATCTCCATTTACCAGATCTTCATCAATATCCTCCCGACGCTTGATCGGCTGGAAATCTTGCGGCCATCCGGAAGATTTCTTTTCTTTTTTCGGAGTAATCAGCTTTGTAAGTTTTGAAAATGGCGAATTTTTCTCCTCATGAACATCTTCAGTTTCCGCCTCTTCTACTACAGGATTTTCCTCTTTCTGACAGGTTTCCGGCTGATTCTCTTCATAAGCCGGCTGTTCCTGGTACGCTTCTTCCTGCGGTTCTGCCTCTTCCTGGTAAACAGCTTCAGAAGTTTCCTCCGGAATCTCCTCAGCCCCGGCTTCTTCAACCACTTCCGCTTCTATTTCCTGTTCGGGCTCCTGTAATTCTTCCTCAATCTGTTCTGCGTCTTCTGCAGATACTTCCACATCATCTTCTGCCGGTTCTGTGTACGGCTCTGTTTCTTCTTCAGTCAGAATATCCTCTTCCAAAGTATCTGAATCCGCAATGCTTTCCGTCTCCTTGGCAGCATGTTCTTCTGCATCAAGATCCAGTTCCATCTGTACAGCTTCTTCCTCCGGTTCTGCTGTGGTCTCTTCAAGTATATCTACAATCTCTCCAACTGTAATATCACGTTCTACATTCTTTTTTGCTTCTTCTCTTGCTGCCTTTCTTTCTTTTTTCGCGGTAAGCTTCTCAAGTTCTCTTCCCGTCGGCATCTCTTCTTCATCCAAAGCTTCCTTTTCCGAATCCGCATTACCCAGAATGCTGAGCTGGAACGGGCATCCAAGAATGTCTGCGATCATACGCATATCCTGCTCCTGAAAATTATCTCTGCCAAGCCGCTGTGTCAGATTCTGACGGGACATCTTTTTCCCGGTTCTTGCTTCGATTTCTTCTGCAAGCTCTTTAATCGTCATATCTTTTCTGCTTAAAACAATTTTTACCTGCTCTCCGAATGTGAGACTAATCATTTATTTTTCCTCCTTTTCTCCCCGTATAAATATATCTTCTTTTTAAATACAGACTTATTGCTTTGTTAACTTAAAACTTTCTTGATAAAGGAATCTTTTTCACTTATCTTTTATTCTAGCAAATGACATTTTATCCGTCAACACCTAATAAATGCACGAATTTTTTGTATTTTTTTTAAAAATAATTTGACAAATCAAAATCAGTCGCTATAATAAAGCGTATCAAGAACGACGGCGTTCCCTATTATCCGGGGAACGCCTTTTTTGTTCTTTTTTTTAAATCGAGAAGGAGGGACTCAGTTATGAAAAAACTAGAAATCATTATCCAGCCGGAAAAACTGGAAGCCCTGAAAGCAATCCTGGATGCTTCCAATGTCAGCGGTATTATGATCAGTAACATTATGGGATATGGTAATCAGAAAGGACACAAACAATTTTATCGCGGTGCTGAATACAGCGTAAATCTTCTTCCTAAGATCAAAGTAGAAACCGTTGTTGAACCGGAAGTTGCAGAACCTCTGATCCGAAAAATTGTCGAAGAGATCAAAACCGGTGCATACGGCGATGGTAAAATTTTTGTTTACGAAGTACAGGATGCTGTAAGAATCCGTACCGGTGAACGTGGCTCTGCTGCTCTTTAGCTAAAAATATATGTGAATTAGAATAGTGTTGAATATCGTTATCAAAGAGGATAACTACAAATGAACTGCCTGTAGATCATTCATTGTAGCTATCCTTTTTATTTGAAATGGAGGATGTTAAATATGGGATTATCTGATTTAATTGCGGGCGGAATGGATGCAACCGCTGCCACTGAACTACTGCTTAATGTTGTCTGGACAATTGTCGGTGCAACTCTTGTTTACTTTATGCAGGCTGGATTTGCAATGTGTGAAGCCGGATTTACCAGAGCAAAAAATACTGGAAATATACTGATGAAAAATATGATGGACTTTGTACTTGGAAGTTTGTTCTTTTTCATCTTCGGATTTGCGATCATGCACGGAACCGACTGGAATGGTATCATCGGTATAAAAGGGTTCTTCAATCCTACAACACTTGCCGATGCCGACGGACTTTTCAACGGACTGCCAATCGGAGTCTTCCTTATTTTCCATACAGTATTCTGCGCCACATCCGCTACTATCGTATCCGGTTCTATGGCAGAACGTACAAAATTCCTTGCTTACTTATTATATAGTGCAGCAATCAGTATTTTTATTTACCCGGTAACCGGCCACTGGATCTGGGGCGGTGGATGGCTCGCTCAGATGGGATTCCACGATTTTGCAGGTTCCACAGCAGTCCATATGGTCGGCGGTATCTGTGCACTTGTTGGTGCCAAAATCCTCGGACCTCGTATTGGAAAATATGATAAAGAAGGGAATGCCCGTGCGATTCCCGGACACAACCTTTCCATTGCAGCTCTTGGCGTATTTATTCTCTGGTTCTGCTGGTTCGGTTTCAACTGCGGCTCTACCACAGCAGCTTCCACAAACCTCGGTGATATCGCAATGACAACCAATCTTGCCGCTGCTGCCGCAACACTTGCAACCCTTGTTGTAACCTGGATCCGCTATGGAAAACCAGATGTATCCATGACATTCAACGGTTCCCTCGCCGGACTCGTAGCAATCACCGCCGGATGCGACACCGTCAGCAACTACTCTGCAATCATCATCGGACTGATCGCTGGTATCCTCGTCGTATTCTCTGTAGAATTCTTCGACAAAGTAGCCAAGATCGATGACCCGGTAGGTGCGATCAGTGTCCATGGCGTATGCGGTTTCACAGGCAGTATCCTCGTCGGAGTCTTCTCCCCGGAATACACCCTCAAAACCCAGGTGATCGGTGTCCTTTCAACCGTAGCCTACGTCCTCGTAATGGCAATCATCGTATTCACCACCATCGATAAAACCGTAGGTCTCCGCGTCACCAAAGGAGAAGAACTCGACGGTCTCGATATCCACGAACACGGCTGCTCAGCATATGCAGACTTTAACTTCCGTTTATAGCCGGGCGAAGTAAAATAAAAAGATACAGCCTCTGGGATGCTTGCATTTCAGAGGCTGTATCTTTTTATTTTAATGAGCGGCTACGCGACTGAGGAAAGTTGCCAGACTTTCCGAGGTTCGCCCGGCGGACGTCTCGAACTACCTTTATCATTCTACAACCTCTGGGATGCTTGCATTTCAGAGGCTGTATCTTTTTATTTTAATGAGCGGCTACGCGACTGAGGAAAGTCGCCAGACTTTCCGAGGTTCGCCCGGCGGATGGCTTGTACTACCTTTATCATTCTACCACTTCTTATTCTTCAGCACGATCGCCGATTTCTTACCCATCATCAGTGAAATATTTCCCTCTTTCACGATATACTCTTCGAATTCTCCAATATACCCATCTTCATAAGAATACATCACTCGCGCCATATTATGTCCTTCGGCAACTTCTGCCTGCCATACCGGAACCCTTACTTCCTTCAGATGATCGGAATTATTGATAATAACCACGATCTGCTCATTCCCCCAGAATCTTCCATAGGCCAGAAGATCCGGTTCTGCTTTCAGCATCTTGATTGACCCCTTTCTGAGAGCCAGAGACTTTCTGTGGATTTGGATCATCTCACGGTAGAAATTGATCAGATCCCGTTTTTCTCTTCCCCACGGATAAGTTCTCCGGTTATCCGGATCCGTGAAACCACAAAGTCCTGCTTCGTCTCCATAATAAAGGGTCGGTGCTCCCGGCCAGGTCATCTGCATGATGATCGCTTCCCGCATAACTGCAAGGCTTACCCCTTCTTCTGCCGCACGCGACCCAAGCTGTCCCACACGGCCAACCTTGTGGTTGGTACGCGTCAGGAAACGGGAATGGTCATGGTTTGACAACTGGTTCATCGCCGTCTGAAGTGACGGTGTCATCATATTTGCCATATGATGCTTCATCGCATTCATAAAATGGTCTGCATTTCCGAGAAGATCGCCGCGATATTCATCACTGTGTTTCTCCATCCCGGTCAGAAACCAGGTGACCGGCTCCATAAATGCATCGTAATTCATAACGCTGTCCCATTCATCGCCCTGCAGCCAGTCACTCGGATCTCCATAGTGCTCGGCAAGGATCAGTGCATGTGGATTTGCTTCTTTTACTGCCTTACGAAATTTCTTCCAAAATTCATGATTGTACTCATTGCTTCTTCCAAGGTCTGCCGCAACATCCAGTCTCCATCCGTCTACATTATACGGCGGTGAAACCCATTTCTTTGCGATACCAAGAACATACTCTTCCAGTTCTTTTGAATCTTCATAATTCAGCTTTGGCAGCGTATCGTGTCCCCACCAGCCGTCATAGCTTCCATTGCCCGGCCATTCATTCTCCCCGGTACGGTGGAATAGAAAATAATTCCGGTACGGACTCTTCGGTGACACAAAAGCACCTACTTCGTAACCATCGGCGCTCTCGTAGATCAGCTCTCTGTCCAGCCATTTATTGAAAGAACCACAATGGTTGAAGACGCCGTCAATGATGATTCGCATTCCCCTCTTATGGAGTTCTTCTACCAGCTTGATGAACAGCCGGTTACTTGCTTCCAGATTCTCTTTTCTGGTAGTTCTTGTCCGGTAACGGTCCGCATGGATATTGTTATTTTCTCCCGGATCTAGAAGCCTTCCTTCATCGACTTCAATTTTACCGACATGCGGATCAATATAATCGTAATCCTGTGTGTCATATTTATGATTAGATGGTGATACAAATAGTGGATTACAATAGACAACTTCTACTCCAAGTCCATGCAGGTAATCCAGTTTATCAATGATCCCCTGGATATCTCCTCCGTAAAATTCCCGTACATCCATCGGCTGCGGATCCCGGTACCAGTCATCTACATGCTGAACCTGTTCTCCAATATAAAAGTACTCTCCCGTCTGTACATCATTATCCGGGTCGCCGTTACAGAAGCGGTCTGTATAAATCTGATACATGACCGCTCCTTTTGCCCAATCCGGTGCCGTAAAGCCCGGCACGATTTTAAAATCATAATAATCCACAAGTTTGCTCTCTGCTCCCCATTTGTTATAGTAGCAGATCTCATTTCCTGATCTGATCTTAAAATGATACCGGAATGGTTTATCTTCTAATTTGTATTTCACTTCATAAAAGTCAAATGCCTTATTTGAGATTACTTTGTTCATTGGAATGCATAGTTCGCGGTTTTCCAGATAGACTTCATCTACGTCGTGAGCTGCTGTACGGAACCACAACTGAAGTTCATCTCCTGCCTCCGGTTCCGGCGGACTCACATACGCCTCTGTTCCATCACAAAACAATGCTTCTTTTTTCATAGTCTAGCCTCTATTCTTCAAATAATGCTTCAAATTCTTCTCTTGTAATCTTCTCTTTTTCAAGAAGCAGATCTGCACATTTATAAAGAACAGCTTCATGCTCTTTAATAATGGTCTTTGCACGGTCATAACATTCGTCAATGATCCGCTTCACTTCACTGTCGATCGTTGTGGCAACCTGTTCACCATAACCTCTGGAGGTATGACCAAAATCTCTTCCGATAAATACTTCATCATTATCATCTCCATAGCTTACAAGACCAAGTGCTTCCGACATACCGAACTTCGTTACCATGGATTTGGCGTATGCTGTTGCCTGCTTGATATCCTGGGATGCCCCGGTTGTAATATCATCAAAGATCAGCTCTTCTGCCACACGTCCACCTAGTGATACGGTAATATCCTGCAACATCTTTCCTTTGGTATTGAACATCTCATCCTTTTCAGGAAGCGGCATCGTATATCCGGCTGCCCCTACACCGGTAGGAATGATCGACACGCTGTACACCGGTCCTACATCCGGAAGTACATGGAATAAGATGGCATGTCCTGCTTCATGGAATGCAGTGATCTTCTTCTCTTTATCAGAAATTACACGACTCTTCTTCTCTGCACCGATTCCGACTTTTACAAATGCTCTGCGGATATCCTCCTGTTGCAGATACACTCTTCCATCCTTTGCTGCAAGGATCGCAGCCTCATTCAGAAGATTTTCCAGATCAGCTCCGGTAAATCCTGCCGTTGTTCTCGCAACCTGTTCCAGATCCACATCATCCCCAAGCGGTTTGCCCTTGGCATGAACCTGAAGGATTTCCAGGCGTCCCTTTACATCCGGTCTGCCGACCATGACTTTACGGTCAAAACGTCCCGGTCTTAAGATCGCCGGATCAAGAATATCGACACGGTTGGTTGCTGCAAGTACGATGATTCCTTCATTCGCGCCAAAACCATCCATCTCTACGAGGAGTTGGTTCAGCGTCTGCTCTCTCTCATCATGTCCGCCGCCCATACCGGTTCCACGACGTCTTGCCACGGCATCGATCTCATCGATAAAAATAATACAAGGTGCATTTTTCTTGGCATCCTCGAAAAGATCTCTTACACGGGATGCTCCGACACCGACAAACATCTCCACAAAATCAGAGCCTGAAATGGTAAAGAACGGGACACCTGCTTCTCCCGCAATTGCTCTTGCAAGAAGCGTCTTACCTGTTCCCGGAGGTCCTTCAAGAAGGACACCTTTCGGGATTCTGGCTCCTACCTGCGTATACTTCCCGGGGCTCTTGAGGAAATCCACGATCTCCGCAAGCTCTTCCTTTTCTTCCTGCAGTCCGGCAACCTGCGCAAACGTCACATGGTTTTCTTCCTGCGTGCTCATCTTTGCCCTGCTCTTTCCGAAGTTCATCGCTTTTGCATTCGATCCGCCCTGACGATTCATCATCATCACAACAAATACCATGATACCTGCCATCAATATGATCGGAACCAGTGTTGTTGACATCCAGCTGTCTTGCGGGACATTGTCCACACTGTAGGAAATGTCATAAGATTCAAGCAGATCCTCTGCACTGTTGACATCGGATACATGAAGCTGTTCGATATCATCATTCTTCAGCCGGATCTTCAGTGTCCCGGTCGGTGCGACTTTGTTCTGCTTGACCTCTACACTTTCTACCTTCTCTTTTTTCAGATCTTTCTGAAAATCCTGATACGTGTATGCTGTCTGCTGCACACCCGACTGGCTCATAAACCAGTACACACCTGCCAGCACCAGAACACAGAGTAGAATCGAAAGACCACTGATTCCTCTTGTCTTATTATTATTCAAAACCTGCTCCTTCCACCTGTTACATCTCTACACTTCCGATGTACGGTAAGTTTCTATATTTTTGTGCATAATCCAGACCGAATCCTACCACAAATTCATCCGGGATATTAAATCCGACATAATCTACATGTACATCGCGCACACGACGATCCGGTTTATCAAGAAGTGTACAAAGCTTCATGCTCTTCGGTCCTCTCTTCCGAAGGATGTCAAGCAGATAATAAAGAGTACGTCCTGAATCTACGATATCCTCAACAACAATTACGTCTTTTCCTTCCAGAGACTCATCCAGATCTTTTGCAATCTTAACGATTCCACTGGACTGGGTTCCGTCACCATAGCTGCTGACACTCATAAAGTCCATTGTTACCGGCACTGTAATCCTTTTTGCCAGTTCACACATAAAGAACACTCCACCCTTTAAAACACAGATCAGATGAACCTGCTTTCCCGCATATTCTTCACTGATTTTTTTTCCAAGTTCTTCAATTCTAGCATTTACTTCTTCTTCCGGAATTAACATTTTCACTTTCTCGGCCATTTAAAGTTCCTCCATTTATCGTAATTTCTAATATTTTCGTTGTCTGCTCTGTCACCTGGTATGCCTTGCTCTGCCGGCAGCCCACAATCCATAAAATCTCGCTTCCCTCTGCAATCAGAGGAATTCCGGCACGTTCTGCCACTGGTATTTTTTTATTGATAAAATAGGATTTCAGCTTCTGCCTTCCTCCGCTTTCATCAATTACAATAAAATCGCCAGCCCTTCTGGTGCGTACAGCGACACTCTGTTTTATTATATCATAATCAAACCATTTCGTGTACGTTTTTTTCGGGATCTGGCATCTGCATTCTTCTTTTTCAAAAATACGGTAGGAAATTTCCCATTTCCCGTAAGATATCTTTCCCGAAACCTGCTTCAGATCCAGATTTTTCTCTTCTTCTGCCAATTCCGTGTCCTTCTTTTTCCGCTTCAGTTCAATCCCTTCATAGGTTCTGCATGCACAGACCCCATAAGGAAGATCCAGTCTTTTTCCAACCTGCTTTTCAAACAGTCCCTCCAGCTTTTCTACATGAACCTGCTCCAGATCTTTTTCATGTTCTGCCACCAATGCCAATGCTTTCCGGAGAATCATTTTCCGGATCAGCCGTTCCTGTCGGTGATATGCATCTGCATGGATGCAGATTTTTTCTCCATTTTGGTCAGTACAAATCTGATATGCACTTTCTGTCTGCCGTTCCATATAATCCCAGATCTCCCTAAGCTGATCCATAGACCGGTTCATATGCTCCACGGTTTTTTCATTGATATTTTCTTTAAAATACGGAATCACATGGTTACGGATGCGGTTTCGCATATATGCGTCTTCCATATTTGTCGCATCAATGCAGTAAGACATCTCCCGTCCCTTCAAATAATCCTCGATTTCTTTTCTCCCCACGCAAAGAAGCGGCCGTATATACATCCCATTTACCGGATATATACCGCCGAGTCCCCGAAGTCCGCTGCCGCGGGCCAGATGCAGGAAAAAAGTCTCTGCATTGTCATCCTGATGATGTGCCAGTGCGATCCTTGTTCCTCCCCATTCTTCCGCTGCCTGCTCAAATATTTCCCTTCGTGCAGTCCTTCCCGCCTCTTCTTCTGACATCCTGTATTCCGCTGCCATTTTCGGAATATCCACCGAAACACTCCTGCATGGGATTTCTTTTTTCTCACACAGTGTCTTTACAAATTCTTCATCAGCTTTTGCCTCTTCCCCACGGATCCCGTGATTCACGTGTACCGCAAGGATCTCAAATCCGATCTTTTTTCGCAGCTCTTCCAGTATCAGAAAAAGGCATACAGAATCTGCCCCTCCAGAAAGACCAACGACAACTTTATCTCCTTTTTCAAGCATCTTCCACTGCCTGATATAGTTCTCTACTTTTTCTAACATGGTAAATTCCTCTCGTCTTTTATCTACTGTAACACATCTTCCAGATTCCCGCCACAAGGACTGTCATATCATCTCCTGCTTTTCCGGCCGCCAGCTCCAGCACCTTATCCAGAATATAATTCGCCAGTTCCTCCGGATTCTCCAGCGGACTTCCCCCAATCATCAGATCCAGTAAATGCTCCTGCTCTCCTGCCGGAAGCGCATCCAGGATCCCGTCCGATACCATGACCACCACATCTCCGGATTCCAACTGTCTGGTTTCCTTTTCACTTTGCTGTCTCTGGATTACCCCCAGCGGAAGACTTTCCGAACGGATATGCTCCACCCCGTCTTTAGTCCGCAGAAATGTCACTGCCGCTCCTGCTTTTACAAACTCACATTTTCCATTATAGAGATCAAAAATGCTCATATCAACCGTAGAAAAGCGAACCTCTTCCCGTCCCATAACAAGAGCCGTATTGATCATGGAAAGTGCAGTTTCCACAGGAAATCCTGCTCCAAGAAGCTCTTCCAGCATTTCTACCAGCATCCCGCTTTCCTGTAGCGCTCTCTCACCAGATCCCATTCCGTCTGACAAAATTGCCGCCTCTTTTCCACCTGGAAGTGTCTTCATAAGAAAACTGTCACCAGATATCTTTTGTCCGTTTTTTCCCATTTTTGCCACACCCTGCAGCACATAATATCCCGGTCCTTCCACACATACAATAGTTTCATACTCCTGTCCCAGAACCTGCCTCTCGTTCTGAGCCGGGCACATCCTTCTCTTAGTACATACTGATAAAAGCTCTGCCGCTTTTCTGGTTGGGATACAGTTTCCCTTCTCACTTTTTACCGTTACATGAATTTCATATCTGCCATGCTCATCCACAAAAAAAACGGAACTCAGCATCCGGATCCCTGCCTTTTTGAAATGCTGCGCAACCTTTTTTGCAAGCGGCGGATCCGTAAAAATACTCGCATCCAGATCTCTCGTCACATGGCAGAGCATGTCCGCAAAAGAATCCAGCTGTGCCGCACATCCCTCACGGCTCTGTACCATCTTATTATTCCACACCAGAATCCTTTTTGCCTCCTGGAAAGTTTCCAGTGATTCTCGTAAAAACCGTGGTGCCTGAATACACTCCCTCTGAAGATGCTGTTTCATCTCTTTATTCAGTTCTGCACCATATCCTTCAATCGTACACAAAAGATCATAAAAAAGCTGCCAGTGTTCTGCCTTCTTTCTCTCCAGACACTCTGATTTCCTGCTGCATCCTCTGCACACCTTTTCCGTAATCCGATCATACATTTCTGTCATTTCTTCGGGTGTAAAACACTGCTTTTTCGGCTCCATTTTCAGAAACCTGTCTGCCAGATGCCGAAGCGACACTGCCATTTTATCTGCCTGCGTTACATATGGACTTGTGATCACTTGCTCCTCTCTGTATTTAACCTCCATTTGCCACCACCCTCTAAATTTCTATGAATGAAAAAAGCTTCGGGATATTTTCTTCCCAAAGCTTTTCTTACGTTACTGCTGTGCGCGGAACAGAATCTCATTCTCCTTTACAAGTCCCAGCTTCTCTCTGGCGACTTCCTCGATGTATTCATCTGTTCCTACATATTTTTTCAGTTTATTAATTTCTTCTGAGCGTTCTTTTTCCGCATCGATCTGTGTCTGCAGTTCTTCTTCCTGCACCTTATATGCATCATTGCTCTTTTTGAGCGCCATCCCATGTACAATAACCATGCCGCATAATAATATAATAACTGCGGTAATCGCAACAATACTTCTTTTGTGCTTCTGAAGCCCGCTCCCCGGACGCTTTTTCCGGTTCTTCTTTAAGCTTCCCATCTAATCTATTCACCTTTCGCTATCAGTTGATCTTGTATAGCTTCTTACTACCAAACCCATTTAGTCTTCTACAGTGTACCGTTTTTAATCAGATTTATCAACTCTTTTTACTCTTTTTTCACAAATTCGTGTAGAAATCTTTTTGTAAGCTCTTACAAAGACAGCTGAAAGCAACGCCATCCCGATTGATCCGAGCGCAATCCCCAGTCCGATATACCACCGCAGAACACCATCACTCGTATGATAGATCTGCACAAAAGTATAAACGGAAATTCCTGCCCAGTAACAGGCATCCTCCAGATTGATCAGCCACAGTCTGTGAGCAACCAGTCTGCGCAAAACCCTGATCCACAGATAGACTGCCACAATCAGGACACCGGTCAGGATTGCGTAGCAGAAAACCCTGATCTCAGTTCCGATACCAGACATTTTTTCTCCTCCTACCGAAACAATTTTGACAACAGATTTTCTCCGGCTTTTGCTCCCGAATGGATATCCGAATAAGAAATATTGTCAATATTGCCTGCCAGGTCGACCTCCCCTTTTTCAAGATTCAGCCGGTTTACATGCATGTCCGTACCTTTTACCATCAGCATTCCCTGCTCTGTCTCAAGCAGGATTTCATTTAAATCAAAAGAAAGAACGTCCAGCACTCCCGTTACTGTACCTGTCTTCCGGTTATTGATAACCAGCCTGTGATTCTGAGGTTTTACCAGCTGTCTCTCTTCCATACAAATCCCAACCTTTCCTATACTGTCTTTCTAGTTATTGTATGAATAATATCTGGTAAATATGCCTCGGATCCGCTGCCGGAACAATCTCAAACCACATCTTTTCAGATGTTCCGGAACTTTAAAGATAACGAAATAAATCTGCTGCCTCTTCTTTTTTAGTCGTATCTCGCAGATCCAGAACCTCTGCCTTTACAGTCTTGGTTCCAAACTGGATCTCAATGATATCACCTTTTTTTACTTTCGTGGAAGCCTTCGCCACCGCCCCATTGATCAGGACTCTTCCTGCATCACAGGCTTCATTTGCAACGGTACGCCGTTTGATCAGGCGGGACACCTTTAAAAATTTATCAAGTCTCATTTTGATTTTCCCTTCCCGTAATATGAATAAAGCGCAGCCCTTTTCAGACTGCGCCATTTTTCAAAAATGTTCTACAAATTATGCATTAACAGCATCTTTTAAAGCTTTTCCTGCTTTGAATTTCGGAGCCTTGCAAGCTTCGATCTTCATAGTTTTTCCAGTCTGTGGATTTCTTCCTTCTCTTGCAGCTCTTTCGCTTACTTCGAAAGTTCCGAATCCTACTAACTGAACTTTTTCACCTTTTTTCATTTCTTCTGTAACAACATCAACAAATGCTTTTAATGCTTTTTCTGCATCTTTCTTTGAAATATCTGCCTGTTCTGCAACTGCAGCTACTAATTCTGTCTTATTCATGACTTACGTCCTCCTGTAAAATATACTCCCGGAACACCCCGGCATTTTGTCTTTTTGCTAGGTTTATTCTGCGTATCCACGCGGTCTGACACGCCCCTTACCCTACATATGTTATACAGGTTTTTACCTTCTTTGTCAAGTCTAAACCCTTAAAATCTAAGAAAACCGAACGCTATATCTGAAACGCAAACAGATTCCGCAAAAACCGCTTTTTTTCTTCTGTCTGTGCGACAGAAAGTGAAAGTTTTTCGACATTTTTTGCAGGAATCCATGCCTTTCCTGAGTGGTAATACGAATTGGTGATCTTCCAGAATTTTTCCGGATAAGCAAGACGGATTGCAAGGTAATCCCGTTCTTTTTTCCCAAGATTATTCACCGAATCATACGCTCTCATCATCCGATATCCAAGCCGTTCATCATAATGATGCTTTTCCATACATTTGCGCAGGAAATAATACAGATCTTCCATCTGAACATCCCGGTGTGCATGTTCAAATCCAGTCACCGCCATGCCCTCCTGACAGACCAGAAGATTATGATAATTATAGTCTCCGTGGACCATATGATTTTCTGCCTCCGCTTCTTTAAAAACACTGTCCAGATCCATATTTTCCAGTATTTTCAGCACTCTGTCTGCCCAAAAATACATCTGGTCGTATCCCTTTAAAAATGCGATCTCAAACGGGCTTTTCACACTTCTTCTGCAGACAAATTCCCGAACCTTTCTGAGTTCTCTGTTATGCCTTGCATACTCCTTGATCACCGGATTTTCTTCTCTTCCTGCAAATCCGTTTTCTTCCCCAGCCAGACGCATGCATAGATGGATCCGGGCAAGATTTTCCGCACCGGCGATCAGTTCATTTTCACGTCTGACATCACACTCACGTCCCTGAAACCATTTCTTTAAGATATAGCCTGTTCCATCCTCGGCTTTACTGACATAAGCATCCTCTTTATTAAGCAGAGGCGTATCTACCCATTCAAATCCATTCGCATTTAACTGCTCATATATTTTTGCAAGCGCGCAGATCCGACTCTCCTCCATGCGCGTCTCCTTCAAGAGGAGCAGCCCCTTATCTGTATCGCATAAAATAGCACCCCTTACTTTATGGGTGCCGAATACTTCCATCTGATATTGTGTCAATACACTGATTCCATAATCTTTCATGGCTTCCCCCTGCCGCTTTGTTTTACCGGTCTTTCTAATGTATGCAGGGGGAGACTTAAGTCATGCATGATTTTTGATTATTCCAGTTCTTTTATTCTGGCAAGTAAATATTCCCGTGTATTTTTCTCCGGTTCCTCGATCACTTCCTGTAAAAGTGTCTGGAGTGTCTGACCAATTTTCGGTCCTTTTTCAATACCTGCCGCGATCAGATCCTGACCGTTTACTTTCAGTTCTTTTAAAGAAACACATTGCTTTTTCTCCAGAATCTCCTGGTAGCACTTCTCGATACCAGCCAGATTTTCCAGCTTCTTATCACGCTGATAATCACTCTGTGCCAACGTATCAGCCATCCGTACCTTCATATAATACGGGAACAGTTCCGCACTGATCCGGTTCATTGCGCGGCGTACATGCTTCATCGTTGCAGGCATCCGGTCATCATGATACAGCACCAGCTTTGACACCTTACGCAGCGTATCATTATCGAATTTCAAGCGATGCATGATCGACTTTGTGAGTTCTTCGCTGACGTATGCATGCCCTTTAAAATGTGCCGTCCCATCCGGATCGACCGTCTTTCGTGCCGGTTTCCCCGTATCGTGAAACAGCATTGTAAGACGCAGCACTTTATCTGCCGGAATATTCATCAGCGCATGGATCGTATGCTCACCTACATTATAACAGTGATGCAAAGTTTCCTGTGTTGTTTCCATCATTGCGTCGAATTCCGGGAGGATCACCTTTGTGATCCCAAGCTCATATGCATCCTGGATCTTTTCCGGATGATCGGAGACCAGAAGCTTTACAAGCTCTGTCTGGATACGTTCTGCACTGATATAGGAAAGATTTGGTGCAAGTTTTCGGATTGCCTGTCTGGTCTCTTTCTCAATCTCAAATCCAAGCTGCGCCGAAAAACGGATCGCCCTCAAAATCCGCAGGGCATCCTCCGAAAAACGTGCCTCAGCATTTCCCACACAACGGATCACACCTTTTTTCAGATCCTCCATCCCATGAAACAGATCTACCAGTCCGTCCTGTTCATTGTACGCCATCGCATTGATCGTAAAATCCCTGCGCAGCAGATCCTCTGACAGACTTCTGGTAAACTGCACTTTACTCGGATGCCGGTTGTCTTCGTATTTCCCGTCAATCCGGTATGTCGTCACTTCAAATCCTTCTCCATTTAAAAGCACCGTAATCGTTCCATGCTCGATTCCGGTGTCAAAAGTTCTGGCAAATAATGACTTTGTCTCTTCCGGCGCTGCCGATGTTGTGATATCCCAGTCACCCGGCACACGTCCGAGAAAAGAATCCCGGACGCAGCCGCCGACTGCATATGCCTCAAAGCCATGTTTTTGTAATGTAGTTATAATTCGATTCACCTTTTCAGGTAACTGAATTTTCATATACATTCGCTCCTAGTATGCTTTTCCAAAATAAACAACATGTTTAGCCTGTTTGCCACAGAAAATACAGGTATCTCCGTCTTTTACCTGATCCTCTTTGCAGATACAGCGGGTGGTTGCTCCACCTGTTGCTGCCTTGATCTCATCTTCACATTCTGCGCTTCCACACCATTTTGCTTTGATGAATCCACGTTTGGTGTTGAATTTTTCATTCATTTCATCCATGGTTTCAGCAAAATCAATATGGCTGTCAAGGAATGCTTTTGCACGGTCATACATATCCTTCTGGATTGTTTCAAGGATCTCGCCAAGTTTTGTCTCGATCTCATCTAAAGAAACAACGATCTTTTCTCTTGTATCACGACGTACAACAACAACCTGGTTCTGTTCGATATCCTTTGGTCCGATCTCGATACGTGTCGGGATACCAAGCATTTCCTGTTCACTGAATTTCCATCCAGGGCTCTTCTCAGAATCGTCGATCTTCACGCTGTAGCCAGCTTTTTTCAGTCTCTCTGTCAGTTCATTTGCTTTTTCAAGAACGCCTTCTTTGTGCTGTGCGATCGGAATGACTCTTGTTTGAACCGGTGCGATTCTCGGTGGAAGAACAAGTCCGCTGTCATCACCGTGAACCATGATCAGGGCTCCGATGATACGTGTAGACAGTCCCCATGAAGTCTCATATACGCTGTGAAGTTCATTGTTCTTATCCAGATATTTGATGTCAAATGCATCCGGGAACGCATTTCCGAAGAAATGGCTGGTTGCAGACTGAAGTGCTTTTCCGTCATGCATCAGAGCTTCTACGGTGTAAGTGTCCTGTGCACCTGCGAACTTCTCGCTCTCTGTCTTCGGACCTGATACGAACGGGATTGCAAGGGAATCACGGATCAGTTCCTGATATACACGAAGCATGGTCAGTGTTCTCTGTTCTGCTTCTTCATAAGTTGCATGAATGGTATGTCCTTCCTGCCATAAGAATTCTCTGGAACGAAGGAACGGTCTGGTTGTCTTCTCCCAGCGAAGTACCGAACACCACTGATTCCATACTTTCGGAAGGTCACGGTAAGACTGTACGGTTCTTGCCCACAGGTCGCAGAACAGAGTCTCCGATGTCGGACGGATGCACATTGGCTCCTGAAGAGTCTCAAGACCACCTTTTGTTACCCATGCAACTTCCGGTGCAAATCCTTCGATATGATCACTTTCCTTCTGGAGAAGGTTCTCCGGGATCAGCATTGGCAGATATACGTTTTCAACACCTGTCTCTTTAAATCTCTTGTCAAGGTCTGCCTGGATCTTCTCCCAGATTGCATATCCATTTGGAAGATAATTAAGACATCCTTTTACACTTGAATAATCACAAAGCTTTGCTTCTCTTACAACGTCGGTATACCACTGTGCGAAATCTTCATCACGAGAGGTAATCGCCTGTACAAATTTCTTTTCCTTAGCCATTGATAAAGTTCTCCTTCTCTTCATTTTTGATTTTATAAATAAGGTTATCATAAAACCAGAAGATGCTGCTCTCTGCAGCCTCTGCCGGATGCAGGGGATTCAGATCAGACATGCTTTGCCCGTAAAATAAAAAACACCAAATCTTCATGCCCCTGACAAGGGACCGAAAATTCGGCGGTACCACCCTAATTAATCGTATTACGATTCACTTCATTACCCGTTAACGCCAGGCATACGCCACACTTTTCATGCGGAACTCCAAGGTCGGTTCTATAATTTCCATGCAGCTTCCTCCCACCAGCCAGAAGCCTCTCTGTGCCACTTTCATCATATACTAGTCCTCTTCATCGTCAAATCTCTTCGATTTACTATAGAGTTTAATTGAGATTTTCGGATTTGTCAACCCAATTGACAAGCCCTTTCCGTTATGTTTTAATCAAAGAAACAAAATTTTCGCATATGGGGAGGAATTATTTTGCAAACACCTGAAATTCTATATGAAGACGACCAGATTCTGGTCTGCCACAAACCTGCCGGTGTTCCCGTGCAGACAAAAAAGATCGGTACACAGGACATGGAGAGCATTCTGAAAAATTATCTGTTCATCCATTCTTCACATCATGCCGGACATAAGCCACCTTATCTTGCCGTGATCCACAGACTGGATCAACCGGTTTCCGGCATCCTGGTTTTTGCCCGCACACCTGCGGCTGCGAAAAATCTGAACCAGCAGTTACAGAACGATCAATTCGAAAAATACTACCAGGCTGTAGTATGTGGATCCCTTCCGGACTCTGGCACTCTGACCGATTATCTGGTAAAGGACGGCCGCACCAACACCTCCCGCATCTGCAGTAAAAATACACCCGGTGCCAAAAAAGCTGTCCTTTCGTATAAAATACTGGAAACTTCCGAAGTGACTGGCTTATCCGTTGTTCAGATCCATCTCGGAACCGGACGCCATCACCAGATCCGTGTCCAGATGGCAGGTGCAGGCGCACCACTCTGGGGTGACAACAAATATAACCCGGAATTTGTAAATAAAAGAGGATATTTCCCGATTGCACTGCGGGCTTTCCGGCTTTCTTTCTGCCATCCGACCACCGGAAAACGCATGGAATTTGAAGTCCCATGTAACTGGGAACAGTTGGAAACAAAAGCAGATTAGCCTGCAAATAAAAAGTCAAGGCTAAATTTAAGAACATTGAAAATTTTATACAGGTTGAAAATTTGGTATCAA